>NZ_CP043930.1:5224722-5525000 GCF_009720525.1 Gimesia benthica
GATCGTCCGTCTGGATGTTGCCACCCTGTGGTTGCGGGTTTTTGTTGCTCTGGAACTGATCGTTGGTGTCCGCAGGGAACGGATCATTCTGCGGGGGCTGACTGCTGTTTTGAGGAAACGTATTATCGATCGGCGGATTATTGTTCGGACGAATCTGGTTGGGATCCTGGTAGCTCGGCACAGGCTGGCTGCTGGAAGAACCGCTGTTGAAACCACCGCTGGGATTCGTGTTGCGTCCCGATGCTGTTGAATTGGCATCGAAGGGCGCGTTCATATCCGAACCGGAAGGACTGTTGAGTGGCTGTTTCCACTGTGTATCGACGCCATCGTAGTTAGTGTTTGTATTGTTGGGGAATGAATCGTTCCAGGCCTGGGAACCATTGGAAGGCAGAGCGCCCTGTGGTGGCGGTACAGGCTGTCCCAGATCCGGTTGCATGGGATAATTCCCGGGGGGAATCGTGGATTCCGGAATAACGGTACCGGGAGGCATCTGATAAGGACCGGGCGCACCGTAGGGACCGGGATAAGTTCCACCATACGGATACTGATGGTGAGGATAACAGCCGGTCGCAGCGCAGCATAACAGTGCGCACCAGCTGGCATTGATTAAAAATCGTCTCGACATGATTGGGTCCTTAATGTTCCAAATGATTTCCCGGATGAGACTGGTGATCTGCAGGAAGGGAAAAACTTATGGACGGGTACCTGCCGAAATTCAGATTTCGGGCATTCTGTTTCACATACAGCGGGGATTGATGTGGCCGGTCTCTGCGGAAAGACCGAACAGAAATGATCTGATTGTTCAGCAAGCGAGCGGGATTTTAGAGAATCTTGATTATGTGTCTATACCGAATCAGCGATTCTCAAGGTCCGTCTGTAAAAGTTGGCAAGAAAAATGGACCAGAGACTGACTTTGCGTTTCCCTTTTGTAATCTTTACAATTAACGGTCCCATTAAACTGTCTCACAATGTCTGTCTTAAAGATTCTTCATGCCTGCTCCCTCATTAAAGCTGCCCACGATCCAGAACTGGAACTGCCATAATTGTGGGGGATGTTGTAAGCAGCATCAGATTGAAATCACGTTGGAAGAAAAAGAACGGATCGACAAACAGCGCTGGGCTGAGGATGATTCGATCCCAGGGAGCAAACCGGTGATCGTAAAGATGGGGATCTCACCGACCAGCCAACGCTACCGCCTGGCACATCAGGAAGATGGCTCCTGTATCTTTCTGGATGAACGGGGCCTGTGTCGGATTCATGCTAAATTTGGCGAGCCTGCCAAGCCGCTGGCCTGCCAGGTTTATCCGTATGCCTTCCATCCTGCAGGCAATGACATTGCCGTCAGTCTGCGTTTCAGTTGTCCTTCGGTCGTTGCGAACCTGGGTGAACGCATTGACCGGCAGGAACCCGCGATTCGAAAGATTGTCAACCAGGTGTTGCCCAAGCGGCATAAAGCTCCTCCCGCACCGAATCTGACGGCACGGGAAGCGGTGGGCTGGCCGGATACACTGAAAGCAGTTACCGCGCTCAGTCGTTTCTTCGCTGATCCAGAAGTCCCTGTGCAAACCAGTCTATTGCGCGCACTGGGGTGGGTTGAGTTGATTGAACACGCGCGGTTTGACGTTGTGCAGGGAGAACGCTTCACGGAATTTCTCGAATTGATTTCCCAGGCCGTGGATCAGGAACTGCCGGCTGATCTGGAGATCCCCCGCACGCCTCCCAGCAGGTTAGGGGGAATTCAGTTTCGCCTGCTGGCAGCACAATACGCCCGCAAAGATACACATGCGGAAACAGCCAGGGGGTTAGGCAGACGGTTATCGCTGCTGATGTCCGCGTTGAAGTTTACCCGGGGCAGTGGCAACATACCTCAACTGCAGGAACGTTTTCAGCGTGTCCCTTTCGCTGCCCTGGAAGAGCCGTTTGGGGCGCTGCCTGCCGAGAGTCAGAAGTTATTCTCACGCTACTTTCGCGTCAAAATTCAGGGGCTGCATTTTCTGGGAGCAGCCTATTACGACATCCCGTTTGTGGAAGGTTTCTACCATCTGGCGCTGATGTTCCCCTCAATTCTCTGGATCGCACGCTGGATTGCCGCAGGAGAGGGGAGAACAGAACTTGTGGCGGAAGATATCAATGAGGCGATGACAATTGCCGATCACCACCATGGATATTCACCGGTTTTCGGAATGCCTCATTTTCGCAGCCGGGTGAAAACGTTATCACGCACCGGCGACATCAAGAAACTCATCAGTTGGTACGGTCAGTAGAAGATGAGATATCAGATTCGTTTGTCAGCTCGACTCCTTTCCAGAACGCAATCCGGTTTTTGAGCTGCCCATATTCTTTTTCGGGGTTGAGATAATACCAGGCGGCATCCCGGTTCACCTTATCCTCCACGACAACATCGTAAAAGAAGGCTTTGCCTTTCTGGGGGCTGGTAGATGTAGAAGTGCTCTTCTTCAGAAAGCGGGAGTTGACCGATTCAATGGGAAAGTAGATATCCCCATCCACCATAACGGTGTCGTTGGACTCGACCAGGACAGCCTCATTCCAGATTGCTTTAGGCACACCGAACTCCTCATCGTTAAGTGATAACAATGGCTTGACTAACGAAATGAGAATGGTTTATTCAGTGAGGTTGCCCACAACTATCGTAGTCAAGTCGGCCCGGAATACTAACAAAAAAATGAAAAAATAATTCACCGATCAGCTGGCGGTGAAAAAATGCGATCCTCAACAGTCAGTCAAACTGAAAGTGGTACAGGGTAATCAAAGACTGTCTGAGGCTTCGGGGGGCATCTGTCGGGGGCTGAAGGAGATGATTCCCAGTTCCCACTGTTTGCGTTTAAACATGTTTTCTGAATTGAGAGTGTGGATGAAAGTCGCATCCTGGCGCTGATAGGAAATCAGGCCACCATCCTCAAGTTCTACGATATGAATGGTTTCCTGAGGATGAGCAGAGGGATGCTGTTTGATCTCCACATCCTCTGCCCCAATCAGTTCTTCCACTGAGAGCAGGGATTTACTTTGATTCAGCGTGAACCGCCCCTGGCTGTCTGGGATTTTTTCCCATTGATATCGTTCAAGTAAATCGGAGACTTTCATACGTGCACACTATAAATCTGAATCGGGTATAACAAACGAAAACTTACAAATATAGATGTTAAAACCTGAGTCTAATGGCTGTTAACGAAAATTGGAAGGATGCTGGCCAGCTTTCGATTCTAATGCAGCGCGCATAAAAAAAATGATGTTTCCCTATTAAAGAGAGACACCATTTTTTTCAATTTTTTATCGCAGTTCAATTCAGATTCGATTGGTGAAGGACGTTCTTTCTGGTGAAGTCCGTCCGAGGGAAGTGATTCCCTCGGACTTGACGTTCACGATTATTGAAGCTGCCCTTCGGACCTGATTAACCAATCCCTTAGTGCGGGGATTTCAGTTAGTTTCAAATCTGATTAGTTGCAGCAAGACTTGGGTGACGGAGCACAGCAAGTCGGCTTAGGAGCTGGTGCACAGCAGGTTGGAGCTGGAGCACAGCAAGACTTCTTAACTTTGCAGCAACGAACTTTGACTTTGCAGCAACGATCTTTGCAACGGTTGAACATTTTGCCGCAACGATCTTTGCAACCCCGCAGGAAGCCACCATTGAACAATTTCTTGTGTCCGCAGCAGCTGCTTTCGCAGGTGTTGCAGCAAGATTTAGGAGCTGGGGCACAGCAGGTCTTAGGAGCAGGTGCACAGCAAGTCTTTGGTGCAGGAGCACAGCAGGCCTTCGGTGCGGGAGCACAGCAGGTCTTAGGAGCAGGTGCACAGCAAGTTGGCTTGGGGGCACAGCATTTCTTAGGAGCAGGTGCACAGCAAGTAGGGGCAGGAGCACAGCATCCTTTACCCAGGAAGCCAGCAGCTTCAGCAGATACACCAGCACAACAAACAACCGCTACAGCGGCAACGTAACTTAACAATTTCATTTAGGCAATCTCCAAGGATTCGCTTCGTGGACGGTCGTGAGGTACTCTTCTCGGTTTGGTTAGATGAGGTTTGCTAACTAACCGTGGAGTCCATAGCCTCACGTAATTAAAAAGGTAAACCTGCCTATCTTTTCGGCCAGATTCCGCGGAGAGTTATTGAATAAACACAAAATTGTGGGGCCACCCCCCAAAGTGGGTCCTGAAGGGGTACTTGTAACGATTATGACGGCATTCGATTCCGCAAAGGGTGTCTCACACGGTGTTTGGCATATATTTGCGTTATGTGTACATGTGGTCCTTCTGCTGCGGCTCACGCTCCATAGCAGTCGGAACCTGAAAAAACTATCCGCGACCTGATTCTGTTCCCCTGCTGTGAGTTGTATTCATCCCGTGCCTGTATACGATTGAAGAAGAGAGACAATTGGATCTGATGTGTGGTGTTTTGTGCAGATTGTTGACTGGGATATTGATCTCATGAAAAACGTGTTTGTTCTTGAAGAGCGGGCACACCTGGTTTCGGAACTGCGCTGGCAGTTTGAAGGCCGGTCTGACTGGAACATTACCGGTTTCTCTTCGGAGCAGGCCTTGTTTCAACAGACCCTGCTGGAAGATCCTGGCTCTGTGCTGGTCATTCTCGATTTCAGTGCAGGGAAAACTGTCTGTTTACAGTTCCTGCAGAGGCACCAGACGGCACGTTCCCGGTTTCCGGTGATGATCTTTTCACCGGATCCTCTGGAAAACCTGGAGTGGGCCTTACGTGAGCTGGGCGTATTTCATATACAGAGTGGAAAACTGGAGCCGGATCGCCTCGCCAAAATCTGTTGCTGGTATCTGGAACCTTATCCTCAAAAACGTCAGACTTATCTGTCGAAGACCCGCGTGACAATGTCTCATCCGGAAGAAACGAACTGACTGTGATCGGCTACCCTGATGTGTAAAGAATGCTGCCGTCCCGTTTCCGGAAGAAGTATTAAGTAATAGGAAAGTAATCTCAACTGATGTCGAATACCGAATTCACTGAAGCAAACCTGCAGAAAAGTCTGACCGATCTGAAAGATCCCGTTTTTGGTAAGCCCCTGACGGAAAGTGGTCTGTTAAAGTCAGTCCAGCCAGGTGACAGCGGACAGGTAACGGTTCGGATCGAACTGCCCGTGCCTTCCTATCCACTACAATCAGAACTGACTGAGTCAATCAGCGGCACCATTCAGAAAGCCTTCCCCGAATGCCAGTATGTGGATGTGGAATATTCCACGAACATCAGGGGCAAACAGTCGGGCGGTCGCCTGGGCCTGAAGGTGAAGAATGTCATCGCCGTCGGAGCGGGCAAAGGGGGCGTCGGCAAAAGCACGGTTGCTGCCAGCCTGGCTTATGGGTTGAAGCAGTTTGGTGCTAAAGTCGGTCTGGTGGATGCGGACGTCTACGGCCCCAGTATTCCCCATCTGGTAGGAACCAGTGAAAAACCGATGGCGCAGGAGTTTCAGGGGAGAGACGGTCAGACACTCACGCGAATTATTCCAGTGGAAGCGGACGGACTGAAAGTCATGTCGATGGCCTTTTTCGTCGAACCGGATCAGGCTGTGATCTGGCGGGGCCCGATGCTGCACAAGGCGATCACCCAGTTTCTCCAGGACACGGAATGGGGAGAACTCGATTATCTGATTATTGATATGCCGCCTGGTACCGGTGATGTTTCCTTAACATTGTCTCAGTTGCTGGAACTGGCAGGTGCTGTCGTCGTCTGTACTCCGCAGCAGGTTGCTCTGCTGGATGCTGTTAAAGCAGTGCAGATGTTCCGGCAGGTTAAAATCCCCGTTCTGGGAATTGTCGAGAATATGTCGGGCGAAATCTTCGGGCGGGGCGGTGCCAAAGCCCGTGGGGAAGAATTACAGATTCCCTTCCTGGGCGAGATCCCGATGAACGCCGAAATTCGGGAAAAATCGGACGCCGGCCAGATTTCACATCTCGTGACCGAAGAATTGGCTTCGACTGAGCCATTACTCAAAGTGGCCGAAGCGACTGCCATCGAAATTGCCCGCGAACTGCTGGAAAATCCAATCAAGCCTGCCATGGAGATTCTCTGATCCCGCGTGATCGCAAGCCGTGTTCTTCAGCCGCAGCGTTCTGAACTACATATTCACCCTGTGATAATATAGTATAGAATGTGAGATAGTATTGAATCCGATGTCTGACAGACAAAATTCAGCCGTACAGAATACCGAAATGAATGAGAAAATAATCACCATTGATGAGTTGCTCGAGGAGTTTGATTTTCTTGGTGACTGGGAAGAGCGTTGCGACTTTTTGATCGATCTCGGTTTTGAACTGCCGCCGATGCCCGAGACTGAGAAAACGGAAACCAACCGCGTGCACGGCTGCCAGAGTATGGTCTGGTTGACGACGGACCTGCAGGAATCCGAAGGCCGTAAGGTATTACGCATCAATGCAGACAGCGATGCCCTGATCGTCAAAGGTCTGATTGCGGTTCTGCTGGCGATCTATCAGAACCGGACGCCTGATGAAGTGCTTAAGATCGATGTGAAGGATTATTTCTCCCGTCTGCAACTGGATAAATATCTCAGTACGCAGCGCAAAAACGGGTTGATGGGCATGGTCGAACGGGTTCAACAGGAAGCCCGCGTGCTCGCCGAGCAGAACTAAGACGCTACCAACCAGGTCTTCCGCTGATGTCAGCAGACTATCTACTTTTGCGGCGGGAGTTCCAGTTTTTCAAAGCGGAGCTCAATCGGTGCCGCAGTGATCAGGGTGGGTGCCAGGTAAGTAAACTGATCGGGGTGCGCAGTCGCCGGCAGGCCTGTGAAACGATAGAGCACGCCAATTTTTCCTGTGCTCTCAAGAGTCGTCTGTGAAGAACCTTCGAGCCAGAATTTTTTCCCCTGCGCATCCTCCAGATAGGCCCGGTTGTGGTAAATCCAGGTACGATGCGACTCAAATGCAGGCCCGCCATAATCGTAGCTCAGGGCGATGCGTACATTGAGAACCTGACTGTCGGGCAACTGCTTTCGCTCGACGTCGACGAGTTCGACCGACACGTTGCCCCGTCGACGGACTGCTCCCTGAGAAGAGGAGAGATCGCGAAACGTAATTGGCAGGGTTTCTGCAGCCAGTTCCATCTCCAGGTTACCATGCACGCGAACCGCCTGTGGATGTTGTCCCCGCTCCAGAATCCACTGCATCGTAAAGTTCAGATTTTTGCCCCTCTCTCCCAGCGGGAGTTCATATTTTGCGCCGGGATTAAAAGGAGGCAGCCTGGTTTCCGTCGTTCCTGCTGCTTGCAGTCTGCGGGCGGCATAACTCAAAAACAGTGGCCGTAAACGGGGCTCGACCTGAATGCGAAATGTAATGCGGAGCAGATCCTGGTTCTCACTCCCTGCCAGAGGACGCGTCTGCAGGCGATCCGCTGTAATTCGGAAGGGCCCGTCATAACAGACTGCGGGATCAGAGGCGGTCTTGGATTCTGATGAGGCACGCGGTTCGAAGTGGATTTGATCACGAGGGCCATTAATCTGATAAGTTACTGGCACCTTGTGAGTTACTTCATCAACGGCTTGCCAGAACGGTGTCGCGATAAAACGAACATCAAGTTGCTGCTTCAGCTGTGATTCGGATAACCGGGTCCAGTCCAGCTGATTATCCGTCTGTTTCATGATCGTCTGCAGGATCTGTTGTAAAGAATAATGCCCCTGTAGATTAACCTGGGAGGCTTTGATTGATTCCCGGGCCGCCTGTTTCTCGATCTGCAGGCGAATCCGTTGCAGCGCCTCGCGAACGGATGGACTGGAGACCAGTTCGGGAGCCGGGAGCAGGTTCAATACCGGCTTCCCCAATTCAACCAGCGCCAGTTCGGCCCGCTGTCGCACCATCCGCTGATTATCATCCAGCTGGCGAATCAGTTCTTCTACCTGTTTTCTGTTTGTGGTTTGTTGTTCGCTGGCAGGAGGCTCAGGTGGGGCAGACAGTGTGACAGACGTCAGACTCAATACAGCAAGCAGGCATAAACCACTCATCTGGAAGTTGGTCGTGCAGGAACGGTACACGGGGCTGCTTTCTATATCAGGGCAAGAGTCGAAGAGATCGTAATAATCATAAACGCATTAGCTACTCTTCATTGTAACTGTTGGTCGGATGGTGAAAATGCCGGAAATCGAGATTCACCAGAATGAGTATCAGTTAAAACCGGCACCTTCCTTGCAGTTTGACAGCAAATTTGTACTCAGAGTCGCCGATGTTGATTTTTCGCAGCCTGTCCGCCAGACAGGTATTATACTTTCAACAGGATGTTACTCATCACTCCCCCCCGCCAGCCTGTCGTCTGACTTAAGGCCCGATTAATGTCAACCTGCCTGCAATCATTCCTGTTCTGTCTCAGAGGCGTCAGTCTCTTCTGCCTGCTGGCAGTGCCTGTCTGCGCCAAACCTCCTTCCTTGATCGAACTAAAGACCGAAGACCAGGTCTTTACAGGAAAATCTCTGATTCATGACCACGACGTGAGCTGGATGGTCGATCAGACTGGTATGTTGTCAGAAGTTCCTTTGAAAAAAGTGACCTCGTTCCGCAGGGTGGCATCCGAGTTTCAAACGCTTTCTCTTTCCGAGATGAAAAAACAGCTGCAGGACGAATTCGGACCGTTGTTTGAAGTCACGACGACCCGGCATTACCTGGTGTGTGCCCCCCGCGGTAAAGCACGCGCCTATGCCAACGTGTTTGAAGAGCTATATCAGTCGTTCAGTCATTACTTCGCTTTGCGTGGCTACCAGGTGAAAACTCCTGAATTCATGATGGTGGCGGTGATCTTTCCGGATCAGCAGCAGTTCTTCGAATACTGTCGCAAAGATGGTGTCCGCGCGGGGCAGGGTTTACTGGGTTACTATCACCCTTATACAAACCGGACGGCACTGTTCGACCAGAATGCAGCTCCCACAGTCGGAGAACTGGAACAGACGCAGAGCGGCACACAACTCACATATTCCCGGATCTCAAATAGTGGCAAGAATCTGACTGAGGCACTACGGGATACCATGATCCATGAAGCGACGCATCAGCTTGCCTTCAATACCGGTCTCCATTCGCGGATTGGCGATAATCCACGCTGGGTTGTAGAAGGCCTGGCGACTACTTTCGAGTCCGATGAACTCCGTTCCCATACGGGAGGCAAATCGGACTCCACTTCCCGCATCAACCGCGATCGGCTGATCTGGTTCATGAATTATTCTCGCACCCGACGCAAACAGGATTCTCTGCGTTCCTTCATCCGGGAAGATAATTTATTTAAAACTTCGACACTGGATGCGTACGCCGAATCCTGGGCGCTCACCTTTTTCCTGGTGGAAACACAACCGGCCCGCTATGCACGCTACCTGAAACAGGTTGCCCAGCGCGATCCGCTTAAACCCTATACCGCAGATGTCCGGGAACGCGATTTTCAAAAGGCGTTTAAAACGAATCTGCGTTCACTCGAAGTCGACTACCTGAAATTCATGGACCAACTCGCAGAGAGTCTGGTCAAACAGAGTCGCCCCTGATTCTCGTCTCAATCAGGCAGCCTGAGCGGAAGATTCTTCTTCCATCGCGGCAATGACCAGCGCACCGCGGATGATTGCATCAGCGGCATCCGGAATACAGACGACCTGTTGCGCGTCGAACTGGATGTCACGGCTGTTTAAATGCTGAGCCAGTAATTCTCCCAGTCCGTTAACCGTAGCCAGTTCGCCCAGGTAGATCACGGGTAGTGTGGCCAGCGTGGAAGTGTAAGCCTGAATGGATGCCATCTGGGAAACGAACTGATCCAGCAGACTGTCGAGCAGGCTGTCGTACCAGCTGGATATGGCAGACGGGCTGGAAAGGTAAGGGCTCAGACTGACTTCCGGGCCGAGACGTTTATCTCGGGCGCCTGCCAGATCAGAAACCATTTCTCCATCCGGATTCCTGGTCAGCAGCTTGTAGGCATGTGCCAGTTGTTCGTCCATCCATTCACTGCCATACGGGGTCGACTGACGCGCCACGACACGGCTTTGATGGATCAGCCCAATCTCGGAGTGCGAGTGTCCCAGGTAAACGACATATCCCGAAAATCGCGAGGCGGCTGGTAGCGAAGACAACCCTGCAGCCAGGGTGATCGTCGTAGCGAATGGTTTGTAACCCTGCAGGGCGATTAACTGAGACACCAGTTTTGATAACGCTGATGTAGATGTCGATCCCGGCGTAATGAAGGCACAGTGCTCCCCGGTTGTCCGAGACCGCGGCAGTACTGACTGAATCAGCGTAGAGAGTAATTGACGATGAACGGGGTCGTTCAGCACCAGTTCCCCCTGTTCGATCAGAGGCAGCAGCTCAAGATTGGAGAAACGAGAGATCTTTCCCGCCTGTTCCCCGGGAATAATCAATGTCCCTTCTGAAAACAGGAACGGTACGGACAGACGTTGCAGCAACTGGCGGTTCTCGTTGGTATCATCCATGACAGCATAAGCCGTATCGATGGAACGCCGCGTCAGCTTAAACTGTTCATTGTTTTGTAAGGTTCGCAGGCAGATCGAGCCTGTCAGTAAGGCACTACTCATTTGGGCATGACTCCCTGTACGGCCTGAAGAACCCGATCAAGAATACTGCTTTGTTCTGTTTTCTTTTCTGAACCTGCTGGAGTTTTTCCTGGGGCACCTGTATGAGGTCGAGGTGGTGCCGCAGGAACTTCGTTGTCTTTGGTATTCCCGGGATGAGAACGATCAAAGCGGAAAGTCGGTGCTTTCAGTTTTTTCTCATCTGGATTTCGCACTGGATCCGGCACCGGTGGTGGAGATGCGTCGTGGCCTGATGCCACTTTCGTATCCGGAGTCTTCTGTTTCAGGAAATGCGGACCTTTGAGAGCTTCGGCCTGATCGATGCGTCCTTTTTTACTTTGATGACGTCCGTAGATGAATGTCTGTGTCGGAATCTGAGGCGTTTCATCAATCACGGGAATCTGCTTCTCCAGGATCTGCTCCAGCAATGACTTTTCGGGCAGGGGAGGCAGTTCGTCCCAGCTGGTGATGATCGCCGCCGGTTCCGATGATATCTGTTCCTTTACTTCCTGTTTCACAGATACCTGTGCTTCTTCGAAAACTTCTAAATCGAGCTCAGGCTGCTCTGCCTGTTCCTGAGGGAAGACCGGTTTCTTTCGCAGGTATTTCCAGAGAGCGAATGCGACTCCAGCCAGTAGCAGAAACCCGGTTCCCGGCGGCCAGAAGCCAGCTTCTTCTTCATCATATTCGATTTCCGATTTCGGATGCTCATCGTCGAGCAAAGTCTGTACGTCATCTTTCGGGGCTTCAGGAGCCCGGCCCAGGTCCAGATCGGGAACGGAAGAGCCAGCAGACTTCTGCTCAGCCCCATCAGCATGATGATGTTCGGAGTGAGACTCTTCTTTCTCTGAAGTAGCCCCCAGAGGATTCGGGATCGCAGCCAAAGTCGCTGAAGTCTGTTGCAACAGTGGACCATTGAGCTGCAGCGGTTTCTGTTCGGGTTCTTCAGCCTTCTGCTCTTGAGTAGGAATCTCCAGTTCCGGATGCGTAACCTGACGCGGATCAATGGAAGCTTCCTGATCCAGAGGAGTCGCGTTACGGAAACGTGAATCGTTGGCAGAGATCGAACTCGGAGCAGATGTCTGCCGATGGAGACGAGCCCCGGCGGCAGCAGAATTTTGTAAAGGTCGCGGCGTCGGTAATGAGCGGGGGACCAGCGAAAGATTCATCGCTTGTGGTGTACCCAGAACCAGTACCGTACCCGATTCGAAGCGGGTGGTCAGCTTTCTGGTTTTGAATTGCGCTTGGGCCCGACGACGTTCGGGGGGAATAATTTTGATGGATTCTGACATCGTTGCATACTGTTCGACCGGCTGTCGCAGGCAACGCAAGATGCTGGCCAGATCAGCGATTTCGGCAGGGACCCCAAATACAATCGGGTAGTCGCGTAAATTCAGAATGGCAATCTGAACCAGGCCTCGTGATGCCGATGATTGTGACGTTCCTGAAACCGTGTTGTCTTCGAGCAGATTTGCAGATGATTTCACGGCGATCAACACATCACCCTGCATCAGGGGCAGATCCATTTCTGGTGAATAGAAGATTTCCTGGCTGATGCGGCCGCCACGAACGACGCGAATTAATCCTGAAGCCTGGGGTGTCATTCCCCCTGCACCGGAAATGACAGCGTTCATGTTCAGTTCAGAGCGGTTGACTTCATAGGCAGCACACTGGTTGAATTCACCCAACAGTCCGATCACGGCCTTCCGCTGCGCGGGGGACTCGGTCAATTCCAGATTACGAAAGACGGTCTGCGCACGAGTGACGTTGCAGGCTCCTGATAGCAGAGCGAGCATCAAAGCTGCGAACCAAACCTTGTGCCAGCGGTACATCCGGCGATCCTTACTGTCAGTGGGAGAGTCAGACGATACGGCAATGAAATGCGTAGAGAGAGCCATACAATCATTAAAATCGGCATAAACTAACATGCGCCATCAGTCAAAATCTTGTTTTCCGGGGAAAACCACCAGATCAGAGGTCCTTGATGAATTCAATTAAGTGTTAATTTATCAGTCACTTGAATCGATTCCCTGGATTAGGGATCACGACCTGTGATCTCAAAATGCCACCAATTTCGTGATGGCTATTGATTCCAAGTCAAATCTGATATTGCTAGGATGAACCCGTGAGGAAAACGAAATTCAGATCCCTGGTTCCTGATTTCGGACTTTGTGCTCATTCACGCTCTTTTCCAGGGTCTTGCTGATTTGATGGGACCAGTCTGTTGGTGAACGCAACTAGTTTAACAGTCGAGAATTATCTAAAAGCGATCCTGCAGATCAGTCTCCAGTCCGGTTCGGAATGGATCAGCACCGGAGAACTGGCCCGCTACATGGACGTTGCTCCCGGAACCGTCACCAGCATGCTCAAAACTCTCAAGCAGTCTAAGCTGGTGGAATATCGACCCTACGAAGGCGCCAGCCTGACTGAGGCCGGTAAGCATTCCGCGATTCGCGTCCTCAGACGACACCGTCTGATCGAACTGTTCCTGTTTCAGACATTGAAGCTGACCTGGGATCAGATCCATGCGGAAGCCGAAAACATGGAGCACGCGGTCAGCGATTTTCTCGTGGACCATATCGACGAATATCTGGGCTTCCCGGAAGCCGATCCGCACGGCGATCCTATTCCGTCGATCGACGGTCGGATGCGGCGGGCCTATCCGAACCTGACCACCCTCGCGGCGTGTCAACCTGGTACACACGTCAAGATCGTTCAGGTCACCGATCAGGAAACTGAGTTTTTACGTTTTCTCTCCCGCTCCGGGTTACAGCTCG
Organism: Gimesia benthica; assembly: GCF_009720525.1. NCBI lineage: Bacteria > Pseudomonadati > Planctomycetota > Planctomycetia > Planctomycetales > Planctomycetaceae > Gimesia > Gimesia benthica. The sequence goes on from NZ_CP043930.1 coordinate 5,238,041, forward strand.
GATCGCAGGGAGTCGTCAAAGAGAAAAACAGCGAGGCAGGAATTGTTGTCTCGGAATGGAACGGACAGACGCTCTCCATGGGAGTCCATGTTGCTGAGAACGTCAAAGTTGTTCCTGTGGAAGCAGCTTAATTGGAATCAGGCTGCTGGTGCTAACAGAAACTGAGTGAACGACTGGCTGACACAGTTCAGGCCGGTTCACACTGCTGAAGAAAGAGAAGAAATTGAGTCACCTTACCTACGAAAACCCTTTAATCAGTCGTTACGCTTCGAAGGAAATGAGTCAAATCTGGTCGGCTCAGAAAAAGCACTCCACCTGGCGACGTCTGTGGGTGGCCTTGGCAGAATCACAACACGAAATGGGACTGCCCGTCACCCGGGAACAGGTCGAATCTCTGAGAGCAGCCGTCGATGACATCGATTTCGAACTGGCAGCGAAAGCAGAAAAAGATCTGCGACACGATGTAATGGCGCACGTGCATACCTACGGCGAACGCTGTCCGGATGCCAAAGCGATTATTCACCTGGGAGCAACCAGCTGTTTCGTCACCGATAACAGCGAACTGGTAATGATTCGCGAAAGTCTGGAGCAGGTTCGCAAACGGCTCGTCGCTGTTATCGATCAACTGGCAAAGTTTGCCGTCGAATATCGTGACTTGCCCTGCCTCGGGTTTACCCACCTTCAACCTGCCCAGCCGACGACCGTTGGTAAACGGGCAACGCTGTGGTGCTACGATCTGATTCTGGATCTGGAAGAGATTGAATACCGAATCGAAAAACTCCGTTTCCGGGGTGTGAAGGGAACAACGGGTACCCAGGCAACATTCCTGCAACTCTTCAAAGGTGATCATGCGAAAGTCGACGAACTCGATCGCCGCGTCACAGACAAGTTGGGCTTCAAAGATCGCTACGCAGTCACCGGGCAGACCTATTCACGAAAAGTCGATGCCCAGGTACTCAGTGCCCTCAGTGGCATTGGTCAGTCGGCGCACAAGGCGGGCAATGATGTACGTATTCTGCAGAACCGCAAAGAACTGGAAGAGCCGTTTGAGAAGAATCAGATTGGTTCATCTGCAATGGCTTACAAACGCAACCCCATGCGTTCCGAACGGATGTGTTCGCTGGCTCGTTTCGCGATCAGCCTGACTGCGAATGCCGAAGATACCGCAGCCACCCAGTGGATGGAGCGGACACTGGATGACAGTGCCAACCGTCGATTGTCGCTGCCGCAATCTTTTCTGGCCATTGATGCAGTGCTGATTCTGTATCGCAACATTGTCGATGGTATGGTCGTCTATCCAAAGGTGATTGAGAAACACCTCAATGAGGAACTTCCCTTCATGGCGACTGAAGAGTTCCTGATGGCAGGCGTCGAAGCGGGCGGAGATCGCCAGGATCTTCACGAACGGATCCGCGTGCATAGTCAGGCTGCCGGAGCGGAAGTGAAAGTGCGTGGCGGTCAAAATGATCTGATCGAACGCCTGCAGAAAGATCCGGCCTTCGCCGGCTGTGATCTGGCTAGTGCCCTGGATTCCCGAAAATACATTGGCCGGGCTCCGGAGCAGGTTGATGCCTTTGTTACGGAAATCGTGGATCCGGTGAGGCAGCGATATCAGGCCGACCTCGATCAGTCAGTTGAGGATCTCAAGGTCTGAAACTCTCCTGATTCCACTTTGTTCCCTGTGAAAATAAAGACGCCCCGATGGAAGACCATCGGGGCGCCTCAGGGACTATAGTAGTGCCTTGCTACGTCAGTACTTCTTTAATGACGCGTGCTTCTTCGACACCAGTGAGTTTGGTGTCCAGGCCCTGGAATTCAACGCTGAAGCGCTTGTGATCAATTCCTAAGAGATGCAGCATGGTTGCATGCAGATCACGCACGTGTACTATGTTTTCAACGGAATTATAGCCTAGTTCGTCTGTATTACCATAAGAAATTCCACCTCTTATCCCTCCACCGGCCATCCACATGGAAAAACCTTTTATGTGATGGTCACGGCCGGCGCCTCCCTTGCCCTGGAACATGGGCGTTCTGCCAAATTCCCCTCCCCAGATCACGAGGGTTTCATCCAGCATCCCACGTGATTTGAGATCGTTGATCAGAGCCCACGTTGGTTTATCGGTCAGACCACAGCAGGTATTCATGTAGCGGACCAGGTCACCGTGATGATCCCAGCCACGATGATAGAGGTGAATGAAACGGGAACCCCGCTCCGCCAGTCGTCGAGCCAGCAGACAGTTTGTGGCATAGGTGCCCGAACCCGCTTCGGCTCCGTACATTTCCAGAGTCTCTTTTGATTCGTCAGACAGATCCATCAAATCCGGAACGGACGTCTGCATCCGAAACGCCATCTCGTAAGCGGCGATGCGGGTATCGATTTCCGGATTGGAAACACTTTGGTTCCGGAAACGATCCAGTTTTCGGACGGCGTCGATCAGTTCTTTCTGCTGGGGATCAGTAATCCCTGCAGGGTTTTTGAGATAGTTCACCGGATCGCCGGTCGAATTGAACTGAACTCCCTGATACCGACTGGGAAGAAAGCCGGTTCCCCACTGTCGCGAAGCAATCGGTTGTGGATTACGTCCGCCGACACTGGTCAATACCACGAAGCCGGGAAGTTCTTCGGTCTCACTTCCCAGTCCATAAGTGACCCAGGAACCCATTGACGGTCGACCGCTGATCGCCGTGCCTGTGTTCATGAAGGTGTGCGCGGGATCGTGATTGATCTGCTCAGTGACCATCGAACGCACGATGCAGATATCATCAGCGATTTTGGCAGTCCAGGGGAGAAAGTCGCTGATCTCCTGGCCGTTCTCGCCGTACTTGCGAAACTTGGTCAGTGGTCCCTGGCACTTGAGATCGCGACCCTGCAGCTGGGCAATGGGTTGTCCTTTGGTATAACTTTCCGGAAAAGGCTTCCCATCCATTTCCGCCAGCTTGGGTTTGTAATCGAAGGTCTCCAGATGAGTCGGTCCCCCCGCCATGCAGAGAAAGATCACCCGTTTCGCTTTGGGGGCGAAGTGCGGCAGACCGGGTAGGCCATCACTGGCCGTTGTCACCGTTTTCGATTTCGCTACAGCCAGACTATCGCGGGTGAGCAGCGATCCCAGTGCCGCCGATCCCAGCCCAACGCCGGAACGGGAGAGAAAGGTACGCCGATTCAAATGTGTCTGTAATTGATTGAAGTCGAACATCTTCTTAGTTCCTCGTCACCACTTCATTCAGGTTGAGCAGAGCCCGTGTGACCTCCGTCCAGGCCGCGAGTTCAACCGCTTCCAGGTTGGCTTCGGTTTTAGTGAGACCGGTGCTGGTCAGAGCCTGGGCCTCTTTTGTCCGATCAGCAAACGCACGCCGGTTCGAGTTCAGCAGGTCCTGCAGCACTTCGACCTCGTACGATTCCGGTTCGCGTGACGTCGCCTGCGTGAAGGCAAAGTTGATACGGCTTTGATCGGATTTACCGCCCTGCTGGATCACATGTGCCGCGAAAACGCGGGCTGCTTCAATAAATGTAGGATCGTTAAGCAAGGTCATCGCAGCGATCGGGGTGTTCGAACGAGGCCGCTGCGCCGTACATTCTTCGCGACTGGGAGCATCAAAGGCTTTGAGCATCGGATGCAGGAACTGACGCTGCCAATGCATGTAGACTCCGCGTCGCCATTGTCGTTCGTCCTGATGCGACACATATTTTCGCTTCGGAAAATTCAAATGTCGATAGTACCCTGCAGGCTGATACGGCTTCACGCTCGGGCCACCAATCTCGGTCACCAGAAGACCGCTGATCGCCAGGGCGTTATCGCGGATCATCTCAGCAGGCAGACGGAAGCGGGCCTGGCGGTCGAGGCGTCTGTTGAAGGGATCGGTTTTCCGCTGTTCGGGAGTTTCCAGTGACGACTGGCGGTAGGCGCGGCTCATGACGATGAATTTCACCATCTGTTTGATGTCCCACTCATCTTCGAAAAACTTGATCGCCAGTTGATCGAGCAGTTCAGGGTAATGCGGTGGCCCTCCCTGTCCTCCAAAGTCGTCCAGCACTGGTGCAATCCCTCGGCCAAAGAACAGATACCAGAATCGGTTTGTCATCACGCGGGCCATCAGCGGGCCATATCCGTCTTTGGCTGAGAGCCAGTTGGCCAGGTCCAGTCGCGTGGGACGCTCATGGTCTGTTTTAATCTGTCCCATGAATTCCGGGATCGCGGGCTGGACCACAGGGCCACTTTCATCCAGCCAGTTACCACGGGGTAAAATTCGTATTTCGCGGGGTTTGATTGAAACGGTGATCATGGTTTTGACCGCACCGCGATCGATGGCCTCCCGCTCTTTTTTCAGGGGCCCCAACTGCTTATTCAGCTTACCCATCTGTTTGAGCTTCTGCTCTTTTTCCTCCGACGACTGTTTCTGGATATCCGGACTGGAAATGGCTTTCAACTTATCCTGGATGGATTTGATTTTGGCGTCGAGTCTGGCAATTTTCTGTTTTTCCTCTTCAGAGTACAGAAAGATTTCCGGTTCACGAATCGTCGGAATACGGTCAGCTCCCCGTTTCAGATGCTGGTCTTCATCAATATCCGCGAAGAAGGCGACCATCGAATAAAAGTCTTTCGCGGTATACGGATCATATTTGTGATCGTGGCACTGGCAGCAGCCCATCGTGGCTCCCATCCAGACTCCCGAGAAGTTGCGAATCCGGTCGGCAGCGTAGATCGCCAGATACTCTTTCCGCTGGACACCCCCTTCGTGGGATGTCTGCAGAACGCGGTTGTATCCGGTCGCGATTTTCTGTTGTAAGCTGGGATCAGGCAGCAGGTCACCTGCCAGTTGCTCACGGGTAAACTGATCAAAGGGCAGATTGTGATTGAAGGCGTCGATCACGTAATCCCGGTAAGGGGAAATGTGGTGATCCTGGTCGCCGTGGTATCCCACCGTATCTGCAAAGCGGACCAGATCCAGCCAGTACATCGCCATCCGTTCGCCATAATGCGGCGATGCCAGCAGGCGATCAACCTGCTTTTCATATGCAGAGGGACTCTCATCCTTCACAAATGCGTCGACTTCTGCCCGCGTGGGCGGCAGTCCGGTCAGGTCGAAACTCAGGCGACGGAGTAGAGTAATTTTGTCTGCCTCCGGCGACGGTTTCAGTCCCTGCTCTTCCAGGCGTGAGAGGACGAAATTGTCAATCCAGTTCACGGGCCACTGCTGGTCTTTGACTTGAGGGACCGGGCTGGCATGGGGTTTGACATACGCCCAGTGTTGCGACCATTGTGCGCCTTCAGCGATCCATTGTTTGAACAGTTCGATCTCTTCACTCGTCAGTTTCTTGCCTGAGTCGGCAGGAGGCATGACGGTGTCTGCATCGTGACTGGAAATCCGTGCGAAGAGCTCACTCTGGTCCGGCTGCCCGGGATGGATGATGGCCGTTTCAGAGGTAGAATTCAGACCGGTTTCCTGATCGAGCCGCAAGTCGGCTTCGCGATGCTCCGCATCGGGGCCGTGACAGTGGAAACAGTTCCGGGAAAGGATCGGTCGGATGTCTCGGTTGAAATTGACCTGGGGAGGTCCGGCGTTTGCCTGTACGGGGAGCGTGAATAACGCCAGCAGAGTGATGCCTGGAAAACAGCGCAAGACTCGCAACATGGTAATTCGCCCTCAGTCGAATACACGAGAGAAGTGCCGGGAGGCAGCGAGCCCGGATTACCTGGCACATCAAACGCGAGGAAAACTGGTTTGGTGTTACCGGTCCGTAACGAATCGAGTTAACGGTAGCCGGACAAACAACATCCGGCAGGTAGGAACATGTTGGACAGAGAGAGGAATTTCTTCAGCCCTGACCTAATCATATCAGTCGCTCCGGGCACCTGCAACAAGGGTTCTCGGCTTTGCTGCCGAAAAACAGTGGGGCAAAACTTGACAATCGCCGGCGATCTCACGAACTTCAAAAGAGCAGCGGTGTCATAGCGGTATCGCTCACTCCCGACATTTTCATTCAATACAGGTTCCGAAAATGCAAGCTCCAACGTTTCAGGATATCCAGGAGGCCCTCCCCCGCGTGAGAGAGGTGCTGGCACCCACTCCCCTTTTCGAATGGCCTGGCTTGGGTCAGTTAACGGGCACTCGACTATTCCTGAAACACGAAAACCACCAGCCGGTCGGTGCGTTCAAAGTGCGTGGCGGTATTAACCTGGTGAGTACCCTGTCTGACGCAGAGCGTGAAGCAGGTATCATGGGCTGTTCGACCGGCAATCATGGTCAGTCCCTGGCATTCGCGGCCCGCAGATTTGGTATCAAGTGTACGATCGTGGTCCCGCGACATAATAATCCCGACAAAGTCCGCGCTATCCAGATGCTGGGTGCTGAAATCATTGAGGCGGGTGAAGACTTCAATGAAGCCAAACACTATCTGGAAACCGAACTGGTCGATGGGAAGCGACGTTACGTGCACTCGGCCAATGAACCCAAGCTGATTGCAGGCGTGGGAACCCAGGGCATCGAAATCTTTGAAACCCTGCCCGATCCGGATGTGGTCATTGTGCCGGTGGGGATGGGCAGCGGTGTCTGTGGCACGGGCATCGTTGCGAAACACCTGCATCCCCAAACGGAAGTTATCGCGGTGCAGGCAGAGAATGCACCGGCAAATCAGCTTTCTTGGAAAGCAGGCAGCCCGCAGACAACCGAGACCGCACAGACCTGGGCGGAAGGAGTCGCGACCCGCGCTGGAGCCGAGCTGACACAACAGATCATGCAGTCGGTGGTCGATGACTTTCTACTGGTCGGCGAAGATGAGATGCGGCTGGCGGCTTACCACATTCTCAAAGAGACCCACAACCTTGCCGAAGGAGCCGGTGCAGCGGCGCTGGCAGCTGTCTTGAAATATCAAGATCGGTTTGCGGGTAAAAAGGTGGTGGCGGTCCTCAGTGGTGGCAATCTGAATCTTGCTGAACTCCCGGAGATTTTGCGGCTCGGCTCCGAACAATCCGCATGAATTGAATTCTTTAACGCGCAATAAAACTAAAGCTCATTTATTTAATCCAGGCCCGCGAATTCGCTTTAGCGTTGGATTGGAATTCCCTCGCGGTAATTGTTACCGTAAATGTCAAACCCGGAGTGTCGCTGGACTATCCGGATTTGATCCTGCAAAACAGATCCTGCGAGGGAAAAAATGAGATTTCGAGATCGCGTCGTGATTGTCACCGGTGGCAGCAAGGGGATCGGCGAAGGCTGTTCCCGTGTCTTTTGTGCAGAGGGTGGCCACGTGGCGATACTGGCCCGGGGCATTCAGGCAGGTCAGGCACTGGCTCGCGAACTGAACGAAGCCGGCCCCGGAAAAGCGATGTTCGTGCAATGCGATGTCGGTGAGCACGAACAGCTCCGCTCCGCAATCGAACTGGTCGTCGAACAGTATGGACGACTTGACTGCATCATCAATAATGCCGGCGTGCATCCGCCCGCGATGTCCCTGGAAGAAACCAGCATCGAAGAGATGGAACAGTTGATGCGCGTCAACTTTCTGAGCACCTTCGCGGGGGCCAAATACGCGTTACCCCACTTGCGGAAAACCAAAGGGACGATCATCAATATGTCGTCGATTACCGCAGTTCTGGGGCAGCATCACTCAACGGCTTACTGCTCCACCAAAGGCGCGCAGGTCAGCTTTACCAAATCACTGGCGATTGAGCTGGGCGAAGCAGGCATCCGCGTGAATGCGATTCTTCCCAGTAATATCGACACACCACTGATGCACGACTGGGCAGCGACACTGCCCGATCCCCAGACCGCTCTGAAACGAGTTGCTGATCTGCAGGTCTTCAAGCGGATGGGAACCATCGAAGAGATGGGTAAACTGGCTTTGTTCCTGGCCACTGAGGATTCCAGTTTTATTACCGGACAGGCCATTGAAGCCGAAGGGGGCGCCAGCCTCGATTACTGATCGCAGTTATCTGTGAAAACCGCTTTCCGGGCCTCATGGGGCTCAGATTCCGATTACCGATTATTAACTCAATTCAAGATAGATCACAGGAGTAAAGTATGACTGGTCTGAAACGCGTTTTTCGTGTTCTCATTGTTTTAATGTTTCTGGGAACCGCATATCACACGTACGCCAACCTGGTCGAAGAATATAAAAATGGTCTGATCTGGGAAGAACCCAAGGTTGTGGAAACTGCCCCGCATCAGCCTCCATCCGATGCGATCGTCCTCTTCGATGGGAAGAATATGGATCAATGGAAGGGGGGCGACAAGTGGAAGATCAAAGACGGGTATGTCGTGGCTGACAAACAGAGCATCGAGACCAAACAGTCATTTGGCGACTGCCAGCTGCACATTGAATTTGCGACTCCAGCCAAAGTCGAAGGCAACGGCCAGGGGCGTGGCAACAGTGGTGTGTTTCTGATGGGAAATTATGAAGTCCAGATTCTCGATTCGTATGACAACAAAACCTACTTCGACGGTCAGGCTGCTGCCATCTACAAGCAGTATCCGCCACTGGTGAATGCCTGCCGCAAACCAGGTGAATGGCAGTCTTACGACATCATTTTCAACGCGCCCCGTTTCAATGAGTACGGCCAGTTGATCAAGCCTGCATACCTGACCGTCATTCAGAACGGCGTTATCGTACAGAACCACACGGAACTGCAGGGGGCAACTTACTACCACCAGCCGCCCTTCTATACGGCCCATGAAGATAAGCTGCCCATTGAGTTGCAGTTTCACAAGAATCCCGTCAAATTCCGGAATATCTGGATTCGCGAGCTGGCAGAAATTCATCCCGTCGGCTGTGTCTGTCCTGAGTAAAACTGTATGCTGAACCTGTCAGCAGTTTTCCGTTTCACTGCATAAGATGAACTGACCGAGAGAGAAGGAACCAAAGCATGGCTGTTTTTCTGGGTGTGGATGTAGGAACCAGTGGTACCAAAACGCTGGCGATGCAGGAAGATGGAACCATTCTGGCGTCTGCGACGGAAGAGTACCCGCTCTATAGTCCGCACCCCGGCTGGTCGGAACAGAACCCGGAAGACTGGTGGCAGGCAACAATCAAGAGTATTCGGAAGGTCCTCAAGACGGGCAAAATCAAAGCCGCAGACGTCAAAGGCATCGGGTTGAGCGGGCAGATGCACGGCAGTGTGTTTCTGAATAAGAAATATGAAGTCATCCGCCCTGCTTTACTGTGGAATGATCAACGCACCGCAGCTGAGTGTGCGGAAATTGAACAGCGGGCCGGCGGTCGTAAAAAGCTGATCAAGCTGGTCGCCAATCCGGCCCTGACCGGTTTCACTGCGCCCAAGATTCTCTGGTTGCGGAATCATGAACCGAAACATTTCGACAAGACCGTTCAGGTTCTGCTGCCCAAAGACTATATCCGTTTCCGTCTGACCGGCGAATTCGCGACCGAAGTCAGCGACGCATCCGGTACTCTGCTGCTGGATGTCAAACAGCGGAACTGGAGTCGTCCTTTGTTGAGTAAGCTCGAACTGGATGACAGTCTGCTGCCCGACGTTTATGAATCCGAAGATGTCAGCGGGCATCTGACCGCTGACGCAGCCGGTCTGCTGGGACTCTCCAAGGGAGTCGCAGTCGTCGGCGGTGGTGGAGACCAGGCTGCGGGAGCCGTGGGGAACGGTATCGTCAAAAAAGGTGTGATCTCGGCGACGATGGGAACCAGCGGCGTGGTCTTCGCACACAGCGATGAAGTACAGATCGATCCTGAAGGACGCGTGCATACGTTCTGCCATGCGGTGCGCGATAAGTGGCACGTCATGGGCGTGGTTCTTTCCGCCGGGGGAAGTCTGCAGTGGTATCGCAATCAGTTGTGCGAACAACAGGTGGCGGAGGCGAAACGCAAGAAGGTCGATCCTTATGAACTGATTTCCGCCCAGGCAGAGCAGGCGCCTCCCGGAAGCGAAGGCCTGTTCTTTCTGCCTTATCTCACCGGCGAGCGGACACCTCATGCCGATCCCGATGCGCGGGCTGCCTGGATTGGGCTGAGCTTAAGACATGGTCGCTCCCATCTGGGGCGGGCAGTCATGGAAGGTGCGACTTATGCGATGCGGGACTCGCTGGAAATTATCAAGGAATTGAATATTCCGGTCAGGGAAATTCGACTCTCGGGTGGTGGTGCCCGCAGCCCCTTCTGGAGACAGCTGCAGGCGGACATCTACGGTCAGAAGGTGGTAACCATCAACGCGGAAGAAGGACCAGCTTATGGGGTGGCGCTGCTGGCAGCTGCGGGAACCGGGGCCTATAAAGATGTGGTCGAAGCCTGTTCATCCACCATTCGGGTGGTGCAGAGTACGAGCGTAAACTCAAAGGCGAAAGGCATCTACAACAAAGCCTATCCCGTTTTTCAGGGGCTCTACTCCTCACTTAAGGAGGATTTCCCCCGCATTAATCAGCTCTTAAAGTAGGCTGGTGTCCACTAAGTCTACGGATTCCCGTAACTGAGAACAGTTTGCCCAATCAGGCCATCCGACTTGGGAAACACCTGTTTCGCAACTATTTTACGTAAGTTCAATTGTGTAACTGAGGCGAAACAGTTAGTTTAAGATGGGAATGGACGCGTACTTTGTGACGAGTCTTGATGTCTGTATTTGGCCAATCCCCACTTACAGATTAGAGTTCTTCCAAGTCTGGCTTAACGGATGCCGAAATAATCCATGACAGGTCCCCATACCCGACTGGATCAATATTGGATAGAGTGGTAGAAAAAGTCAGGCGACCTCCACTAATCCACATGCCTTCCCCAAGACAAATACAGAAAAATCGATTATATTCTAAACGCTTCAGCCAGGTTGAATGCTTCAGCTTACTGAAGGCGGGCAACACCACGACAGGCAGGCGTTGAATTGCGTTGATTAAGTGTAGGACACTCTCTGCAGATGACCAAACAATCGGTAAATAAAAATGGATCGACCCAGGGCCCGTTTTGCGTCTGGTCCGGCATCGATTTTGTCAACTTCGTCAAACTGATGCGGTTGCGTCCTACTATTCGCTGGTCCGGTATTTACCGTTTGATTTCTTCAGGCGTTCTGAGTCTTTCCAATTCCTGTTTGAGTGGACTCGAAAGCCTGATCTACAGTCGCAAAGTCAAGCAGACAAAACTCGAATCACCGGTCTTCATCATCGGTCACTGGCGGAGTGGCACCACGCTGCTGCATAACCTGATGTCGATGGATCAGCAGTTTATCTATCCCAATATGGGAGCCATGCTGTTTCCCTCACACTTTCTGCTGACCGAACGCGTGCTGAAACATGTCGTTAAGCATCTGATTCCCAAACAGCGGCCGATGGACAATATGCCCGTCACCTGGGACCTGCCACAAGAAGATGAAACATCGATCCTGTTACTGCACCTGATGTCCCCCTACCTGGCGATCGCGTTCAGTGATCAGCCCGAAGTCTATGATCGGTTTTATGAACTCGATCAGCTGACTCCCAAAGAAGACAAAGTCTGGCGGGATACCTTCCGCTACTTCATGCAGAAACTGACCTATCGCTCTGGTGGTAATAAGCGTGTGCTGTTGAAATCGCCGACACACACGTTTCGTATCCGTTTCCTGCTGGATATGTTCCCCGATGCCCGGTTCGTCTATATCCATCGCAACCCGTACAAGGTTTATAATTCGACATTGCACTTGCGGAAAACCATGTTTGGCGACAACGGCTTTGCCCCGCTCGACATGGAAAAACTTGAAGAGGATATGTCGAACATTTACGTCAATCACCTGCACGTTTACGAGCGGGATCGCCAGATTGTTCCGGAAGGACAATTACACGAAGTCAGCTTTGAAGATCTTACTGCCGATCCCGTGAGTGAACTGAAAAAAGTCTACGAGCATCTGAACCTGACCGGGTTTGAAGACCTGGAAAAGAACATGCAGCCGTATTTGAAGGATCAGAAATCCTACAAGAAAAACAAATATGAAATGGACGCCACCCAGGAAAAGAAGATCTACGAACGCTGGCAGAAAGCCTTCGAGATGTTCGGCTACGAACGGCTGCCTTCCGATGCCCTCATCAAGAAAGCCCGTGTCGCTTCCTGATCACGCGTCTGACTGATCGTTATTCTCTTTCTCAGACGACTCTGATTTCCGGTGCTGTTTCTGTCTGAGTTCTGTCAGCTGCTTTTCCAGGATCCGCTGCTGGTCCTGAATCCGTGAGATCAACGTCGTCGAGCGGACGCGCGAGGCACTCATGTCAGCAATCGCGCTCAGGATCACCCAGAACGCGATCAGCAGGATACCGCCCCAGTAGACGGCGAAGAGCCCCGGGTAGGTCTTCCAGGGCATGTAGGGAGCATCGCCAATGACGATCAGGAAACCAATCAGGATCAGCAGTCCCGAGGTTTGCATCCGCCTGCGATATTGTTTGGAGAAGAACTGGTAGTCATCATCGCTCAGTTCATCGTCATGCTGACGATGAAACCAGGAAGTGCGATGTAACTGAATCAATCCTGCTCCGAATAAAACCAGGAGTGTGCCGACAATAATGCCGGGAATTGTATCTGCCACAATGGGTACATCCTTGAGTGTTGATGGGGGAACCCCCTTGATCTGTTGAAATGTCGCCATTCCAATCTTCCCGTCTGCTCAGTTTCAAGTCTAACAAATTCGGTTTCAGATGAAACGCGTCCAGCGAAAATTTATTGTGCAGACCGGCTGAGGGAGGAAACATGGAGAAAACGGCGAAGCAGACATTTTGTCCGGATTGAAAACAGGCTGACTGGGATGCAGGGATTTGTTGTTTTTCAGCAACATTTTCCTACGCTTCTGGGAATCGGAGTTGATGCGGACAGCAATCCTTCCTGGTGATTTCAATGGTCGTCGGTCGCTGCAGCGGAAATGACTTTTGGTAGTGAACGAAAGAGGATCGTGAAATAAACGCCGACCAGAGTGATCCCGGGAATCCACCACCAGAGAGTGACGGCCAGCTTTTCGGGAGACGGCGACGTGTTATAAATCGTCAGATGATGCTCCGGATTCAGCCCGGGTAGCAGATTTGGGTAGAGCGCAGCGGTGCCACCAAAGATGAACAGGTAGATAAATCCGACCGAACACAGGAACGCGAACATCGGGCGATTCAGTCTGCGGAGCAACAGCGTGCTTCCCAGTGCCAGGAATGCCAGGACGGGCAGAATCCAGATCCACGGATGATCAGAGATACTCGCTTGAGCATGGGGCTGGACCAGATAACAGGCGGGGAACATGATCAGAGTGAGCAGGATGGAGCCTCCCCATAACCAGTTGGCACTCATTTGTGCTCTTTGTTGAATTGCGCCGTCTGTTTTGGCAATCAGCCAGAGTGCACCATGGTGCAGCAGAATCACTGCGGAGGTGATGCCTCCCAGAATCGTGAACCAGTCCAGAATGCCTGTCTGCTTGCCGATTCGGAAATTGGTCCACAGTGGTTCGAAGAAGTCACCTTCTGCATTGAGGGGGACGCCGCGAAAAACATTCGCCATTGCCGCTCCCGGAATAATGACCAACAGTCCGCTGGAGACAAACAGCATCATATTCCAGAAATGGACCCACAGGGAATCTTCGAGAAAGTGCGGCAGCTCAATACTGATGGCCCGGAAGATCAACAGCCATACGACCATCGTCAGGGGGAGATAGAAGCCGCTGAACATCGCACTCATAAATCCCGGAAAGGCCATCATCATGGTGCCACCCGCGGCGATCAGCCAGACTTCGTTTCCATCCCACAGAGGAGCGATGGACTGCATGATCTGTTTCTGTTCCGACCGATTTTTGGGCAGGATCAGGTGCAGGACCCCGATTCCCAGGTCGAAGCCATCCAGCACGACATAGGTGGCAATCATAAAGACCAGCAATATTAACCAGAGTGTTTCCATCTCGCTTATATACCCTCTTCAGTAGCGATTTCAGCATCAACTTGTGGCAGTCTGTCCGGTCCGTGGGCAATCAGGCGGGTAGCCAGGAAAAAATACAACACGGACAACAGCAGATAAAGTCCCAGAAAGCCCAGCAGGGTAAACATCACGTTCCCTTCCGAAATATTCCGGGAGGCACCGTCTGCGGTTTTCATCAATCCATAAATCAACCAGGGCTGTCGACCGATCTCAGCAGTAAACCAGCCTGCCGTATTCGCGATGAAGGGAAAGGGCAGCGAAAGCATCAGCAGCCAGAGCAACCAGCGCGTGGTGTGCAATTTCCCTTTGAACAGCATCAGGCTGCTCAGTCCCATCAGCGCGATGAAGATCGTGCCTAAACCGGCCATGATGTGATATGAGAAGTAAAGCAGTTCAATATTGTCCGGCCAGAGATCGCGATCGTAGGCGGTCAATCCCTTTACTTCCGCATTCCAACTGGCATAGGTCAAAAAGGAAAGCACGTTGGGGATAATGATCGGGTTATCGATCTTAAGTTCATCCAGGTTGGGTTGGCCGATCAAAACCATGCCGGCACCATCTTCGGTATGAAAGTGGCCTTCCATGGCTGCGAACTTGACAGGCTGATGCTTCAGCACCTGTTTCGCCTCCCAGTCTCCGGTGGGCATGACGGCGATCAGACTGGCTGTAAATCCGACGATTACGGAGACCTTCAAATACTTCCTCGAAATATCCACATGCTCACGTTTCAGCAGATGGTAGGCGGCGATCGAAGACATGGTGAAGCTGCCCGTGATCACGGCGCCGGTCATCGTATGCAGATATTGTTTGAGTGCCCAGGGATTACTCAGCAGTGCCCAGATGCTGGTAAGGTGGTAGACGCCGTTCTCATCGATGCGATAGCCTACCGGATGCTGCAGAAACGCATTGGTACAGATAATGAAGTAGCCGCTCAGCCAGGTACCTAGCAGTAAGAGAAACGAGACCCCCCAGTGCAGTTTCTTACTGAGTTTCTTTTCCCCAAAGATCAACAGGTACAGGAACGCGGATTCCAGAAAGAAGGCAAAGATCCCCTCCATCGCCAGGGTCTGGCCCAGAATCGATCCAGTGGACTTCACCAGTTGTGACCAGTTTGTGCCAAACTGGAATTCGAGCGGAATCCCGGTGACCACCCCCATGACAAAGGTCAGTCCGAATATTTTCAGCCAGAAGCGAGCGGCGACATCGGCCCAGGCGTGGCCGCGGAGTCCCAGTGTCTTGAGAATAAAAATCAGCAGTGCCAGGCCCATTGTCAGTTGGGGGAACAGATAATGAAACGAGGCGGTAAAAGCAAACTGCACGCGATGTAACAGGAGTGAATCCAGCATTCCTCTGATATCCAGACGCTGTGATCAGGGGTTGGCTTTCGCCACGTGCCCTGGTTCAAGTTTAGTTTTTAACTTCGGGAATATTCTGTAACCAGTAAATCATGACTTTGCCCACTTTTTCCAGGCTCGCACCCGAACAGGCACGGGGAACATCCCGAGTGGTATGCCAGGCCGGGTAATCGAAGTCGATGATGTCGCAGGTCGGAATCCCCGCGATTTCATTCAAGGGTAAATGATCGTCGCGGATTTCAAATTTTGCCTGGGGGATGAACTGCCTGACCCCCACTTTTTGTGCTGCCAGCCAGATGCTGCGAGTCAGCTGTGGAGCATACTTGATACTGTTCTTTTCCATGTAGATCGCGAGATTCTTATCGGCAATCATGTCGAACAGCACGCCGTAGACATATTCGTAGTCGCGCGGTTCCGATTTATATTGGTTTGCGAAATACTTGGAACCCAGAAAATAGGGATCGTTCTGTCGGAAGACCAGTTCTTCGCCATCAAAGAAAACGAAATCGACTCCGTAGCCGTGGCTGATTTTGAGCTCAGACATCAGGTTGCCGAGTTCCATCAGAAAGGCGACACCGCTTGCACCATCGTTCGCACCGATGAACAGACCCTGCGGGTTGTAGCGGTCGCGATCGGGAAAGGGACGTGTGTCGTAATGACAGGCCAGCAGGATGCGTTGTTTGGCATCCGGATTCCAGCTGACGATCATGTTGTTCATCCGCACGGGAGTGCCCCGGATGGGATGCGGCGCATCGAAGGACTGAAACTTGACCTGGGCCTTCAGCTCGCGAAAATGTTCGGCGATCAGTTTCTGCTGTTCCGCCATGCCGGTTGAACCGCTGACTCGCGATTTCAAACGACAGATTTTCGTGAGGTAGCCGAAGGAACGGGATGCATTAAATTCAGGCTCGGCGGCACAAGCGTTGTTTACCAGACAGACGAAGTACACAGTCCCGATCATCAACGGGAAAAAGAGTAAGAGAACGCGTCTGCCTGCCTGGGTAAATTGCATTTCCTGCCTGCTATCTGAAAAATCCGTTCAAAAATGGTCATCCCGCGAAGGTAGATTCTACATCAATAATAACCGGATCGACATACAAACTATAGCCACATACAGCACCGTGCGTATGAATGACTCTCCTTTACTCACCGCCAGATGTGAACCGATCCAGCCTCCAATGGACATCCCTACTGTCAGGTACAATCCGGTTGCCCAGTATATTTTACCCTGCCAGGCAAAAATACCGATGGCGGCAATGGTGTAAATTGCGACAATGAAGACCTTGTGCATGTTCGTGCGGACCAGATCGATCTTCATGAGGTTGTTCATGATTGCAATCAGGATAAACCCGATCCCTGCTTGAATGAAACCGCCATAAAAGCCAGCCAGTACCATCAACAGGTGTCCCGCCACCGAATGGCCTGCGGATTCTGCCGGCTCTGTTGCTGCCGTATTCACTTCTTCTGATCCGGTTGTCAGTTCCTCAGTGACATTCTGTGGGGGTTTTTTCTTTTTGCGTTGTCCCAGAATCATCGAGACCAGCACGCCCAGCATCACGGTTGCCAGGATACGGTTAAACCAGACACCTGTGATTTTGGTTCCCAGGAACGCCCCTAGAAAAGTACCGGGCAACGCACACAGCGCCAGAGAAAAACTGAGCTTGAAGTCGGAAAATCCCTTCTGCCTGAAACCGGCGATCGCTGTGAGGTTCTGTCCCAGGATCGCCACGCGGGCCGTTCCATTTGTGACGGCCCCCGGAATTCCCAGAAAGATCATCGTTGGCATGACGATCAGAGAGCCACCGCCGGCCAGAACATTCAGCATACCTGCAATCACACCGACGCCAGCCAGTAATAAATTCTGCCACCAGTCCAAGGGATTGACTTTCTATTCTGTCTCGGGGAAAGAGTTACCGATGGTCGTCATCTGCATCGGGGGGTATAATGCCATGCTATTGGCGTCTCAGTGTAAAATTTTCCGCAGCAGAGTACCAAGTCAATCATGGTGAATTTACGGCAAACCCCCGTAATCTTTTTTGAGGAAAAGTCGTTCTGGACCACCGTGTTCTGTTCGACACTTCTGATATTGAGCTCTGCCTGCCAGTCGTCGGAATCGACGGATCTCACTGAGGCTGCTTCCCCTTCCCAGGCGTCCAATGAGTCAGTTTCATCCGTTCCGCTGGAAATCGGGGACTGGCGGCGCGTTGAAGAACTGATTCGAGAACACGCCGGCCAGATTGTTGTCGTCGATCTCTGGTCGACCTCCTGTCCCCCCTGCATACAGGAGTTCCCGGATTTCGTTGCTTTGCAGCAGCGGTTTCCCGAATCGGTGGTCTGTATCTCGTTCAATTGTGATTACTTCGGCGGGAAACGGCACCCGCCGGAATCATTCCGCCCTCAGGTGAAGCAGTTCCTGACAAAACAGCGAGCGCACTTTCCCAATATCCTGAGTAATGTTGCTGCTGAGGAATTCTTCCCTTCCATCGAGCTGGCTTCGATGCCCGCGACCTATGTTTTTGATCGCCAGGGGAAAGTCGCTAAACGCTTTGACAATGATCATGGTAACTATGGCAAAGGGGGCTATACCTATCAGAAGGACGTGATCCCCTTTCTGAAATCTCTGGTCGAACAGCAGCAGGCTAAATAACCAGGGCCGCGATCAGACCGGAGAGGACAATCCCGTCCCAGGTTCCCGCGCCACCAATGCTGATGGAGGGAGCTTCCAGTTTTTTGAAGTCATTCCAGTGCATCAGGTCAGCACCGATCAGGGGGCCGGAAATTCCAATCACGAAAGCAACCGGGGCACGCAGTGCTTCGAAGTCGCGACCGACTTCACCCGCCATCGGGGCGAGGATTCCAAAACCCAGAATCGTGGAGCAGACAGCTACCAGCGGAGGGATGAAAAAGGGAATCACAATTCCCATGCCGGGTACCAGTCGCGACGTGCGGTTACAGATCAGAATATTCAACGCCATACCGAAAATCATAGCCAGGGTGGGTATCTGACCTCCTGCAAAGATGTATCGCGAGAGCCAGATCGCCAGCAGGACCGGAATGACACAGCCTCCCAGATTGACGGCCACGATCGCTTCCTGACGCAGTTTCTGCATCTGAGGCATGATCTGCACGCCTCCCAAGGGGCCAAAGTAGGGAACATTCACCTCTTTATCCAGCGGGAAGCGGGCGATGGGGAAGTTGATCAGCGAACCGAAGATCATGCCAAACAGGACCAGAACCGCAGCCATGGGGCTCAAATGCAGGTTTCTCAGTGCGGTTTCTGCCAGATTCACGAACATCAGGGGCAGGATGCATCCCAGAAAGATCATCAGGCTGAATAGCATGCAACCAGCGGCCTGGGCATTAGCGTAGGGATTCGGTTGCGGGCTCGACACGGGGTTACTCTTTCCAGTCTATCTCTGCGACAGAGCGGTACTTGGATACATTTACACAGGAGACCGGCGCGCCGGGCCGACTCCCGCGACATTTTAGCGGCTGAAGTCGCAATTCTGCAGGTTTTCAGCGGGAATATTCCGAACAATTCCTACCTTCTCGGTGAATTCGACTACCAGATACATCTGGTGAGGATGATTTTCCCCGACGTCCCGCTACAATTCAAAGTATGGCAGGAAATTCATTTGGACAAGCCTTTCGGATCACAACAGCTGGCGAAAGCCACGGTCCGGGCAATGTAGTTATTATTGATGGTGTTCCCCCGGGAATCCCGATCAGCGTGGAAGATCTGCTCGTCGACCTCAACCGGCGGAAACCCGGGCAGAGCAAGATTGTCACTCAGCGAAAAGAAGCCGATCATCCGGAAATTCTGGCCGGCGTCTTCGAAGGGGTGACCACCGGCACGAGTCTTGCCATCCTGATCCGGAACGAGGATCAGCGGAGCAAAGACTACAGCGATATCAAAGACAAGTATCGCCCGGGACACGCCGACTACACTTATGACGCCAAATATGGATTCCGCGATTATCGTGGCGGCGGGCGTTCCAGTGCCCGTGAGACCAATGTGCGCGTTGCTGCGGGTGTTGTCGCCAAGAAAATCCTGCAGACCGCGTTCGGCGGACAGATCGTCGGCTATGTCACCCAGGTAGGGCATCTCAAAGCCGAGATTGCCGACCCCACCACGATCACCACAGAACAAGTCGAACAGTTTGCCGATGGGACACCGAATCCCGTTCGCTGTCCGGACCACGGTCTGGCACAGGAGATGATCTCGTTTATTGATCAGATCCGCAAAGACGGGGATTCAATTGGCGGTGTCGCGGAAGTCGTGGCCCTGAATGTTCCTCCGGGACTGGGTGAGCCGGTATTCGACAAACTCAAGGCAGACATCGCAAAAGCATTATTCAGCATCCCGGCGGTGCTGGGAGTCGAATATGGTTCCGGTTTTGGCTGTGCCACCATGCGGGGAAGTGAAAATAACGATCACTTCGTCGCGGAACAAAATGAGGGTACGCCGGTCATCAGTACCGATTCGAATCGACACGGTGGCAGCCTGGGAGGCATTTCCACCGGACAGCCGCTGGTCTTCCGTGCTGCAGTGAAACCGACCAGTAGCCTGCTGATTGAACAGCCTACCGTGACCCGCTCAGGGGAAGCGACGACGATCCGTACCAAGGGCCGTCACGATCCCTGTCTGCTGCCCCGCTTCGTCCCCATCGCGGAAGCCATGCTGGCCATCACGCTGGCCGATCACTGGTTACGCTGGCGGGCGCAGTGCGAAGCGGCACCAGAGCGGCCCGACCACGTCTAACAGGAAGGAGCCTTATCTCATGGCCTGGATACAGAAACAGATCCGACTTCCCGCGCTGCCGCGCGGTTTTCATATCGTCACTCGGGAAGTACTCAGTGAAGTTCCTGAACTGTCTCAGATTGAAACCGGGTTGATGCATGTCTTCATCATGCATACCTCCGCCTCACTCTCGATCAATGAGAATGCTGATCCGGATGTCCCCGTCGATCTGGAAATGTCGTTCAACAAGATCGCCCCGGAATCGTTTCCCTATATTCATACCTGCGAAGGTCCCGATGACATGCCGGCGCATGTGAAAGCATCCATGATTGGAAATTCGTTGACGATCCCCATCAGCGGCGGGCGTCTCTGCCTGGGAACCTGGCAGGGCATTTATCTCTGCGAGCATCGCAACCACGGTGGCAGCCGACGGCTGGTCGTCACGATTCAAGGCGAATAGGCGCTGTTGACCAGCGCCTGTCACCACAGCTTATTTGCCGACACAATACAGGTGCTTGTCCGAGCGGATAAACAGGTCGCCCCCATCGATGGCAGGCGAGGCGCTGAAATCTTCTTCGTCGGTTGTCAGACGATTGACGGCCAACTGTTCCAGTTTGTCGCTGGCTTTAATCACGTACGTTTCACCGGAGCGGGAGACGAAATAGATTTTACCATCTGCAGCCACTGGCGAGGAGTAATCACTGCCGCGGAAACCGCCGCCTCCCCGTCTTCCGCCAAAACCACCGCCTCTGGCAGGTTCTTCACTGGCCGTTGATCCGCTATCGGATTCCAGTCGGCCCCGGAAGATCCGTTCGCCCGTTTTGGCATCGATGCAGTTCACGATGCCGCGTGAGAAGAAGTAGATGCGTCCGTCATAAAGGATCGGTGTTTCGATACGATTCGCATCCCGGCCCGACCAGAGCACGTTTGACTTGGTCACATCGCCACTGCCGTCTACCTTGACTGCGATCGATCCGCCACCGCGTCCTTCAATGCCATACACCACGCCGTCCTTACCGGCGATCACACTGGAACAGTAAGTGTCAGTGTCCATGGCCTCACAGTACCAGCGGAGTTTTCCATTTTCAGGATTCAGTCCCCAGATTTCATAAGGGACGCCGATCACCAGGTCGGTCCGCTCCTGGTTGACGGGGACAACGATGGGAGTCCCCCAGGTGGCGTTGAAACCCGTTGATTCCTGACGCCAGACTTCCTTGCCGGTTTCCTTATTCAGGGCCACCATGGCTTCGCTTTCTGCAGAAGCAGTGATGATCAGCAGGTCTTTGTAGAGAATCGGACTGGAAGACGAGCCCCAGCGACGGGGGTCGAGTTCATCTCCGATGATGGTCTGCCAGAGTTGATTGCCTTCCATGTCATACGCGACGGCTCCCGACTTGCCGAAATAGGCGTAGACGTGTTTCCCATCCGAAGTGGGAGTATGTGAGGCAAAGCCGTGTTCAGCGAACATACCGGTATACACATCTTCGGGCAGCACCGGTTTCACGCTGCGATCCCAGAGTATTTTACCGGTCTTGCGATCCAGGCAGATCAGATGTCGTCTGAGATCTTTCTGGTCTCCGGGCGGCTCATTCCGGCTCATCCCATAGCCCGACCAGCAGGTGACAAACACTTTGTCACCCACAATGATCGGGCTGGATGAACCGGGCCCTGGTAGAGCCACTTTCCATTTCAGGTTTTTCTGACTACTCCACTCGGCAGGCGTAGCTTGTGTTTCGTCAGAAACACCCGATCCGTTTGGTCCCCGAAAACGCATCCAGTCTGCCTGAACGCTTGAGGAAATCAGCATCAACAAAGCGAAGACAGCAACGCGGGACTGCATAAAATCGTCCTTTGAAAAACAGAATGCGCTGGTGAACCAGACGGAAACAATGGGTCTCTAGTTATCAGAGTTGTCCGATTCGGGGCGTTTCGGGCGATCGCCGTCTGAATTGCGACGTCCTCGATCACCACCACGGTCACCACGATCTCCACCACGCGAGCGGAAGCGGGCGTTGAACTGTTCTGCAGTTTTAGTCAGTTCTGCTTTATCCAGCGCCTTGTCCTTGTTGGTGTCGATGTTATCGAACATCCTCTGCATACGTTCGGGAAGCTCGTCCTTGGTAATTTTCCCGTCTTTGTTTTTGTCGTTGGCCATCATGCGTTCCACGAAGTCCCCGCCACCATCGCCGTCGCGACGTCCGAAGCCACCACCGAATCCGCCACCGGGACCACGACGATCGCCATCACGACGACCAAAGTTACCGAAGTCAGGACGGAGTTCTTCCTGTGACAGTTTCCCGTCTTTATCTTTGTCCAGTTTCTTCAGCGAAGCAGTGGCGTTTTCCATCTCTTCTTTGGAGATTTCACCGTCTTTGTTGACGTCCAGGACGACGAAAATCGGGAGCATCATCATGAAATTGCCACGTCCTCCCGGACCACGATCACGCGGACCACGTTCACCATCACGTGGCCCACGCTCACCAGGAGCTCCATCACGGGGACCCCGTTCACGACCTTCGGGGCGATTGCCACGCTCGGGACGGTCTCCTCCTTCAGGAGGTTGAG
The DNA here is from genome assembly GCF_009720525.1 of Gimesia benthica. Taxonomy (NCBI): domain Bacteria; kingdom Pseudomonadati; phylum Planctomycetota; class Planctomycetia; order Planctomycetales; family Planctomycetaceae; genus Gimesia; species Gimesia benthica. The sequence goes on from NZ_CP043930.1 coordinate 5,260,560, forward strand.
CTGAAAGCATGCTTGTGGCACTGATAGCGAGCAGGGTCGTGCCAACTGAAAGTAGACGAGTCAAACGCATCTGAGAGTCTCCGAACTGGAAATTAGAAATGTTAAGTTGATTCTATCAAAAAGGTTACAGAAAAGACCGTCGAAAGGGGGCAGAAGAAGCTCTGCCCGATCTTGCCTGTCTTAACGTAACTGCTGGAACTCAAGCTACAAAGATCAAACACGGAAGATGAGAAAATGTTTCGAAAAACTCGCTATTCACCAGAATTTCATTCAGTTCGAAAGATGACTCCAAAGTCAGCTGTTTTAAACAAAAAAACGCCCGCAGTCAGCCTGCGGGCGTTGGTCTCTGAGATTCGTGCTGAAGTGATCAGTGGTCTTCAGCTGAATCGGATTATTTAAAAGCGGTGATTCCCGGCATAGCGACGGGCGGTACCGGCATCGGGCCCCACTCGTAACTTGCGGGAGTCAGGTCTTCCTGCGAATTCATGGCTTCGTCCCAGGTAATGCTCTTACCGGTATACGCAGCCATACGACCCATGATCGCCAGCATGGTGCTCTTGGTCATATAATCACCATTGTTGATCGGGTTACCGGAGCGGATACTTTCGAAGAATTCATCGTGCTCGACCTGGTACATGTTTTTGCTTTTGTCGCGGAACTGCCAGGTCTTTTCCCCTTTGGGATCGTAGATTCGATGCTTGAAGACATCGACGCGACCCTTGGTGCCGAATACGTGATCTGATACATCGACAGCACAACCATCCTGCTGACGGCAGCGGCTGAAGCCTTTGACACCGTTGGGGTATTCGTAGACGATCGCGAAGTGGTCGTAAATGTGACCGTACTCTTTGCCGGTACGTGTCTGGCGGCCACCTGTACCACTGCAGGAGATCGGAGTCTGGTCGTTCATTGTCCAGGCCATCTTATCCAGGCTGTGGACATGCTGTTCGGTGTTGAAGTCACCAGACAACCAGGTGAAATAGAGCCAGTTGCGCATCTGCCATTCCATGTCGCTCCATTCCGGCTCCCGCTTGAACATCCACAGACCGCGGGTGTTGTAGCTGCACTGGATTGCCATCACATCGCCGACGGCCCCTTCATGAATCTGCTTGAAGGTTTCCCGCATACCCTGGTGATAGCGCCAGCAGAGGCCAGATACGATCGACAGGTTTTTCTCTTTGGCCAGCTTGCAGGTTTCCATGACGGAACGAACGCCCGGTGCATCAACGGCGACCGGCTTTTCAGCGAAGACGTGTTTTCCGGCTTCAATCGCGGCCCGCAACTGCATGGGGCGGAAGTGAGGCGGTGTGGTCAGCAGAACCACGTCCACACAGTCGATGACTTTCTGATAGGAATCAAAGCCGACGAATTTATGATCCGCGTCGACCTGCACCTGTTCGCCAACGGGGTTCTTTTTCAGGTTCTTATAACTCTTATCCAGATGATCGTAGAACGTGTCACCCATCGCGACCAGTCTGGCGTTTTTATCAGCAGCGAGTGCCTGGGCAGCTGCCCCGGTTCCACGTCCACCACAGCCCACCAGACCAACGCGGATTTCATCGCTGCCGGCGGCAAACACACTGGATTGCAGTGCGGCTGAGGGAGATGTTCCAGCAAAGACACTGCCTGTCAGAGTCGATGCAGCGACGGCTGCAGAACTGGATTTGATGAAATCACGACGCGTCGTCGACGCGGGAGTTGGAGTCTTTTCAGTATTCATAAGAGGATCCTGAGTTAATTAGTTTCATTACAAAATTGATGCTTTAGGATACCATAGCGGCTACTCTGTTTACGAGGCAAAAATGCGATCTGCTGGTAGTTTTTTGCAGAGCCTTGAACTCGTGAACAGATTACGCGTTGTTTACTGAGTGAGCCGGTCGATATGCTCGCGACCGAACCGCTGCAGGCTGGCCGTACCGAGATTCACATAATGCTGCCAGGTAGCCTGCAGGCGTTCCTGTTGTTGCGGCGTGAGGACTTTGATCTGGCGGGCAGGACAGCCGGCCCAGAGTGTCCCGGGTGGGACATGGATGCCTTCCCGTACCAGCGCCCCTGCAGCGATCAACGCGCCTTTGCCAATGACACAACGACTGAGGACCGTGGCGCCAATCGCGATCATGGCGTCATCTTCCACGACCGAGCCATGTACGATGGCCGCGTGTCCGAGCGTCACCCGATCTCCCAGGATACAGGGATGTCCATAATCGGTGTGCAGCACCGAGCCGTCCTGCACGTTCGTCTCTTTGCCAACTTCGATATATTCCAGGTCGCCCCGTAAGACACACTGATGCCAGACTGTGCTGCGGGCTTTGAGCCTCACGCGGCCCGTGACGATGGCATCGGGAGTCACCCAGGCGGTTGGATCGATGACCGGATAGGAGTGCAGCGCTTCCCAGTCACAGTCGACATCAGGATAAGGCAGTTCCGGAGGCGTCGGGATGCTGTCTGCTTTGAGAGGCCATTCTGGTGATGATTCAAGGTTGTTCATGCGAGCTGACCTCCGGTTGCGTCGTGTCATCTGGTGACGTCTTGGAAAGTGAACTGTTGGGGATCGCGGGGCGTTTCTTTTCCATCAGGAACAGACCGCCGATCGTCAGCGCCGTTCCGCTCAGGAGCCAGACCGTCAGTTTTTCATCAAAGAAGAAGACGCCGGCAAACGCAGCCATCGCGGTCTGCGAGGCATTGAGCAGGTTGACCCGTGTGACCGTGAGATGCTTCATGGACGCACCAATGGCAAAGAAGGCGATGGCATTCATGATGCCGCCCACCAGCATGACCAGGTATTGCCAGGGAGTCGTGATCCACAGGATTTCGATGCCGAGCCGATAAAAGGCCACGCCACTCAGACAGACCATACCGGTCGTACTGATCAATACCAGTGATGCGGAGATAGACATCTCCCCTCGCACGGTTATACGAATCATGACCCCACCGGCTCCATAAGCGCAGCCGGCCACACAGGCAACAAAGATGGTCAGAGCAACTGTCACCATTGATCGGGTATGGTGCTCCATGTGTTCGAATACAGATTCTTCCGCCTGATGCGCCCCCAGACTGAGTACAACAATGGCAGCCGTCAGGATGACCATGGAAGCAAACATGCGGGGGGTAATTGCTTCTTCCAGGAACAGGCGTCCCAGGATGGCCCCGGTGGCGAGCAGTGTTGCAAAACAGAGTGGAACCGTGAAGGCCAGTCCGCCCAGGCTCAGCGACCATTGGAACATGACGTTCCCGCCGAACTGCATGAGCAACCCGGTCAGAATGAGGGGAATGACCAGACGGCTGGGCGGCAGAGCCGGTAAGCCTTTGGAACCGCGATAGGCGACCAGCATCCACCCTACGATGGTCGCGGGAATGGACTTCAACGCGGAGATCCAGATGGCCCAGTCGGCGTTGTTGTCGACCGCAGCTTCCCGTAGTGAGATATTGGCAGCTGTGTAGGCCAGCGCAGAAAGCAACCCGAACAGTGTGCCTTTGACTATGGGAGACAAGCCTTCGCTCGCCTGATTCTCACTCTGATCTGTCGCGGCGGATTCAGAAGGGTTCGCTGAGGACGCGTTAGAAATCTTGTTCACCCTCTTGCTCCAGGCGCTGCAATTCAATCAGCCGCGGATCCAGATCTTCCACAATGGCATAGCGTCCATCAGACCAGCGGAAGAAATCGACATCCCGGCACTTCTTGCTGCAGAATGGAAAAGCAGACTGGTCGTCACCAGCTTTTGTAGTGACGACCTTGCGGCAAATGGGGCAGGTTTGAGGTTGGATCATGGGAGCCTCAGACGAATAGAGTAGCTGAATCGGCGTCTGATTCTCTTATAGATCATTCCCGGTCAAATTTCAAAGGTAATCAGGAATCCTTGGAACCGCTCTTGGAAGAGGATCCGGAGTCGCTGCTGGAACTTTTGGATTCGGAACTGGCGGACTGTGCTTTTGAGTCGGCTGCAGCTGCTTTTTTGTAAGAACTGCTGCGGTAATCCGTTTCGTAAAAACCGCTACCCTTGAAAATGATACCGCCGCCAGCACCAATGATGCGTTTGGCTTTCAGCTTGCCACACTCCGGGCATTTACGAAGTGGCTTGGCAGTGATGGACTGAAACACTTCCCACTGGTGATGACACTGGGAGCATTCGTAATCGTACGTTGGCATCTTTTGATTCTCTCAAAAAACAGTGAATATGGAATACTGATCAGTTTTCAGCAGGTCCTGAGGAGACAATCACTTTACTCGGACGCACCACCCGGTCGTTCAGAATAAAGCCCTGCTCCAGTTCCTGAATAACAGTCATCGATGGATATTCGTCAGAAGGCATCTGCTGCAGCGCTTCGTGCAGGTTCGGATCGAAGGGCTGCCCGACCGCTTCAATGGCTTTGACATTATTTTTCGCGAAGACATCCAGAATCTGCTTGGCCACCATTTCGACACCGAGCTTCAGGTCGTTGACGTTGTCTGCGTTTTCAGCAGCTTCCACGGCCCGTTTCAGGTTATCCAGTGCGGGGAGCATGTCCTGCACAAAAGGAGCTGCCGCGTACTGACGCAGTTCAGCCAGTTCCCGCTGATGACGTTTGCGTGTGTTATCCAGCTCAGCCTGGGAACGCAGAAAACGGTTCTGGTTTTCGTCGCGTTCAGCCAGAGCGGTTTCGAGTTGTGCTTCGACTGAGGTTGAGTTCTCTACTGCTTCCGTTTCGGCTGCAGCAGATTCCTGTGTCTGATTCTGAATGTCTTCTGGTTGTTCCTGATCTGTCATGCTTCTGACCTGTAACTTACTCTATCTATTAAAATTAAGAAGATGAATCGTTAAAACGATCTCGACTGTGATTGACCAACTCTGATCATTCAGCGTGCGTGAAATATTCCTTGAGTTTATCGAAAAACGAAACTCGGCTCGGGCTGCGATGCTTGGAAACTTCCGAGTGTTCGATTTCAGCCAGTTCCCGGAGCAGTTCTTCTTCCCGCTCCGAAATTTTGCGAGGCACATCAATCTGCACGATCACATGCAGATCTCCGCGTCGTCCACCATGCGGATTCGGCATGCCCAGCCCTTTCAGCCGGTAGACTTCACCCGGTTGTGTTCCGGCTTTGATTTTCAGTTCGTGCCGTCCTTCCAGGGTCGGAATTTCAATCTCAGCTCCCAGAACCGCCTGCGTGTAGGTAATCGGCACATGACAGCTCAGTTCCTGCTCCTGGCGACGGAACAAGGGGTGTTCATCGACGCTGACGACAACATACAGATCACCGCGGGGGCCACCATTCTGGCCCGGGTTGCCTTCGCCTCTCAGGCAGAGCTGCATACCGTTATCAATTCCGGGAGGGACTTTGATATCCAGCGTGATTTCCTTAGCGATGCGTCCGTCACCGCGACAGTCCGAACATTTTTCGACAATCACCTGTCCGGCACCACGACAGCGGGGACAAGTCGTCTGGACGCGGAAAAAGCCCTGAGACTGCACGACCTGGCCGGCTCCGCCACAGTAATCACATTCCTGAGGATCGGTTCCCGGTTTGGCTCCTGAACCGTGACAGGTTTCGCAGGGCTCCTGACGCATGATCTGGATTTCGCGTTCACAGCCTGAAGCTGCTTCCAGCAGATCAATCTCGATTTTGGTTCGCAGGCTCTCACCCTGACGCGGACGATTTCCCCCGCGAGTGGAACCGCCACGGAAGCCGAACCCTTCAAACAGGTCTCCGAATGCGCTGAAAATATCAGACACATCATGGAACTGATGTCCGCCCCCCGCGCCGAAATCGGCGGCATGCCCGTAGCGGTCGTAGTGGGCCCGTTTTTGATCGTCGCCCAGAACTTCGAAGGCTTCAGCTGCTTCCTTGAACCGTTTGATGGCTTCTTCGTCACCCGGATTACGGTCCGGGTGATTGGCGAGCGCCATCTTCTTGTAGGCTTTTTTGATCTCTACAGTGGTCACGTCGCGCGATACGCCGAGAACTTCATAATAATCGCGTTTCGTTGCCATAAATACAAACTCATCATTTTAAAGTAGCGAAATATCTCCGGTCCGCTGCGGAGGTATTTCGGTTTCAAGCAGCTCAATCAGAACTGAAAAAAACGGGCCACCTTATTTCGGCGGCCCGTCTGAGATTACATCATTTCGTCTGAGTTCGAAATTCGATTTCAGACTGCAGCCGAAATTATCTTACACTGCCTTCAACGTCGGCCAGCTTACCACCTTCGGTGCTTTCACTGCGAGTGATAAGTACCTGGGTTGTGAGCATCAGGCCTGCGATTGAGGCGGCATTTTTCAGAGCGTTCTTGACAACCTTGGCAGGATCGATGATGCCGGCTTTGAACATGTCAACATATTCGCCGCTGTAGGCATTGTATCCGTTGGCGCCACTCAGCTCTTTCACTTCGTCGGCGATCACAGCACCGTCAACACCGCAGTTTTCTGCGATCTGACGAATCGGGCCTTCCAGGGCACGGGCGACAATGTTGATGCCGATTTTCTCGTCATCGTTCTTGCCTTTGACCTTGGTAACCGCTTCGATGGATCGGAGCAGAGCCACGCCACCGCCGGGAAGAATTCCTTCTTCGACAGCAGCACGAGTTGCGTGCAGTGCATCTTCCATACGGGCTTTGGTCTGTTTCATTTCTGCTTCGGTGGCTGCACCGACAGAGATGATGGCGACGCCGCCGGTCAGTTTTGCCAGGCGTTCCTGGAATTTTTCGCGATCGTATTCGCTTTCGGTCTTCTGCAACTGTCCGCGGATCTGGGCGACGCGAGCCTGCAGGGCTTCGGTATCGCCGGCACCTTCGATCAGAGTGCAGGAGTCTTTGGTGATTTCGACCTGCTTGGCCTGTCCCAGCTGGGCCAGTTCGACAGATTCGAGTTTGATACCGAGGTCTTCTGAGATCACGGTACCGCCGGTGAGCACAGCGATGTCAGCCAGCATGGCTTTACGACGGTCGCCGAAGCCGGGAGCTTTCACGGCAGCGATATTCAGAACGCCACGCAGTTTGTTCACAACCAGGGCGGTCAGCGGCTCACCTTCGACATCTTCAGCGATGATCAGCAGGGGTTTACCGGTCTGAGACACTTTTTCCAGCAGTGGAACCAGATCCCGCAGGGCGGAGATCTTGGATTCGTGAATCAGAATGTAGCAGTCTTCCAGGATGCATTTCATGCCTTCGGTGTCAGTCACAAAGTAGGGAGAAATGTAACCTTTGTCGAACTGCATCCCGTCAGCGAAGGAAAGAGTGGTTTCGTTACCCTTACCTTCTTCAACGGTGATTACACCATCGCGACCAACTTTTTCAACCGCATCAGCGATGAGGTTGCCGATTTCGTTGTCGTTGTTGGCGGAGATGGCGCCGACCTGAGCGATTTCTGCTTTCTCAGTGACCGGCTTGGCCAGGGCTTCGATTGCTTCGACAGCTGCTTCAACGGCTTTGTCGATTCCACGACGAACAACCATCGGGTTGGCACCCAGTGACAGACCACGCAGACCTTCGGTGTAAATGGAACGAGCTAAAACCGTGGCAGTGGTCGTACCGTCACCAGCGATATCACTGGTCTTGGTTGCGACTTCATTGACCAGTTTGGCTCCCATGTTTTCGAAGGGATCTTCGACTTCCACTTCTTTACTGACTGTAACACCGTCTTTGGTGACCACGGGGTTACCAAAGTTTTTATCGATGATCACATTGCGCCCGGTGGGGCCCATGGTGATGGCTACAGCGTCGCTGATAGTTTGCACGCCTTTTTGCAGCTTGGTACGTGCGCGATCTTCAAACAAAAGTTGCTTTGCCACGCTTATTGACTCCTCTGATTAACAGGAACGAACATTTGATCGGATTGCTCCGTTCTCCCCTGCGTGATTTTGGTTTGAATTAGATTCTCAACTCAGAGCAGAGACTGAAGTGCCGTGGGCACGTTCAGTCTCAGTCCGGTATTCCGATAAAAGAACGTTCTTTATTTAATGATTTTGGCGAGAATGTCGCTCTCGCGCAGAATCTTGACTTCCTTGCCGGAAACTTCGATGTCAGTTCCGCCGTATTTGCCGTACAGAACTTCGTCGCCTACTTCAACGGCAACCGGGCAGCGTTCGCCGCTTTCCAGCAGACGTCCGGGACCAACGGCGATCACGGTGCCACTCTGTGGCTTTTCCTGTGCCGTGTCAGGCAGCACGATACCACCGGCAGTGGTTTCTTCAGCAACATTGGGTTCAATAACAATACGGTCATCAAGGGGATTCAGTTCCATTAAGTTAACTCCCGATTATTCCAGTAAGTCTGGTTGTATTTGTGAAGCCGGGATTCAGACCCGGTATAAATTGTTACAAACAACAGGCGGGGCCCGGTACAGGCCCCCGATCGATCTGCAGAGAGACCGACGATACGAGACTAGAAGCCTCCCATGCCGGGCATTCCCATTCCGGGCATTCCGCCGCCCATTCCAGGCATGCCACCCATGCCGCCCATACCACCCATGTCGTGGTGGTCGTCATGATGATGATCGTCTTCTTCTTCCTTGGGTTCTTCAACCACGATGGAATCAGTTGTCATCAGCAGGCAGGCAACGCTGGCTCCGTTTTGCAGAGTGGAACGAACCACTTTGGCAGGGTCCACAACGCCGAACTCGAACATGTCGCCGTAGCGATCATTCAGAGCGTCGTAACCATAGGAAGCACTCTTGTCTTTCTTGACGCGGTTGCTGACAACCGAACCGTCCAGACCGGCGTTTTCAGCGATTGCACGCAGCGGCATTTCCAGAACTTTCTGAACCAGAGATACTCCCAGAGCCTGGTCGCCGGACAGTTTCAGGCTTTCCAGAGCTTTGGCAGATCGCAGCAGGGCGATTCCACCACCGGGCACGATCCCTTCTTCGATGGCAGCACGCGTAGCGGCCAGAGCATCGTCGATAAGGTCTTTGCGTTCTTTCATTTCTGTTTCAGTCGCAGCACCGACATTGATCTGAGCAACGCCACCGGCCAGTTTAGCCAGACGTTCCTGCAGTTTTTCACGATCGTATTCGCTGTCGGTAACTTCGATTTCTGCCCGGATCTGCTCGGCACGACCGTTGACGGCTGCCTTGCTTCCAGAACCGCTGACGATCGTGGTGTTGTCTGAGCTGATGTGAATCTTCTTGGCCTGTCCCAGGTCTTTCAGTTCAACAGACTCAAGTTTGATTCCCAGGTCTTTGAAGATCGCACGGCCGCCGGTGAGGACAGCAATGTCTTCCAGCATGGCTTTACGACGATCGCCGTAACCGGGAGCTTTCACGGCACAGACTTTAAGGATGCCACGCAGCTTGTTGACGACCAGAGTGGCGAGTGCTTCGCCTTCGATGTCTTCAGCAATGATCAGCAGCGGAGAACCTTCTTTGGAAATCTGTTCCAGCAGAGGAACGAGTGTCTGAGCAGAGCTGATCTTTTCTTCGTAGATCAGGATCTTGGCCCGTTCCAGGTCGCAGGTCTGATTGTCTTCGTCGGTGACGAAGTGCGGAGACAGGAAGCCGCGTTCGAACTGCATGCCTTCTACCAGATCGACATCAGTAGTGACGCCACGTCCTTCTTCGACTGTAATCACGCCATCAGCGCCGACCTTCAGCAGAGCATCTGCCAGAATCTTGCCGATTTCCGGATCGTTGTTACCAGCGATGGTCGCAACAGTCTGGATGGCTTTCTTGTCATTTCCTTTTACTTCTTTAGAGATCTTACCGATCTGTTCGACAACTGCCTCAACAGCTTTCTGTACGCCACGGCTGAGGGCCATCGGGTCTGCGCCGGAAGCGATGTACTTCAGACCTTCCCGGAAAATGGCTTCTGCCAGTACGGTTGCTGTTGTGGTGCCGTCTCCAGCAACATCGTTTGTTTTCGATGCTGCTTCTTTCACCAGCTGGACGCCCATGTTTTCAAACGGGTCTTCCAGTTCGATGTCTTCGGCAACAGTCACGCCGTCTTTGGTGACCTTCGGGGTTCCCCAGCCTTTGTCCAAGACAGCATTTCGCCCTCGCGGCCCAAGCGTACTGCTTACAGCCCGCGACAATTTAGCGACTCCTGCCAATAAACTCTTTCTGGCCTCTTCGTCAAAGCTTAAAAGTTTTGCCACAGTCTCTCCTCAACCAGCAATAAATGGCCAATAATTTTGCCCATGACCACGATGATCCCTCACACGCCTCGTGCCGCGCTTCCTGTTGATCACAGGGGGCCGGTGTGTGAGTACAAATAGGTGTAAGTACGACAAAGATGGCAGGATCCAGGCTGGACCCTGTCCATGAGGCCAAGTAATTGCAATCATCATGCCAATCGGAATGAGGTGTTGTAAGATGTTATATATCAGCTGTTAACGCGAATCTCTTATTGAGGGTGGTTGACGTCAACTGCCAACTTGGCAGAGAAATTGTTGCTTTCAGGCCAGCTGCCGGAGCGTCCTAGGCAGGGAGGTTGCAGACACCGTCAAAACTGACAGAGTGTCGAGTTTCCACTCCAGACAGATGCCGGAGTGTTAATATGTGGCAGTCTGTGCTTAATCTGCAGGCAATGACCGCTGATGTTGCCTTATTAATCTGCATCCGAACTGGTGGCCCGAATCACATTCCGTAAATATTAATTTAATATGAGATGATATAAAGCATTACGTGAAATATAGATAAGGGTTGTTCAAACTGTCGCAAATCAGATTGAGGCACACTGTTTGCATTAAGACTTTTCACCAAATAAGTGCTCATTTTATTGATTGGTATTTAGGGGTCACGATCAGAAGAAATTGATTGTCCAAACAGTAGATTTAACAACATCTGACGAAGACTCCGGGAAAGGTTTGCGACAAAATGAATTGGAAACATGCGCTCATGGGCTTGACGGCAAGCCTTGTCGTTGTTTTGGCAGTATCACAGCCAGCTTGGGCTTATCAGGACGAAAAAGCTCCTGAAGAGAAACCCGCCGCAGCAGAAACTGCCGCACCTGCTGAAACAACAGAAGAAGCACCCGCAGAAGAGGAAGCTCCTCAGCTTTCATTATCAGAGCTTTACTACGCACTTGATAACAGTATGTTATTCCTCTGTGCTGTTCTGGTGCTGTTCATGCAGTCTGGCTTCGCTATGGTCGAGTCCGGATTCAACTCTTCCAAGAATACCATCAACATTCTCTTTAAGAACTTAATGGATGTCTGTGCCGGCGTGCTGGTTTACTACGCTGTCGGTTACGGTCTGATGTATCCAGGGGATGCCGGTAACGGTTACTTTGGTTTTGCACAGTTCGGAATCGGCGAAGCTGGAGATCCAGGCCCAGGAGTGCTGCATCCGCAGGTTGACTTCCTGTTCCAGGTTGCCTTCGCAGCGACTGCTGCCACCATCGTCTCTGGTGCCGTTGCCGGTCGTCTGAAATTCAGCTCTTACCTGATCTACAGTATCATCCTGACCGGTATCATCTACCCAATCAGTGGTTACTGGAAATGGGGCGGTGGCTGGTTGGATGCCATGGGCTTCTACGACTTTGCTGGTTCAATTGTCGTGCATGCTGTCGGTGGTTTCGCCGGTCTGGCTGGGGCAATTGTCCTCGGACCCCGGATTGGTCGTTTCAAAGATGGCAGATCAGTTCCGATTCCTGGACACAACATTGCTCAGGCAACACTGGGTGTCTTCATCCTGTGGGTAGGCTGGTACGGGTTTAACCCTGGTAGTCAGCTGGCCTTCGCTGGAACTGACAACACCAACGCTGTGATGCTGATCGCTACCAACACAACCCTCGCTGCAGCCGCCGGTGGTGTGGCCGCAATGATCCTGGGTTGGATCATGTACTCAAAACCGGATATCTCCATGGCCCTGAACGGTGTTCTGGCTGGTCTGGTAGGTATTACCGCTAACTGTGACAGTGTCTCTAACATCGAAGCAATTGTCATCGGCGTGGTTGCCGGTCTGCTGGTTGTCTTCGGTATCCTGGCACTCGAAAAACTCAAAATCGACGATCCCGTCGGTGCCTTCCCTGTCCACGGACTGTGTGGTATCTGGGGTGGTGTCGCCACTGGTATCTTCGGTGATTACAACATCGTAACCCAGGTGATTGGATCTGTTGTGATCCCGGCTTACGCCTTCATCACCATGTTTATCCTCTTCATGTTCCTGAAAGTCATCGGACAGCTCCGAGTCTCTGAGGAAGATGAAATGAAAGGTCTGGACCTGTCTGAGCACGGAATGCAAGCTTACCACTAGTCCAACCTGATGTGAACACTGGTACTTTGCAGGAGGTACCGTAAAGTGTGACTGACTGATGGCTTGAGAAATGACTTCTCTCGCCATCAGTTTTTTATGCGCGGTCAGTAATACAGGAGTAACGGCTGCTGAAGAAATTTCCCGAAATCCTTGTGAACCGGCGATCGCTTGCTTAATGTAACTGAAAGGTATTCAGATGTGATTAATCCTTTCGAGCCTGTGTTCGCCTCAAGGAGTGTGGAAATGGCAAAGTATGTACTGGCGTTAGATCAGGGAACAACATCCAGTCGATCAATTCTGTTTAATCATCAGGGGCAGATTGAGGCCACTTCCCAGGAGGAGTTCGAACAGATCTTTCCCTCGCCGGGACTGGTGGAACACGATCCCGAAGCGATCTGGGAATCACAACTGGCGACCGCCCGCGAAGTGATCGATCAATCGGGGGCGACGCTCTCCGAGATCGCTGCAATCGGTATTACGAATCAACGGGAAACGATAGTCCTCTGGGATAAAGAGAGCGGCAAACCGGTTTCGAATGCGATTGTCTGGCAGAGCCGACTGACGGCAGGCCGCTGTGATCAGCTGAAAGCGGAGGGGTGTGAAGGTCTGTTCCGCGAGAAGACCGGACTGTTGCTGGATGCCTATTTCTCGGGAACCAAGATTGAATACCTGCTCAATACCGTAGAAGGATTAAGGGAGCAGGCCCAGGCAGGCAAAATTCTGTTTGGTACGATCGACTCTTTTCTGATCTGGCGGCTGACGGGGGGGAAGGTACATGTCACCGATCCAACCAATGCCTGTCGCACCCTGCTCTACAATATTCATACACACGAGTGGGATGACGAACTGCTGCAGATCTTCGATATTCCCCGTTGCATGCTGCCCGAAGTTAAAAGTTCCAGCGAGGTCTATGGTGAGACCGACCCCGCGCTGTTTGGCGAGTCAATCAAAATTGCCGGTATTGCAGGGGACCAGCAGGCAGCGACCTTCGGTCAGGGCTGCTTTGAACCCGGGGCAGCGAAGAATACCTACGGAACCGGTTGTTTTATGCTCATGAATACCGGCGATAAACCGGTGCTTTCGCAGAATGGTCTGCTGACCACGATCGGCTGGAGCATCAATGGCAAAGTCACTTACTGTCTGGAAGGATCCATTTTCGTGGCCGGGGCAGCAATCCAGTGGCTCAGGGATGGGCTGCAGATCATTGAGTCAGCGTCTGAAATTGAGGACCTGGCAGGCCAGGTGGAAGATACCGGCGATGTCTTCTTCGTGCCTGCCTTTGTGGGACTGGGAGCACCCTACTGGGATCAGGATGCCCGCGGAACTCTAATTGGTCTCACGCGGGGCGCTACCAGAGCTCATGTTGCACGGGCGGTCCTTGAGTCGCTGGCATACCAGACCTGCGATGTGCTGCACGCCATGGAGCAGGATTCTCAGATCAAGTTGAAAACTCTCAAGGTGGACGGCGGTGCGGCTGCAAATGGTCTGTTGATGCAGTTTCAGGCGGATATGCTCGATGTTCCCGCGCAGCGTCCGGTGGTCCATGAAACAACGGCTCTGGGAGCCGCCTATCTGGCAGGCCTGGCTGTTGGCTTCTGGCATGATCAGGCAGAGGTGACCCGTAACTGGGCTCTCGATGTAGAATACCAGCCGCAGATGGAGGCCTCGCGACGTGAGGAATTATATCAGCGCTGGAAGCAGGCGGTGGAACGTTCGCGAGACTGGGTCTGATTCGGTCGATTTATGCGGAAATCTGCAGGGCGCTCACACATTGCTGGTTGGCAGGCGCGCCAGGTTTTGATCGGTTCCGATGATGAGCAGGATGTCTGATTCCTGAATCTGATAATCCGGGTGAGGTACACAGTCGGTTGTGTATACCTTTCCCGTATTCTTTTCGATTTCCGCGGAATTCCGTTTACGAATGGCGACCACGTTCACGGAATATTTGGAACGCAGCGCCAGCTCGGTCAGGTTTTTGCCAACGAACTCTTTGGGGGTCATCAGCTCGATCATGGTGTAGCCATCGCCGACCTGGATGTAATCTTCCAGATGCGGATTGGCCAGCAGTCGTGCCAGGTGAGCTCCCGCCTGAATCTCGGGCTGGATCACATCGGTTGCACCAACCTGAGTAAAGATCTCTGCGTGAAACTTTGACTGTGCACGACAGATGATCTTGGGGACTCCCATCTTCTTAATGATCACTGTGGTCAGCAGTGCCGATTCGAAATTTTCCCCGATCGAGATCACGCAGGCATCGACTTTGTCTACGTCCTGACTTTTGAGCGCCAGTTCGTCGGTGGAATTCAGACGAACTGCGACCGCGACATCATCTTTGACCTCATTCACCAGCTTGTCCGAATGGTCGATGGCGATGACTTCCACTCCGCTGGCTCCCAGACGTTTGGCGAGTTCGGTACCAAAGCGGCCCAAACCGATGACTGCTACTTTAATCACGGGATCAGTTCTCCTCTGGAGGATGAGTTACTTTAGATGATTTGATTTCAGGGTTCCTGTTACCCGAGGTTCACTGGCTCTTCCGGGTAGTGATATCGATAGGCGGGGCCACGGTTTGAGAGTGCGATTAAAGCCGTCAGCGGGCCGACGCGACCGATAAACATCGTAATTATGATCACCCAGTGCGACGGTGTCGTCAAACCCGCGGTGATGCCCGTCGAGACGCCGACCGTAGCAAAGGCACTGGTTGCTTCAAACAGATGATCCAGAAAGATCGCCTGGTTGTTTTCGAACATGACAATCAGCAGTGTTGACGACATCAGTACCAGGATTCCCAGTGAGATGATCGTCAGCGAACGGTGGATCAGTGCGCTGGGGATGGTGCGCCCCAGGATCTCAACCCGGTCTCTCCCTTTCAGTAGCGCCCAGACCGAAAGGATGGCCAGGGCAAAGACTGCCGTTTTCACGCCGCCCCCCGTTGAGCCGGGAGACGCACCGATAAACATCAGCAGTACGGAAAACAGTTTGGTCTGCGGTTGGTAGGCACCGAGGTCAACGGTATTAAAACCGGCCGTCCGAAATGTAACGGACTGGAACCAGGCGGAATTGAGCCGCTCTCCAAAGGTGAGATCATCGGAGGCATGAATCGATTCCAGCAGGTAGATGCCGATCGTGCCCCCGATCAAAAGAAAGAGGGTCGTGAAAAAAATCAGGCGTGAGGAAATCGTCAGCCGGACTTTCTGTGTCGGGTGATGAAACAGGGGCTTGCGGATCCGCAGGTTCGAGAAATGGGTGATGCCGTACAACATGAAATTGTAGTTTACAGCAAACCCTAATCCGCCGATGATGATCAGAGCCGGGATGACGCCCCAGATTTCCCAGTGGTGTCCCATGCCCAGGAAGCCGTCATCCATCAGGCTGAAGCCGGCGTTGCAATATCCACTGATCGAATGAAACAGGCTGAAGTAGACCCGTTCGGTGAAAGGGAGCTCCGGCCAGAGTCCCATCAGGCAGACCGCACCGAGCAGTTCGGTAAAAATCGTAATTCCGAGGATGGCCAGCACCAGACGGCGGATGTCACCGCGCTGGCTGGACTCCAGCATCTCGCTGAAAGTGACGCTCTCCCGGATCTGCATCGATCGTCCAAAAGCTGCTGCGAAGAAGGCTCCAAAGGTCAGGATGCCCAGTCCGCCGATCTGGAACAGAAACATGATAATGGTGTGCCCCGTGCGGCTCCAATAGGTTCCCGTGGGAACCACGATCAGGCCTGTAACGCAACTGGCACTGGTTGAGGTAAACAGGGCGACCAGGAACGGAGCGCCCTCCGTCGTTTTCGCGGCGGGGTCCTGAATGCGAGCCGAGGGAAACATGAGTAAGATCGTCCCCACGGAAATCAGCACCAGGAAGGAAGTCACCACAATCAGGGCGGGGTTCCAGCCACGTGACGAGACGCGCCGGATTAAGAGAATTGTCTCGTAGAGGCTTCTCAGGATGACACAAAATTCGGAGACGCCCAGGATCAGATTCAGTCGGGTCGGGGCGTCATCGGGCAGCAGGTCATGCAGACTGATTATCAGCAGGCTGGCGATCAACCAGAGCCCGCAAAAAAAGAAATGGGCCAGGTGGGTTTTGAAGAACTCTTTCCGGTCCAGATGCCAGCCGTACCGCAGCATCAGGCTGATCGTGAAATAGCTCATGGCTACGATGATCGCAGCACCCAATTCCCAGTGAACAACGGTGGTAATCTTCAGCAGTCCATGTAGAATGACTGTGGAGATCAGGCCGACGATCAGCGCAATAATTTCCAACCGTCTCAGCCTGCGGCAGCGGCGGGGATGGTGTGTCTTATAGTGGATGCGGCTGGGGAGATGCGACAGAGTCATTTGGCGCGTAAGTATTTCAATGAAATAATTTTATGAAGACCTGTTCAGATTTTATTCGTAATCAACGTCAATTGAAACAGTGAGATTATGGTGCGCGATTTTATTTCCGAAAGTTTGACTCATGACCCGATTCATGGGTATATCCCGTTTACTTCCAAAACCGGGATTCCCGATGATGAGGTCTCCGAGCAGGAAATCATCGACCATCCCTGGGTCCAGCGACTCAGGCACATTCACCAGCTTCAGACGGCCTGGTGGGTTTTTCCCTCAGCTGAGCACATGCGGTTTCAGCACGTGTTGGGAGCCATGCATCTCTCGTCGGTAGCAATTAACGCCTGGTATGATTCCTTGAGCAGCGCCTGTCGCAATGTTCCTTCTCTGCCTTACGTAGAGAGCCTGGTCCGGCTGGCGGCGCTGCTGCATGATGTGGGGCACGGCCCCTTCGGGCACTTTTTCGACGACCATTATCTGGATCAGTACCATCTCACGCATGAAGACATTGGCGCCCATATCATCGAACATGAACTGGGAGACCTCATTCGCGGGATTCGCCGGAACCCGAACGGTCACCTCAATCCGCTGGAAGAACTCGACCCCAAGCAGATTGGCTGGCTGATTCGGCGTCCTTCCGGCGATGCAGCGAGCGAGGCGGGTAACCCGGACTGGCTTTGTAAGTTGCGTGCCATGTTCAGCGGCATTTATACCGTCGACAATATGGATTTCGTTCTCCGTGACGCCTATATGTCAGGCTACAATATTCGTGCGGTCGATGTCTCGCGCTTGATTCATTACAGCTTCTTCACTTCTGAAGGGCTGACGATTCACGGTCGCGGCATGACGGCACTGGTCAACTTTATTGAAACCCGCGCGAATCTGTTCCGCACTATTTATTATCACCGTACGGTGCGTGCCCTGGACCTGGCGCTCGAAGAAATCTTTGCCGAGACCATGCAGCATCTGTTTCACGGCAATCCCCTCGAACATCTGGACGACTATCGCGGGTTTACCGAGTCTTCATTCCTCGTCGACGTCGGCCGCTTCCAGAAGAGTTCGGATCCCGCAGTTCGTGATCTGGGAGAGCGCTGGCAAGGGATTCTCTCGCGTAATGTGGAATGGAAGATGGCCTGCGAACGTCAGCTCAATTTCCATTCCGGGACTGCAGTGCACACATCGATCTTTTCGGAACCGGAACTGGTCGAAAAGCGGGTCCGCTCCAAGCTGCCCGCGGAGTTGAAGCAGCTCCCGCTGCGGATCGACGTCGCCCGGCATTACCATCGGCCCAGTGGGCGACTCCCAGCAGGTGGACAAAATTATTTGCTCGATCCCGGTACGGGGCTGACTCAGGAGCTGCACGATGATGAGCTCTTCCGGGCTCTGCCTGTCAGCTTCCTGATCTTCCGCATTTATACGCGGGATCACCTCCACGATCTGGAACTGACCACCGCGCTGAACGCCGCCCTCGGGGAAGTTTCGGATTCCAAGACCAATATGTAACTCTCCTGCAGAAAAAGACTTGTACAAGTGTGGCACTGCAGAAGATCCGCCCTGTTCTTTCGCGCAAAGAGTGGCGATGTCTTGAGGGAAATTTCCGGATTTTCCTGCTGAACAGGGCAGACAGTGGTCCTGTTATGTCGGTCGTGTCGACTCCGGAAAATCATTGACAGTGATTATTCGGCCCAGTCGATAAGTTCAACATGATAGATTTCGAACTGGAACAGATGCTGGAAAATCCCGAATGGAGTCTCGTGCTCAAGCATTACAGCGTCCTGCGACGTGAGACCAAAGAGCGGGATCCCGAATTTGATGGCTGGATCGTACGCCAAAATGAAGTTGACGGCGTCGTTACCGAACGCCTCCCCCGCATTCATGGAAAACTGATCGCCTTCGACCTGCTGAAATTTCAGCTTTCTGGGCGCGACTCCGGGGTTTTTTATAAAGTCACCCGTACTGGTGAGAATATGCTGCCCCGTCTGGAAGGGCAGCTGCAAGACCTGCAGGCACAATTGCAGGCGACAGAGGAAGACGCTCCTCCTGAAGAGCAGGAACTGGCCCGCTCCGCCTGAGAGGCTGCCACGGACTGTAATTCTCTCCCCCGCTGGAACGAAAAACGGCCCCAATTGTGCAAGACAATGGGGCCGTAGATTTCGTCGTTGCTCCTGGCTGTGACAATCTTAAATCATGTCAGCAGTCAGAGAAGACTCTAGCTCATTATGCTTTTTTAGGAGCAGGAGCAGGAGCTTTCTTTGGAGGAGCTGGTGCTTCTTCTACCTTCTTGGGAGCTGAGTGAGCTGGAGCAGCTCCTTCACAGCTGTTGCAGGGAGAAGCGCACTTGGGAGCTGGTGCACAGCATTTAGGAGCTGGTGCACAGCAGGTTGGTGCAGGTGTGCAAACTGGTGCTGGCTTGCAGCAGGTGGTGCGAACTGGCTTGCAGCAACGTACACGTGCTGGTTTGCAGCAACGAACGCGTTCTGGCTTGCAGCAGCGAACGCGTTTGGGCTTGCAGCAACGTTCACGAACGGGCTTGCAGCATTTTACGCGCTCTGGTTTGCAGCAACGGTTACGGAAACCAAATGCTTCTGCATCTGATACGCTGAAGGTTGCAACGAACAGTGTCATTGCAGCGATCAAAGAAAGTGTGACAGTTTTTCGAATCATGGTGTACTCCTCAGATTCTTAAGAAAGTGGTTCCACTTCGCCGGAAGATAAGTCACTACCTTCATCCCCCAGCGATGTCCCTAAGTCTACGCACCTAGGGAAAACAGGTCTGTTTTTCTGGTTTGGTAAGATTTGCCGGTTACGGCAAATACGTTGATTACAATACCAGAACGAATTACGATGTCAAAGTAAAGCGAACACGAAAAATAAAGTTTCTCTAAAAATCCTTTATTCCCTCAAGTATCGCATTTTAACAGTTTTAGAACTGGTTTTCACGTGTTTGAACACGATAAATCCGACCAGACCTGTCGGCTCTCACTCTATCCTAGGTCAAAAATAAAGCGACCAGCTGAATTCCTGCAGATATTTGGGAAAGCTGCGCAAAAAAAACGCTCTGTTGCGCTCATTGACTCTTTAGGTTTATTTGCTTGCAACCCTCTCGCAGTCAAAGTAAAACCAGATCTGGCTCCCTGAGCTGCTTCAAATAAACTACCTCAGAATTCACGGATTGTTCAGTGCCGTCATCTGCCTCAGAATCTTCGTCCTCACCATCAGATCAGCCACGGCTGTGGTACTGTGGGTCCCAAACCATTTCATTCGCTGAGCGGCCTTTGTTGATGGGCATTCTCAACGTCACCCCCGACAGTTTTTCGGATGGAGGAGAGGTTACGGATCGGGACGCAGCCGTCAAGAAGGGCTTACGTCTCATCGAGCAGGGCGCGGATATTTTAGACATTGGTGGCGAATCGACCCGTCCTGGCTCTGATCCCGTTCCCCTGGAAGAAGAACTCCGCCGCGTGGTTCCGGTCGTTGAACAGCTCGCGAACCAGACCGACGTCCCGATTTCCGTCGACACTACCAAAGCGGAAGTCGCCCGACAGTCGCTCGCAGCCGGCGCTGCGATCATCAACGATATCTCGGGCCTCACCTTTGATCCGGAGATGATCCCCCTGGCTGCAGAAACCGGCGCGGGAGTGATCTGCATGCACATCCAGGGAACTCCCCAGACCATGCAGGACAACCCGACCTATGACGATGTCATCGTCGATCTGAAAAACTGGTTCCAGGAACGCTTACAGGAACTGCTCTCGGCGGGAATCGAACCCGGCAGAATCGTCCTCGACCCGGGCATTGGATTCGGGAAAACCGCCGAACACAACCTGCAGATTCTCTCCCACATTCGCGATTTCCAGGATCTGGGTTATCCGATACTCATCGGTCATTCCCGCAAACGCTTCCTGTCGAAGCTGCTGGGCCGCGATGTGGAAGAACGTCTCGCGGGAACGGTCGGCGTCTCCATTGCCCTGGCCAGTCAGGCTGTCGAAATCATTCGCCTGCACGACGTCGAAGCCAACCGCGATGCAATCTCGGCCTGGAAAGCAGTCACCAGCCGCGTCACCTGATTATACAATACTGAAACTCAACCATCTTACTAACTAATACGGCTCCACAGGCAGCCCTGTTTCAAGGAAATACACAGCATGAAGATCACACTTGGTACGCGGACACTGATTCTCTCCCTCTGCGCAATGCTGGCGTTTTGGACCGTCGCCCGGGCTGCGGATCAGCCTGCTCACAATTTCGACCGCTGGGAAAAGTCCATCGCCCAGTTTGAAAAACAGGATAAGGCACAAGGTATTCAGGAAGACGGTATCCTGTTTGTCGGTTCTTCCAGCATCCGCATGTGGGATCTGAAGAAGTACTTCCCTGACCTTCCTGTCATCAATCGTGGCTTCGGCGGATCTGAAATCGTTGACTCCACACACTTCGCCGATCGGATCATTCTCAAACACAAGCCCAAAGTTATCTTCCTCTACGCTGGTGACAATGACCTCGCCCGTGGTCGCACCGCGAAAGAGGTCGCCGGCGACTTCAAGCAGTTCGTCTCCGTCGTCCATAACGCCCTGCCCGAGACCCGCATTGTCTTCATCGCCGTCAAACCCAGTCTCAGTCGCTGGAAACTGGCCGGCACCATTCAGGAAGCCAACAAGCTGATCAAAAAACAGTGTGAAAAACACGACTATCTGGCGTTCGCCGATGTCTGGGATCCGATGCTGGGCGAAGACGGCAAACCCCGTCCCGAGCTCTTCAAAAAGGATGGCCTGCATATGGAACACGCAGGCTACCTCATCTGGAAGAAAGCAGTCGAACCCTATTTCCCCCAGAACTGATCGCATTCCCGATCATTGCTAAGTTGAATTGGTTACAGGGTTTCCACACGCAGCTCATGCGCCGCCACGAACTGGTTCAGCTCGCTGCGTGTGAAGATGCCCGCGGTCGCGCCGGTGGCACGCACACAGCTGTGCCCCAGCGCCGATCCATAACGCAGGCAGTCTTCCGGGCTCGCCTCTTCCAGAAGACCATGAATGAAACCGGCGACAAACGCGTCTCCGCTCCCTGTCCCATCCACCAGGTCGACCGGATAAATCTCTGAACGTAGCAAACGCTCAGCATCCAGCAGCAGACTCCCCTGGCCGCCACAGGTGATGATCACCGAATTCGCTCCCGCTTCCCGGAACGCCTCGGCCTGTTTCAGCGGGTCTGTCTCTCCCGTGATCAGTTCCCCCTCATCATTATTAGGCAGGAAATAATCGCTTAACGGCAGAACCGGCTTCAGCATTGACCAGTAATCCGCAGCCTTCGGCGTCACCACATCCAGCACCGTAATCACTCCCGCTGCCCGGGCCACCTCGAACATGCGGGCGACATTCTCGGGCGAAAGCTCTTCCGACAGGCAGTAACCTCCCAGGTACAGGATGCGACAGGAGCGAATCTGCTCCTCCGTGACTGTCTCGCCGGTAAACAGAGAGTTCGCAGCAACCGAATGAATAAACCGGCGATCCTCACCCTGCACATTAATCACGAACGAACCGCTGGTCGGCAGCGTATCCGATTTCATGATGTACTCGCAGTGCACGCCCGAAGCAGCCAGGCTCTCTTCCACATACTGTCCGAAAACATCCTGCCCCACAATCCCGGCGATCGCGGCCCGGCGATCCAGACGTGCCAGGTCCGCGGCAACGTTCGATGCACAGCCGCCAATCGTCAGGCTCATTTCGTCCGTCAGTACCAGCTCGCCCGGACGCGGCATATGGTCGATGGCCTTGCACACATGGTCTGCGACGATGATCCCCGCACATAAACAGTCATACCTGGGAGACGACATGAGGATGTCCTTCTAAAGCGCTTCGAAATCTGTGAAATCAGGATGTGTTGCTTATTATGCGGAAGGGGATCAGGAGATCAACACCTAACTGGAATGCAGATGCACAGATTTCATGCTCTGTTCCGAGTCGATCGGCTGGGCGGGACGCACACTCTGTTCGGCTGCGTCTTCAGGGCCGTCGGTCGATTTGGAACGACGCAGGTGTTTCAGCAGTCGCAGCATGATGGGGTAGGTAATCAGGCCGAAGAACGTGCCGACCACCAGCGAGCCGATAATCAACGGAGACCCGACTTCCAGCAGCAGCTGCTTCACCGTTTCCCACCAGCCGCTGAATCCCTCGAACTCCAGGATCCGGGCGAAGTCCTTCTGCGTCAGCGAACCGCCTACGAACAACGTACCCACTTTATAGTCAAACCAGTAGATCGGCACGATGGTCAGCGGATTCGAAATGTAGACGGTAATCAGCGACGCGACCTGGTTGAACCGGAACAGCGGACGCGTCAGAAATGCGACACAGACCACCATCAGCATCTGAATGCCCACCGTCGGCGTCAACGCGATAAACATCCCGATCGCGGTCCCCAGGGCAATCGAGTGGGCACTGTCATCCAGCATGAGGATCGAGCGCAAGAGCACTCGCGGGTTCAGGGTCCAGGCTGGTTTGGCAGATGACATAGAATTTCAACAGGCTGCTTGAGGTCGCGTGATCTAAAATCTTGTTCAGAGAACTTTTACGGTCATTTGGATTAGTATATCGGCACAGTTCTGGCAAAATTCCGCAGGTTTATGAAACCTTCAACTTAGGCCGGTCATACCGTTCAATTCGGCTATCCGAATCAAGACGCTTGTAAGTTCTCTCACTTCTGGGGGTGGGACAACGACCCTTTCGGGTTAACGTTTATGTATTTTAGTTAAGGTTTTTCAAATTAGGCAACTCAAATTAACGCCCCAATTCGCACCCCGGCGGAAGATCGTCCCTAAGTCGTGACCGGGCCACAGCATCGGAATTCAGGTGAACAATCATCAGCATTGACTACGACACAACTCCTCAATCACACCAGATGAAAATCAGCGTAGATTTGAATTCCGCTCCGGAAATGGGTATGAAAGTGAGTTAAGCGCTATCTTTATTGATCATTTTCATTTCTGATTCATATTGTCTCCTTCAGGATCTCCTGAATACAGTGCACAACGGAAACCCGCTGATGGTAGAAAATCTGGAAATCTTTGATGTTGAACTGGCAGGCCCTAATCTGGTAGTCACTCCCCTCGGATCGACCCTGCAGTTCCAGTACAGCAACGTTCAGGTCGAAGCCAACAAGGTACTCAGGCTCTTTGACGCCCCCGAGATCAAAAATGTCATCATTGACCTCTCCCGCGTCGACTATCTCGATTCGATTATCATCGGCTCGCTGATCCGCCTCCTGCAACGGGCCCGGCAGACCGGCGGTCAGGCCGTCTTCTGTAATGCCTGCGAGAACATGCAGAATATTCTCAAGTGCATCAAAATCGGCAGCCTCTGGCCGCTGTTCGATACCCGGGACGAAGCGATCGCCGCTGTCACTCCCTCTGCGTAATTGTTCGATTTCTTGTCTGGAAATGAGTTGGGAATGCTGCCGTTCACTGCCGAGGATCTGAAAGCTGTTCGAACGGAAACGTTCATCGAACACCTCGATTATTTCGAGAGCCTCGCTTCCACCAATTCCTGGGCCCTGAATACCCACTGCACAACCTCCCCGGCCGCACGCGATACCAGCCTGCCCGCACTCGTCCTCACCGGCAATCAGACCGCTGGCCGTGGTCGAGGCAATAATGCCTGGTGGTCCACGGAAGGAGGACTCACATTCTCCCTCGTCGTCGACGCCAACCAGCTCGGCATCCCGCTCCAGCAGCAGCCCCTGATTGCTTTGGCGACCGGCCTGGCCGTTTGTGAAACACTCGAGAAGCAGGCCCCCGCACATCGGCTCCAGCTGAAATGGCCTAACGATGTCTTCCTCGCAGGCAAAAAGGTCTGTGGCATTCTGGTCGAAACCTCCGCCAGTCAGCCCGGCCTCGTGGTCATAGGCGTGGGCGTCAATCTCAATAACTCGTTCCTCTCCGCTGAAGCCGAACTGCAGTCGCGAGGTACCTCGCTCTACGAAACGACCGGACAGAAGTTCCCGCTCTCCTCCACGCTGATCGATCTCATCAACGCTATCGAAAACCGGCTCTACGATGTCGCGGGTGACCACGGCGATCTCATGCCCGCCTGGCGACAATACTGCCTGCTCACCGGCCGGGACATTCGCATCAACACCGGACGCGAAGTCCGGGAAGGCACCTGCCTCGAAATCGACGACGAAGGTTATCTGATCCTGCAGACCGAGACCGGCCGCGAACGCATTATCAGCGGCACCATCGAACACTTTTAAAGAATCGCCCCCGCCATGAAAAAACTTCTCATCTATCCCGCCATCGACGCCAGACGACTCACCCGTCTCGAGAGCATTTCGAACGCACTGGAAGTCGTCAACGCTCAGAATCTGGATGAAGCTCTGACCGAAATCAGAGACGCCCACGCCTTCTTCGGCAAGATCACTCCCGAACTGCTGGCCGCGGCTGAAAAACTGGAATGGGTGCAGTCCCCCACTGCCAGCCTGGAACACTACATTTTTCCCGAACTGGCCGACCACCCTTGCCAGCTCACAAACATGCGCGGCCTGTTCTACGATGTCATCGCCGATCATGTGCTCGGCTTCGTGCTCTGCTTCGCCCGCAACCTGCATCGCTACATTCGTCAACAGTCCCATTCGGTCTGGCAACCCATCGGCGGCACTGCGGGAAAACCCGACTTCGTCACCGGACCGGGACAGGTCAGCGAAGTCGACCGCAGCCACATGCACCTCTCGGACTGCACCCTCGGTGTGGTCGGTGCCGGCTCGATTGGTTCCGAAGTCTGCCACCGCGCTGCTGCCTTCGGCATGCGGGTCTGCGCCATCGATCCCCTCATTCGTGAGGTTCCCGGCGCCGTCGATGAAGTCTGGGACCTCGATCGACTCAAAGACCTGCTCACCATCAGCGACTTCGTCGTCATCGCAGCGCCGCATACACCCCAGACCGAAAAACTGTTCCGCACGCCCCAGTTCCAGCAGATGAAAAACTCCGGCTACCTGATCAACATCGGCCGCGGCGCGATCGTCGATCTGCAGGACCTGACCATCGCACTGCAGAAAGGCGACATCGCCGGCGCCGGTCTGGATGTTTTTGAAGTCGAACCCCTGCCCGCAGACCATCCGCTCTGGCAGATGGAGAACGTCATCATCACCCCGCACATCGCCGCCGCTTCGACGCGTGTCCCCGAAAGGCACCTGGAAACCCTGCTGGAGAACATCCGCTGTTTCATCAACGGCCAGCCCTTCATCACTCTGGCCAACAAACGGCTCTGGTTCTGAACGAATTCGACTGCAAAGTGAACCTCCCTGTGCTTTCAGGCAGTGCTCCTGCTGACTGCTGAAGAAACTGCCCTTGATCGACGTCCGCCGAAGCGTATGCTCTTCTCTTCTGGCTCGCGCGCGAGGCAGCTCAGCGTGCACCGGAACACGAAGCACCACTGACGCAGCGACACCTGAATCCGCACCGCTTTTCACCAGGTTTTCACGGGGGCAATCAGAACGCATGCGAAATGTTCCCCACATCTTGTTCAGGGCAGACCAGGACAGACTCCGGTCAGACAGGGACAAAATCCAGGCCACACCAGGACAAAATCCGGCCACATCGGGACAAAATTCTGTCTTGACCTCCCGGTGCCTTTCGACAGAATCAGACCCATGATCAAAACAGGATGTAGGGGCAGAGCCTGTGTGTCTGCCCGCCGAGCGACCTTCCACTCGAAACAACTTCCAATGGACATCCATTAACAATTCCCCCTGAGCGATAAGGCGCCAGGTAGCGTTTATTAAATAGTTTTCTACGTACTCATGAGGTCGACAGCGTTAGCTAAGTACGTATCCACCGTGGCCGAAGGTATGCTGTTACTCTTGTTTTCAGGACTTCAACAGCAGAAAAGAAAATGAGCCGCAGGGCGTTAGCCCCGGTTGAAACGACTTAGGTATGAACCGTGCCAATTACGAAACGCGACACGGCCACAGGCAATGCGATCCGCAAATAGCACAAAGAGAAATCCTACGCATCGGCACCAGCGAGGACAGAGAAAATAAAACCAGTGCTGATCCAACACCCCAGTGCTGATCCAACACCAGTGAAAAGCAATGATCGCGCGCAGTGTTGAATGAACAACCCGCCGGGTGGTCTCGGGTGCAATCCGAGATTGCCGCAGGCAACAGGAGGTCACAGCGCCGGGTGCCACAGTTGGCTTGTCCAACTGTGCTCGTCCAATGCCCCATCACACTCACCCACCGTGAGCGGCAAGGCGCTAGCCGCCGGTAAAAAGGAAGACGCAGATCCCAAAATCAGTAGGGATCGCTATTCCACTCACAGCACCGGGGTGGGCCCGAATGCAATTCGGGCCGAGCGCAGCG
Organism: Gimesia benthica; assembly: GCF_009720525.1. Lineage (NCBI taxonomy): Bacteria > Pseudomonadati > Planctomycetota > Planctomycetia > Planctomycetales > Planctomycetaceae > Gimesia > Gimesia benthica. The sequence continues at coordinate 5,287,397 of NZ_CP043930.1, forward strand.
AGCAGGAAGTCGCAGCTCACTCGTTCAATCGAAAACAGAGTCGCCTGTTTCTCTCAAAGCGTGAGCCAGACAATCGTACCAGAATTCGTTCCCGCGACCACAGCTTCCTACCACTTTCGTGTCTTTCGTGCTTTTCGTGGTAGCAAAAAGATCACTCAGCGTCATCATCCTCATCTTCTTCCAGCGGCGGATCAGGTTCCAGTCTCTTTCCCATTGGCAGCGCGAGGTCATGGTCCTCCAGCACGGCCTGGTAATGTTGCAGCCTGCCCCACAACAGCTCTCTGAGGTATTCCAGTTCACCGAGTGCTTCTTCCAGATCGCCCCGATCCAGTTCCCGCCGCACCGCATCAGCCGCATGACACAGAATCGACAGTGAATCCCCCTGGATCAGTGAACCAGGATTTTCCCGCCCCGGATGCCGCATCACAGCGTAGTTCGAAGTATCCGCATAAATTTCCACGTCTGCTTGATACATGAGAGATTCCACCTGAAATTAAGAATTGAACCACGCAATCTTTTCAGAAATTTCGTGCTTTTCGTGGTAGTACTTTTCATTCATCAAGCCTGAGTTCTTCAATATATTCTGTAGTTTCAGGCTGTTGATGTCTCGCATGGTGTTGAACGAGAAGTAGCACAACCTCTATACGCCTTCTCAGGGCCGCCAGGTCAAGCGGAGTTCTTCCTTTACTATCGATAGAATTGATATCAGCGCCTGCTTCTATCAGAAGTCTCGCTATTTCTATTAATCCTTCGTAGGCGGCTCTTTGTAGTGGTGTATTCTCTTTCCACTCGCATTTATAGTTAAGACTTTTTGTTACTCCTCTTTGAATCAGGTAGCGTACGATTTCAGGATTTCCACTACATACTGCACCATAAATAGGGGTATAACATCTACACAAGTGGTTTATGTCTGCACCTGACTCCACTAAAAGTTTTACTATTTCAAATTGACCATCATGAGCGGCAATTCCCAACAGAGTTCTGTCATCTTCCCATGCCAGCTTAGCAAGTTCAGGATGTTCTTTGATTTCTCCGTAAAGTCTTTCCCAATTGTAGTCAAGTAAAGTAACTAGCATTGACTCAAATGCAGAAAGATTGTTCCAGTCAACCTGATCCCGTAGCGCCTCAATATCGACCCGCCCATCGTCCAGCAAAGGAATCTTCACAGAGTCTTCCCTCCAGTAATCAATGTGCGTTACTGTTTCAAGTACAGTTCCGAGTAGCATCACTTTCGTGCTTTTCGTGTCTTTCGTGGTAGGTAAAAAAGTCCCTTACCCCTCGACACTCTCCCGCACCCGCTGGTTCGCAGCAGCGTCCAGGATCGCTTCGTCATAACAGACCAGTTCCACCGAGTTCCCGTCCGGATCGTAGAGATAGATCGAGTGCCAGCCGAACTGGCGATGATCCGTCAGCATTATCTCAATCTCCAGCGCTTCCAGTCGCGCTTTCTCTTGTTCGAATACTTCCAGCTCCATCGCGAAAGCGAAGTGATGCAGCGTCCCTGTCCGGGCCCGGGCCATACCCACTTCGATCTCCTGCGGTCCGCTGAACTCCCAGGTCTGATCAAAGATCGCCAGCAGCTGGGGATGCCCGTCGAAGTCGTCTGCGATTTTCAGGAAGGTGCCTCCGTCAAAGTTGGCAAACAGTTCCAGTCCAATGACTTCTCGGTAAAAGGCAACCAATGCTTCCCGGTTTTCAGTTCGCAGGACCAGTTCGCCTAATCGTTTTTCACACGTATGCATATCAGTTCTCCCTGAACAGCGACTTTCAATCATTCAGACCCTGCAGCATCGCCCGCAACAGATCCGCCAGTTGGTCCCGCTCTTCTGCTTTGAGCCCGCACAACGCATCTTCTGCTTCATCCAGTCGGTCTGCGACCGCTTTATCGACTACCTTGCGCCCCTCTGCAGTCAGCAGTACCTGCAGCGAACGGCGGTCATTGGGGGAAGGCCGACGTTCGACGAGCCCCTGTTCCTCCAGACGGTCAATCCGGTTCGTCATCGCTCCCGAGGAGAGCATCACCGCCTCCATCAGTTCCGTGGGCGTCAAACCCTGCGGATCTCCCGCTCTGCGGAGCGTGGCCAGAATGTCAAAGCCTCCCACGGTCAGACCATACGGCTTCAGCGTTTCACTTACCCGTCGCTCCAGCCGTGTCGCCAGTCGCAAAACACGACCGACAACCCCCATGGGTTCAACATTGAGGTCCGGGCGTTCTGTCTTCCACTGTCTGATTAAGACGTCGATCAAATCCTGTGCCATAAATTTATGATGACTCCGCGCTCGCATGAGGAATGAATTTATCGTACGAGAAGCATAGAATTAATATAGCTTTAGGTCAAGTATCTTTACGTGAAGATACTTGAGGGAATGACTGATTAATGGCAGACTGGGCTTCACACCCGTTCGGCTGATGGTACTATTTCGGACTGTTCGGTCTTAAAGTCTGATTTTTGTCCGGAATTGGAACGCAATCTGCTTAAGTTCAATGAAACTGTCCTATTATGAAAATTTAACGATCCAATTAGGTAACTGAGGAACTCCACTTGAACCATCCCCGGGCTGAAATACAGGTTGACCTCCCCCTGGTTCGCCAACTGTTGCTGGTCGATTATCCTGCACTGGCGAATCAGCCACTGTTTCTGGTCGATGAAGGCTGGGACAACTTCATCTTTCGCATCGGCGAACATCACGCGGTCCGTTTGCCCCGCCGTGCTGCCGCGGTTCAATTTCTGCAAAATGAGCAGCGCTGTCTGCCAAAAATTGCAGATCGGCTCTCTCTGGAATTGCCTCTCCACATCCACATCGGTTCTTCCGGTCCCCGTTTTCCCTGGACCTGGAGCGTGGTGAAGTGGGTTCCCGGGCAGACCTCTGAGAAACACCACTTCCCTGACAGAGACATTCGCCTGTTGGCGGAAACCCTTTGTAGACTGCATCAGCCGGCTGAAGACGGGGCACCGCAGAACCCCTATCGTGGCGTTCCACTGCAGTCACGCAGTGAAGGAGTCGAAGAACGACTGCATCGGCATCGCGAACGTACCGACGTCGATGTCACGCGCCTGAAAGACATCTGGCGTGCCTGTTGTGAGACGCCCCCCGCTGACCAGATGGTCTGGATTCACGGCGACTTGCATCCCCGCAACGTGATTGTTCGCGATGGTGCTCTGGTCGGCCTGATCGACTGGGGGGACGTTTCAGCCGGCGATCCCGCGACCGATCTGGCGTGCACCTGGCTCTTACTGGAAACCCCCGCCAGCAGAACCGCATTCCTTGATATCTATGACGCTGAGCCTTGCCTGATTCAGCGTGCACTCGGCTGGGCACTGCTGCTGGGCCTGGTTCTGCTCGATAGTGGCGAACGCCGCCACGTCTCCCTCGGTCACGCTACTCTCCGACGCGTACTGGCCGACGCCTGAGCAGCGCATGTTCTCCCCTACCGGTTGATTTCCCTGCACGGTGATCACTCAGCCTGGTTGCTCAGCCGTCAGTTCGCCTGTACAGGCAGCACCCTCCAGTCCTTCGTCGCCCCCCTGATGTGCCACAATCCCGCTTTGTTGGCCTCTTTTGTGTTTCCTCCCGTTTTGGCACAGCTCGTGCAGTTTTGTTCTCATCAAAGTCACACAGAAAAATCGCAGGCTATACAAAAGACGGGCCACGAGGTCTCGAACGTCCTGCATTCGAAGCAGACCATCTGCCCAAAGGGGAATCACTATGTCACTCAAGTCATTCGGGATTACAGCCGTCGGTTCACGTTATTCCATTAATCCTCATATCACAGAGTTGAGCATCGAATGGTCAGACATGGTTGGCCAGTGACCTTGTATTCTACGATTCAATATCGCCAGCAGACAGGACTGGACGACAAGCCCACTGATTGGAAGGTTTATGCAATGGAACAGGGGCGATTCATCAGGCTGCGATCACTTTTCTCACTCTAAGCAAGCGGTCATTAACTACAAGTTCAGGAAACAGTTTTCGATTCGCTGTGGAATCCCGACTCTGAACTTTTTCGTGTCTTGAGTGCCTTTCATGGTAGCAAAAAACCAGTCAGTTTCGCGATCCTCTCCGTAGACCGCGCTGGACCTCCCGCTCTCCCTCTTGTTAAAATGTGATCTCTCAAATCCATCACAGGAGCAAGACGATGCAGGAACGTCTGTCGGTCAATCGCTGGTCGCGTCGCGAACTTTTACGCGTGGGAGGTCTGGGCGCCGTCGGGCTCTCCCTGCCCCAACTGCTGGCCGCTGCAGACAAGCCGGTCACCGGTCCCGCTCCTAAAGCTGATGCCTGCATCATCATCTTTTTGAACGGCGGTCCCAGTCATCTCGACATGTGGGATATGAAGCCTGCCGGCCCCATCGAGATCCGCGGCGAGTTCGACCCCATTGCCAGTTCCCTGGCCGGCGTCGATGTCTGTGAACACCTCCCCCGCCTGGCGCAACAGATGCATCGTACGACCCTCATCCGGTCCATGAATCACAGTGTCAACAATTCGCACGCTGCCGCCGTTTATGCAGCCCTCACCGGACACGACCGCGGCGAACAGGGGGGCGGTGCGAAGCCCGACGACCATCCCGCCCCGGGGGCCGTCCTCGCCAAGTTACGTCCGACCCGTCCCGGCACACTCCCCTACATCACCTTACCCTACAAAACCAAAGAGGGTGCCGCCGGCCCATTGCAGCCCGGGTTTCTGGCCGGCTTCATGGGGGCCACCTACGATCCGTTCTGGGTACTCGACGATCCTAACGCACCGCAGTTTCACGTCCGCAATCTCTCACTGCCGGCAGGGCTTGCCCAGGAACGCATGCAGGCCCGCCGCGGTCTGCTCACTTCCCTCAATCACGGGCTGGAAGCACAGTCCAACCAGACGCTCGATTCACTCGACGACTTTCAACAGCAGGCCTTTGACCTGCTTACCTCCAACCGGGCGCAACGCGCGTTCAAACTTGATACCGAACCGGACAGCGTCCGCGAACGCTACGGGCGGAATATCTACGGTCAGAGCGTTCTCCTCGCCCGCCGCCTTATCGAAGCCGACACCCGTGTGGTCACCATGTCCTGGGCGCCGCATGCGAATGCCACCTGGGACACGCACGGCCAGAACTTCCGCAGCCTCAAAACCACGCTGCTGCCCCAGCTCGACGCCGCCTGCAGCAGCCTGCTGGAAGACCTCGCACAAAGCGGTCGCCTGGAACGCACGCTCGTCGCAATCCTCGGCGACTTTGGTCGCACTCCCAAAATCAACAACAACGCCGGCCGTGATCACTGGAACTCCTGCTATTCCATCCTGCTCGCCGGCGGAGGCATCAAGCCCGGCTTCGTCTACGGCGCTTCCGATCATCAGGGAGCCACGCCCCGACACAGCCCGGTCACCCCGGGTGATATCGTCGCGACCATCTATCAACTGCTCGGCGTCGATCATCAGCATCTCCTTTACGACACGCTCAACCGCCCGCATACCGTCGTTCCCGAAGCCCGCATCATTCACGATCTGCTTGCCTGAACCGCAACAGCAGTTCTCCCTCGTTGGATTTTTTCCTCCGCCTGACATAACATGCAATCGTGTCCCCTGGAGGGAATAATGATATTCAAGCAAGCTGACTACCATGAGGATCATCCGTGATTGAACATACCGTAACCTTTCGTCTCAAGTCTGCCCCCGGTTCTGCAGCAGAGCAGACCTTCCTCGCCGCTGCCGCCGATCTGGCTGCCATCCCTGGCGTCAAAGATTTCACCATCCGCCGCCAGACCAGCCCCAAGAACGACCATACCTTCGGCATCAGTATGAAGTTCGCCACGCAGGAAGAATACGATTTCTACAGCAACCATCAGGCGCACCAGGATTTTATTCAGGAACACTGGCTGACCACCGTCGAAGACTTTCAGGAAGCCGACTTCGAATCCCTGGACACCGTCGCCCACTAAACCCCGCCATCCATCGAGGAGTTTTCGCATGTACTCACGCCCGCTTGTCCGTTTCGCCTGTCTGACAATGCTCTGCCTGTTCGCAGCCTCCACTGCAGACGCCGCCCAACTCTATGTGGGCGCCACGTCGACCGACATCACCCCCAGGCTGCCGGTCTCACTCACGGGACAGATGCGGACCCGCATTGCGAAAACAGTCGAAAGCCCGGTCACTGCGAACGTCCTCGTACTGGAATCCCGCGACGGAGACAAATCGCTGGAGCACGTCGTCTTCGTCTCCTGCGACCTGGTCTGCATCCGGGGAGGCATTCACGAAAAAGTCCGCGAAAAACTCAAAGACCAGCTGCCCGGCCTCTCGCTGCAGAAGGTCATCATGAATGCCACTCACACGCACACCGCGCCCACGATGATCGAAGGTCGCTACACCCTTCCCAAGACCGGCGTCACTCAGCCTGCTGAATTCGTCGAGTTCGCTGCTCAGAAAATTGCCGACGCCATTCAGAAGGCCTGGAACGAACGGCAGCCGGGCCAGGTCGGCTGGGGACTCGGGCACGCGGTCATCGCTCAGAACCGCCGGGCCCTGTATGAGGGAGGCTGGGCCAAAATGTACGGCAGTACCAGCGCCAAAGATTTTCGCGGCATCGAAGGCTACGAAGATCACACCATGGAAGTCCTCTGCTTCTGGAATGACAAAGACGAACTCATCGCGACCGCTGTCAACATCGCCTGCCCGGCCCAGGCCGTCGAAGGACGCAGCACCGTCAATGCCGACTTCTGGCACCCGGTTCGCGAAGCCCTCAAGAAAAAATACGGCGACCAGCTCACCGTGCTCGGCTGGGCCGGTGCCGCCGGAGATCAGGTGCCCCGTCCCATGTACCGCAAAGCCGCCGAGGCCCGCATGATGCAGCTCCGCAACCTGACACTGCTCGAAGAACTCTCGCGGCGGATCGTCGCCGGCTGGGAAGAAGCCTATGCCGGTGCCGTGCAGGAAAAACACGCCGACGCACTGCTCAAGCACGAAGTCCGCACCATCGAACTCCCGCTGCAGACCGTCAGTGAAGCAGACCACGAGCGGATCACCAAAGAGATCAAGGCCTACGCTGACGATCCCTCCAAGGTCTGGATCAAAAACTGGAAACAGCGCGTCCTCGATCGCTACGACGAACAGCAGGCCGGCACCTCCCGCCCCTATTCGATGGAACTGCACACCCTCCGCCTGGGTGACATCGCCATCGCCACAAACGACTTCGAACTCTTCACCGATTTCGGCACCCAGATGAAGTCCCGCAGTCCGGCTCTGCAGACCTTCGTCATCCAGCTCTGCGGCCCCGGCTCCTACGTACCGAATGAAAGAGCCGTCCGCGGCGGCAGCTACAGTGCCATCATCGAGAGTAACCTCGTCGGCCCCGCCGGCGGCCAGGTCCTCACCGAAGAAACCCTCAAGTCCATCAACGCACAGTTCAAGAAGTAGAAAAAAACTGAGCGGCACGGCGCTGGCCATGCCGCTCAGAAAATAAATTGCTCCGGTTAACGACCAGCAGGGTGGCCCCGCTTACAGCGTCCCGTCCAGCCCCTTCTGGTAATACTTGTGCGTGATCTCGTCCTGGTGTTCCAGCAGCCAGTCGATCGAGGGTTCGTTGTGCATCGCTTTGTGAATCGCCTGTGCGGTGGCTTTGCGATGAATCTCGAACAGCGCCTTGTGATCCAGGTTTTCATCGGTCGCGGCACCCGGATTCAGCCAGACCGAACAGATTATGCCCAGGTCGTTCGCTTTCTCTTTCGGCAGATCACCGGCCCGCACCGCATCCAGCACACCATTGGCAATCGCCGCCTGCACGGTTCCCATCAGAATATTCGTGTAGGCACTGCTTTTGACCGTCACCTTGCTCACCATCAGCGTGACCGGCCTGACCTGGATGTCCGTATTCAGAATCGCGAACACCTTCGAGTGACCCGCAGACTGCCCGCCGGTCAGCGTGGCAATCGCCGTCCCTACAGGGCCATCCAGCTCACCAATCACGACTTCCGGTTCCGCAGCCGTAAACGGCGGACCACCGGCGATCAGACATTCCCCCGTACGCATTACAATTCGATCACTCATACTGACACTCCCTGCTGGTTGAACTGAATCGGTAATTGAAACATCACCCTACCCGATCCCCCGCCAACCTGCAACCAGCCCGGTTTCCCAGGCTCGTCCACAGTATGATCCAACACGAATTCAGATTAAAATAGCAATCACAGATCCTGAGCGGCACGGCGCTAGCCGCCGGTGTTGTATCACCCGATGTCTGGAAATTACCGGTGGCTAGCGCCATTCCGCTCAGGGTAGTCACTCACTCATACCGCCGCGGACTGATCCCCGGCGCAGACCGTGCCATGTTGTCAGGCCGGTTCGGCAGATCATAGTCGATCTTCTGCGTATTCAGGCTGCGAAACAGCGGTCGTATGTTTTCGGGCAACGTCTGTACCTGCTTCGGATCATAATCGGGCACTTCTCCAATCGGCCCCGCCCACGCCGGGCGATAGGCAATCGCCAGCAGGTGCCGGTCGGTATCGCTAAAATTGGGATAATTGGCGTGGAATACTTTCTGGTTGATGATCACCGCCGAGCCCGCCCGGCAGGTCACCAGCACTTCATCTTCATGCGACAGGTAACGCCGATATGGGTTGCCGTCCGCGTGCAGTGAAAGATGCGAACCGGGAATCACTTTGAACGGGCTGTGTTCAGGCGTCAGATCATCCAGGTAATACAGCACCCGCACCAGGCAGGGCGAACTGGCACCCAGCCCGAAGATTTTCGAACCATAAGGCTGCGCGTCCGTATGAATGGCGATTCCCGGATGCCCCGGCTGTGAAACCGCGTAGGTACACGACGTACAGATCAGCTCATCCCCGAACAGCCGCTCCAGAAACGCAATCATCGCCGGCAGCGCAATCACCGAGATCGCATTCGGCGAGTCAGTCCACTGCACACCGCTGAATCCTCGCTGATGCTCACTGTAGTCGGTTCCCTGCGTCGGTAGTCGCGTCAGCTCTGCACGGATCCCCACAATCTGCTCTGCCGACAACAGGTCCGGCAGGACAACATACCCATCCACCTCCAGCGAACGAATCTGCTGTCCTGTACTCAATGCCGCCCAGTCCGTTTCAACCCGCTTCGCCGCAGCGACTTCCTCACGCGAATTGGTAAAAGATACGTCCATCACACGGCCCCCTTACTTCTTAGCCTGCTCCTCCACATGCTTCAGCACGGCATCAAAGAACGCCTTGTGAATATCCGCCGGGGCGGCGTGGCCCATCAGGGGTTTGTTGATGATCTGCTTCTTACCGCTCAGCTGGTTATAAGCCGCGTAACAGCTCGACGGCGGACAGACGCTGTCGATAAAGCCCACACTCATAATCGCATCCGCTTTCGCCCGCGTGGCGAAGTTGACCGCGTCCACGTACGACGCTGCTTTCAACTGCGTGGGATTGGGTTTGCCGTCCGCGCCGGTTTCGACCAGCTTGGGCCAGCCGTTAATCCGTCCGGCAGCACGTCCTGAATGATCGCAGATCGCAGGGACCCCCGTGGCGATGAATGTCACCCGGTCATCCAGACCGCCGGCTGCCAGTGCCTGGCCGCCTCCCTGGCTGTGGCCAATGACAATCACGGTCTTCCCGTCCCACTCCGGTTGCGCGGTCAGAAAATCAATCGCCCGTACCAGACGCAGGAACATCCCGCGGAAGTAAACCGTCTCGCGGCTCTCGCGTCCCTCGTGCCGATAGCCCTTCAGTTTACCGGCCGCCAGGTCTTTGTAGTATTGAGCCGGCTTCCCGTTCGGCAGCCCATGTGCGTTGATGTCCATCGACAGCATTCCGTTGTTTGCCCCTTTGACGGCATTCGTCAGCGACGAACTCCTTACACCGGCCCCATGCACCCACAGAATCGCCGGCAGGCTCTTCGCCTTTGCATCCTTCGGCTTCCCAAAATAACCGGAGACCGGAGCACCACCCAGGCAGTTCACCTGCACGTCGAACGCTTCAACCTTGGCGTCCTTCTGCTTGACCGGCGTCAGTTTCGGATCCATGGGAACCTCTTCGAGTTTCGCGATCTGATTCGTCCAGAACTGGTCGAAGTCTTCCGGGGCCGGCTTGCTGAGTTCGATCTTTTCCGGCGAGAACCCTGCTCCCGCAATTTTAGTCTGATTCACCGGCGCACCCGCTTTGACCACACACCGTAGAAAGCCAGGCTTGTCCGATGTGACTTCTACCTCGGTCGGTTCTTCACCCAGTGTCTTGCTCCCTTGAGGGAAACCGGAAGCCCCGCCGATGAAATTATCCACGGTAAAGCTCACCTTCTCACCTGAGACCGGTTTGCCATTCTTCGTCAGCGAAATCAGAAACTTCGCCGTCTCTCCAGTCTTGTAGATCGCATCGGGGCGATCGGTGACCACCTTCAATTCGTATTTGTCCGCAGCTTCAGCAGAAGCAGACAGTGAGAGCAGCAGCGCCAGGGTCAGGCAGGACGAGACGATATGTTTCAGAAATCTTGGATGCATGGTGTGTTCCTGTATCGGAATAGTCGTGGAAGGTGATTTCAAGTAAGTGGAATTGATTCTAACAGAACAGGCACTGAACGGAAAACGAATTCGACGTGAATTGCCCCCGGTGCATGCTGTAGCTCACCCTGTGACGATCCATTTACCAGACAGCAACGCACACCCTTGTAAAAACTACATCCCGTCCTCTTTCTCGCTCCTTTTCCCCTGATCGGGTTCAGAAATCGGATCTCCAGAGCCGATAGTAGGAATCAGACCGATTGTACGGATTACGCAAAGCAGGCAGAAACCTGTCTCAGGCACTCGAGGATCTGAAATGAGCATCACGCAACGCTGGTTACTGTTGGCCACCGGAATTCTATTAATCGCGGGCGGCGTATTCGCCTCAGACGAGCTCCGTAAAACCGAAGCAGATCCAGGTGATCAGCAGGCCGCACTGATGCTGGCCAAGCTTGCCAGCTGTCAGAAAATTACCAATGGTCTGGTGACGAAAAACTTCAAAGAGATCCACAGCGGGGCCAACACCCTCAACCAGATCTGCATCGCCACCGACTGGGCTTCCCACGATGATGCCGTCTATGCCCATCATCGCCTGGAACTCCGCAAGCAGGCGATGAAACTCGCGAAGATGGCAGAAGAAAAAAATCTCGACGGTGCCAGCTACGCTTACATGCATTCGTTGAATACCTGCATCAACTGTCACGAGTATTGCCGCGATGTTCTCAGCATCGTCGACGACTCCGAAGTCAAACTCAAAGTCGTCCCGATTCCCTCGAACTGAGTTGACTTTGTTGTCTGCGAAAAAAACGATGACCCCCACGAGGAGAGCCATCGTTTCCGTTCGCTGATGAACTGTCAGATCAAGGCCTAGCGGATACTGGGCTGTTGATCATTTTGCGCGGTCGTGTTCTCGCTATTGCTCCGAGATTTCTGCTTGGTTTTACGGAGCGAACGTTTGGTAGGTTCCCGAACGTCAATGCTCTGGCCATCAACGCGGATCAGTTGTGCGATCAGCGCGTCCTGACCATTGATGGTACCACGACGGGCCAGTAATTTGATGGATGTTCCTTCTGACAGGTCCACATCCTCAAAGCTGTCAGCAGGCCCCAGATTGACCTGGATCATTTTCTCTTGCGGTGTTTCCAGTTTCGCGACAACGAATTTTCCATCGCGACCCTGGAAGCTGGTTTTCCGCGTGCTGACGATGTCCCCTTTGAACTTCCTCAGCTTCTGCTGACGGGGCAGCTCATTCTCGATTGACTGACCATTAAACGACACGAACTGTGCCATAATCGCAGACTGATTATTCACGCGACCTTTCACGCCTTTGATCTGAATGTCATCCCCTTTGTCGAGGTTCAGCTGACTGACCTGTTCCTGGGGACCAAGGAAGACACGCTGTGTCTGGCCTTCCTCTGTCTGAATCTGGGCCAGCACCTGCTTCTGCTCAGCTGACATAATGCGCTTGGTCTGCAGCTTCTGAATCTCACCACTTAGCTGCACCTGACGACGATTGCCGCGACGCTGCATGTCACGCTGCGCCTGCTTTTTCATATCGTCAGACCGTTTGCGGCTCTCATTCTGCGCTTTTTCCAGATCGTACAGGAAAATCGTTTCAACAGCGTCATAAAAACCATCGCGGTCATAGTCGACGCCGACATGCACCCAGCCGTCCATGTCCAGCTGATAGCGACTCATGTTCCGCGTATGGTCCTGCGCGTGCTGTTTCTTCTTCCCTTGTTGTTTTGCCTGGTGTTTGTCCTGTTTCTTTTTGGAATAGTCCGTATCCCGATCGCTCCGGGACTGCGCGGACGAACCAGTCTGATCTCTCTCAGTAGAAGACTTGTTGTCATCCGCCATCACAGACAGCGGCATGGCAACAGCCAGACTGAATGCAGAAGTTAACAGCATCTGCTTATTCAAAACCATTATAAAACTCCTTTGTTTAACGTTGTTCCAGATTCAAATTCATGAGGTTGTACGAGTGGGACTCAGTCCCACCAGTCATCAGCGGTGTAATACTGGTTGGACAGATTAGAGTGGCCATACTGGTATCCGTAGCCGGCTCCATGATCTTCCCACCAGTCGGTATAGATATTGTTCTCAGGGCGATCAGCGGGTTCACCTTCATAGCGCTGATTTAATCCCTGTAACTGCTCGGGCATGTATTGCCCGTTATTGTCCATCTCCCACCAGTGTTGCGGCAGATCGTTATCGCCATAGTAGTTGTCGTAGTAGCGATACTCGTCTGCATCTTCGCGTCCCAGCTGATAGTCATATTCTTCCCGTTGATCCTGCCACCAGTCTTCATCAAACCAGGTGGAATCATCGTGCCACCAGTCTTCGTCGAACCAGGCAGAATCTTCACGGGGATTGTCGCTGTGGGGGTTATCTCTGCGGGGATGCTCACCACGTGGATGATCTCTGTGCGGTCGATCTCCACGAGGATCGTCTCTGCGTGGTGTCTCGCGTGGTGGATTCTCTTCCGATCCATCGTACCACCAGTCATCATCAAACCACTGGTCGTCGGGATTGTCGTCTCTGCGTCGATGCTCCGCAGGCCGATTCACATAATCCGGCGGATTCTTCGCTCCCCGTCGTGCGTTCTCACGTCGTGAATCGTTTGGCATTTTTCGATCACCCTCTTGATTCTCTTCATTGAAATTCACAGACAGATCACTGTCGTCAGGTTGATTGGCCGGATAGTAAGGGCTAAAACCCAACCCTTCGCTCGGGGTCTCCTGGGCCGCTGCCGAGGACAACCCACCCGGATCCGGCTGCAGCAGCACCAGCCCCAGACCCAGACCGAGAAATATCAAATATCGCATCCCTCGAATTAGCATCATCTCTCCCTTGTGGTTGGTGTGGTTGGCATTTGAAGTCGGAGCAGAGACCGACGATTACGCCGATATGCTGGGCAGTGGCAACACTGCCGGCAGGACATTCTTCAACACAGAAGCGGGCCGGCTGAATCACTGCGACATCCTGTCACCCATCAGCGACAGTCATGCAGGATCGGGTGTGACTCACGATAAAACAGCACAGCCACAGCGTTGCCCGCATGGTTTTGAAAAATGTGCAACCACTATGCCAGCAGGCAAGATCATTCAAATCCGTTGTCATGAAAAAACAACAGATTGAAAACACCTCTTCGCATCACTCAATTTATAAAAAATGAAGTGCCGGAAAATTTCATCGGAATCGAAAGAGGTCTGATCAGACAGTGTCGATCAGAGTCCTCGCGCTGAATGCTGAGCCACCAGCCTGATCGCGCAGAAAACATGACAGTCTGGCAGAAGGGTTTCTCCCGACCGAAAATTTCGCTCCACAAGCTAATCCAGAATCGCCAGGTAAATGATGTAAGCGTCCATACCTGCGATGTAAATGAAGATCAGGCTGGCGTCGATGAATGTCAGGTTCCGCTTCTGATATTCTCTCTTCTTCCACCGTTTGTAAAGCTCCTGGATTCCGAAGCCTTCGGTCAGTCGAGCTTGAACGTGGACTACCAGAGTCCAGACCAACAATACCAGAAATGCCTGCAAGGTCCCATTCCACGAACGTGATCCCAGTAGAGCCAGTCCTGTCAACCAGAAGATCATCCAGAACAATACCATCTGCAGAAACAGCGCGACAAAATTCAGTTCGGGATGTTTCAGTTCCGCTTCCCCATGCGAAGGAATTGTACTGTCTGAATTGCTCTGGACTTCACACATCGCGGCTTCTCCGCACGGCATCAGCCGCAGGGCGTTAGCCCCGGTTGAAACGACTTTGGTATATACCATCCAGGTTAAGAAACGCTACCTGGCACCCGTGCCGCTCAATACCGACACGGCAAAATAATCTGTGACGGCCGGACCGCATCGTGATACACCTTCTCGGTCGCCACTTTGGTCCCCTTGCCGAACGGACCTTCTCCCGTATTCGGATTTCGATCGAACAGCGGAAAATACGCACCGCAGATATCCACCCGCAACTTGTGCCCCGCGCCGATCTGGGCGGCAATCGGTCCCAGGTCGACCGTGATCTCATACACCTGCCCCGGCTGCAAAGGTGTTGGCTCTAGTTCCGAATCGCGAAACCGGCCGCGGAGAATTCCCACCGCCAGGTTCTGTGCGAACCCGTCCGGATGCACGTCGATCAGTTTCACCACCCAGTCCGCATCGGGGGTGTCGGCTGAGACGAACAGCTTCGCCCGCGCATTGCCGGCAAACCGCAGTGGCTCCGTAAACGCACCGGACGTATACACCAGCACGTCCTCCCGCTTCTCAATCGGGCGCTGATCGACGGGAGCCCAGGTCGCCGCGATCAACGGACGCTTGTCCGTCACCGGGCAGGCCGGTGCGGGATCTGCCGGATCCGCTTGGAATATATCCGCAGTTTCCGCATCCGTCGGCGGACAGTAAGTCAGCGTACCGTCTCCGCCACCTGTATTCGCGTTCCCCGCAGAATGCAGATAGAACGGTGTTTCACAAAACCCTTGGGGCGGCCACGTCTGTGCTTCCCGCCAGACGTTATCCCCCATCGAGAAATAACGTACGGGGACCTCAACCGCAGAGTCGTTCTCGGACCCCGCTTTCAGATAACGTTCGAACCACTGCAGATTCTCCCCCGCCTTATCCATGACCGCGTTCTGACCAAAGTCCACCTCACCAACCTGGGCGCGGCCGATCGAACCATGATCCCAGGGCCCCAGAATCAGCTGTTGCTGTCGACGTGTTTTCGGATCGAGAGCCTGTTGCTGCATCCGTACAAAATTCCCCACGGTTTCCCGCGAGAAGAAATCGTAAGACCCCACGATATGCTGCATTGGCAGTTTCAGGTCGACGATTTCATCCGTCAGTTCGGTCCGGTTCCAGTAGCCGTTATGCTCCGGATGAGTCAGCATTCCCTCCAGCCAGGGGATCGACCAGCCGATCTGTTCGTCGATCTCACTCATCGGCAGATGCAACAGCGTCTTCCGCCAGTCGGTGGTGACTTCGGCCCCCTCCGGTTTTTGGGAATTCCCCGAGGCCCACCGCGTAATCAGCGAGAGCCGCATCGCGCCACCCAGATACAGGTTGCGATAAAAACTGCTGAAGGTCGCCATCGGTGCGATCGTGACCAGTCCCGGCGGACGCTCGTTCGCCGCCAGCCACTGGGTCGCTCCCACATAGGATGCCCCCCACATGCCGATCCGTCCGTTGCACCACGGCTGCTTGCCCAGCCACTCGATCGCATCGTAGCCGTCACGCCCTTCATGGTCGTAAGGATAGAAGATCCCCTCCGACTGAAACTTACCCCGGCAGTCCTGCACGACGGTGATAAAACCCGCAGCCGCATAACGCTCCGCGATCTTTTTCACGCGGTCCTTATTGTAAGGCGTCCGCATCAGCAGCACCGGCGCCTGTTTGAGTTGCGGATCACGATAGACGTCGGTCGCCAGCAGCACGCCGTCCCGCATCGGCACCATGATGGTCTCTGACGTGACGGAAGGCGTCTCCGCGGCGTAAAGGCAGGGCGCGACGAACAGACAGAAACAGACAGCCAGGACATGCGAGCGTTTCATGGGCACAGTCTTTCCTCAGCAGGGGAATGGAGAACAGGTTCAGGCAGGTCGCTCTCTTGTTCTTACCAGCTTCCGCAGGAAACTGCAATTCCACCGACCGTTCACTCAGCTCTTGAATCTGGTATCTCGCCTCAGCAGTCGGTAGCCACGGTATGTGTTTCCGGTTCTTCTGGTGGAGACTCTTCTTCCGGCAACCAGTCCAGATGCTCTCGCCGTGCGTGATAGACATCCAGGCTAAATGGCTCCAGCAGGCCGATGGCTTTCATCCAGATGCGAAAACGAAGTAGCATTTCAGAAATCCCCCATGAGCGAGTTTGTCACAACCATTCACCGGACACAGCGGAACCAGCAATGAAAGCACAAAAGAAATTGAGCAACAGCGCCAGCAGGCAGAATGGAATCACAAATGAGTTACGTCCGTAATTGAAACCGATCGCCAGAATTGCGTTTAAGAATATCGCATGGAAAATGAATCGCAGAAAGGCAATATGGCTTCGGTCATAATTCCCGCTATATTTCTCAGGGTTATAAAACAGAGTCCCCCAGAACAACATCGACAACGGCAGGACAATCAGAGGCACCAGCCAGAGCAGGCGCAGGCTGCTCATTTCATTGCGTTCCAGACAGCGACGCCAGCCAAGATAAAGCCAGATGAGTAACGGAATGGACATGGGCCAGGCCGCCAACATTCCAGGAAGCGCCTGGCGACACAACCAGAAATAAATTTTTAATTGTCCCGTTTGCAGGATGATCAGGAACTCACTCAAAAGAGGTCCGCAGACCAGCACTACCCACCACCAGGCAGAGAATGTTCCCGGTGAACCATTTAGTACAGCGCAAGGTTTTGTATTCTGTGAAGAGAACGGGGACATGGAGACCTCCTGAAGAATTCAGGTTTCTAAGTCTCATCATATCTCAGCGCAGGACGATCAGCAAACAGAAACTGAGCGGCACGACAACCGGTGCCCTACCGCTCAGCAATGTGGTACATTCAAACCGCAATCAACCTAACTCGTAAACTCTTCCCACCCCTTGCGGAATTGCGAGTGGAGATACTGGTTCGCGTTGTCATTCCCCTTCGCGGTCAGCGTCGAGGCATCCCAGTCGAAGCCGCCGCCCGCGCGGTAGGCGGTGTTGCCCAGCAGCACGGTTTCGGACAGCGGTCCTGAATAATCAAAGTTGCAGGTGGCCGGTTCGCCCCCCTTGCAGGCTTCGATCCATTCCTTATAGAACCCGGGTGAATCGGGAATGAACTGTTCGGGGGCTTTAAAGTTCGCGAACGATTTTTCGGGGAACAGTTTCAGCGAACCGAAGCCGGTCAGCAGCATCCCCTTGGAGCCGATAAACAGCGTGTTGGCCCCTTTCAGATTGAGCCCCTTCTCTTTCAGGATCGCCGGGCCGCCCCGTTCCTGTGACCAGTGCAGCTTGATCGGTCCCCGTTTGTCGTTGGCCGGGAAGTCGAAACTGGTCAGCATTTCGGTCGGCGTCCGCTCAGCATCCCGTTTCGGTCCCGAGGCATCCACGTGCGTCGGATATTTCAGATCGAGGGCCCAGAACGGAATGTCCAGAATGTGGCAGCCCCAGTTGCCGGTCTCCCCGGTGCCGTAATCCCACCAGAACCGCCAGTTGTAAGGTGCCAGCACGCCCTCTCCCTTGGAATTGACCGCGTACGGACGAAACTTCCCCGGACCGATCCACAGATCCCAGTCGAGAGTTTTCGGCGGCGGAACTTCCTTGACCGGTTCGGGAGGCATTCCGCGACTGGAACTGATCCAGCTGTAAACTTCGCTCACATCGCCGATCGATCCCGACTTGATCAGTTCCACGGCCCGGTGCATGTTCGACAACGCATGCCGCTGCATTCCCAACTGTGTCGCCAGTTTGTTCCGCGCCGCCAGTTTCGTCATCTCGCGGACTTCCCACACCGAATGCGCCATCGGCTTCTCACAGTAGAGATGCTTGCCCATCGTCATCGCGATCATCGAAGGATGAAAGTGCGTATGGTCGGGCGTGCTGACAACGACGGCGTCGATCTGGTTTTCCATGTCGTCCAGCATCCGCCGGTAGTCGGCGTATTTTTTCGCTTTGGAATATCGCTCATAGGCTTTGCCCGCCCGCTTGTCGTCGACATCACACAGCGCGACAATGTTTTCCGTCTTGCCGACGCCGCTGAGGTTCGCTGCCCCTCGTCCTCCGACGCCAATCACCGCGACATTCAGCTTCTCATTCGCGGCGGCCCGCGTCGGTTGCGTCGACGTTCCCAGCCAGAGGCCGGCTCCCAGGGCAGCAGTCGTCTGCAGCGCTTCGCGACGGGTAATCTGATGGACGGACATATGATTTCTCCTCTCGGTTGAGCGTTAAAGATGAAATTCAATGCTGTCAGTATAGTCAAACAGCTAAGAAAATTTGACCACAGTTTTTTACCCCTGTCGAATTTTCGCGTTTTAGTTACATAAGAACTGTTATTAATTGAGCTGTTTGGTGTGAGGACGAAGATGAACTGAGCGGCAAGGCGCTAGCCGCCGGTAATTTATCTGCCGCTGATCATTGTTGCTGCCAGGAAACGCCATTCGGTCCAGAATGAAGAGTATTATCATTCCGGTTTCACTCTTGCACCTGCTCCCACTTCACCCCGGATTCAATATTCTCGAACACATTCTCAAATACCCAGAACTTGAAGTCACCGAAGTTGCTATCGTTGCGATGGACTCTGTTCGGCTTCTCTCTGTTAAACGTCAGTGTCAGCTCAGAGATGACGGGGGGTGAAGACGGAATTTCGTGTCCGAACTTCTCCGGTGTCTCTGCTTCCCGAAGCAACGCTTCATACAACAGGCAGAGCCGGGCATAGTCTCTCAGGTCAATCGTTCCTGTATACACGCCGTCTTTCTTAGAACCGGAAATCGCGTGCAGCAGCGCTTTCCCATCAACATGAAATTCAACGTACTCGTTAACAGCCCGACCGCCGTTGAGAACATCAGGCGAGCCGAATCGCTGCAACTTGATCCGCCGAAACGGCAGCGACTGGCGAATGGATGCTTCCTTCTCTTCTGTCAGGGGGGCTTGCAGGAATTCATATTTCCCTTGAGGCTGCGCCGCCCAATCGCTTTTGACGGACACAGGTTCCTCTGCCCCCTGCAGCAGACTGACGCCGATGACAATCAGCACGCACACAACTGCCTGTTTGGCTCGCGATGACATTGCATCTCCTCCACTCGATAAGAACGCGTTCCGTTACTTCTGTGTAATGACAATACGCTCCATCTTCACATCATGCACTTGTGAAAAGGTTTTGCTCTGACACCAGGTCGCCACCTCTTCCCGGGTAGCTCTGAATCCCAGTTTTTCGAAGAGAGGGACGTTTCCTGTTTCTTTAATGGTATCCAGTACGACCACTGGTTGCCCAAGTAGTACTGCCCGCTGATCGATTTCGTCCAACAGACAACGGGCCACACCGCGACGTTGATAATCGGGATGCACGGCCAGGCCAATTACGTGCAGATGCCGAGTGTGCAGATCATATTGAACGGTTCCGACAAGAGTGCCCGCGAGCTCTGCCACCAGTCGCGTTCCCGTTTGAGCGCGTTCAGCCTGTCGGGCAAGCGCTTCCCCCTTCGGTCGATAAATGGAACGCAATGGAGCAAAAGCGGCTTCGCAGATAACCGCGACTCTCTCTGCATCATCGTTTCTCGCATCACGGACATAAATGTCAGCAGGTGAATCAGGCATTTCATTAGTCTAGGCGATTTTGAAATCGATGCCATCTCTGAATCTCACTTCACGCATTCAATAAACGCGATCGGGGAGTTCTCCAGCAGCGGTGACCAGAAGTCGTCGGTCTGATCCTGCAATCCCTCCGGCGAGAGTTGAGGCGGATGCCAGCGGACCTCGCTGAAGCCGGCCTGGCGGAACGCATCTTCGTGGGTCGCGACGCTCAGGTAATAGTTTTCAATGTCGAAGGGGCCGTCCTCCAGGTGGAACGTCCAGGTGATCGGCGTCCCTTCCTGCCAGTCGCCCACCGCTCTGGTTTCAAAGCCGAACTGACGAAACGAGGGAGACGCGGGAAAGTGAAACGCCGGGCTGCTGTTGACGGTTACAAAGCGTCCCCCCGGCTTGAGCGCCCGCGCGATGCCGTTGCACATCGACTGCAGTTCCTCGCGCGTACGTGCGTAATTCAACAGATACGCGGCGATCGCCAGGTCGTATTCTTCCTGAACCGGCAGCTCACGTGCATCGCCGACAATATAAGCGATGCCCTGCTGATGCGCGTCTTCCTGCTGTTGGGCCAGAGAGATCATGCCCTGAGAAAGATCCACGCCGGTCACTCGGGCTGCACCGCGCTGACGAATCATTCGCGTATAAAAACCTTCACCACAGGCAATGTCCAGTACCGAGAGACCGCTGGGATTCCCCGCCAGTTCCATCAACGTAAAACATTCCACAAAAGTCCGCCACGGCATCTGCTTGGACCGTTTGTACTGCTCAGCAATCGGGTCGTAATTCGTCGTCATGAGCGCAGGTCACTTTCAAAAATGTGGATCTGTTGATTTGAGACAAAAAATTTTACGGCTGCACAAATATAACGTAAGATGGGATAGTGGATTCACTGTGTTCTGGAAAAATTCATCAGAATCACTCTCAAAGACGCTCAGAATTCATTAGAGTGCTCGCAGGATAGTCGGGCCCGCGACCAGATTTTTATTCCAACCCTCGGAGTTGATTGTGAGATTGCCAAAGC
Source organism: Gimesia benthica (assembly GCF_009720525.1). Lineage (NCBI taxonomy): Bacteria > Pseudomonadati > Planctomycetota > Planctomycetia > Planctomycetales > Planctomycetaceae > Gimesia > Gimesia benthica. Next base: position 5,308,137 of record NZ_CP043930.1, read on the forward strand.
TGTTACTGTTTATAGTGTTATTCTGTTTTGTATTTATATCGGGGGCACAGATCCATGCCCAGGAAACCAAAGAGAAAACGGAAGCAAAACAGGCAGAACCCCCTCCTTCGGTAAAAGAGTTAAAACCCGTCACCACAATCGATCCCCTGGTCCCCCTCGATCAACTGCGCATCATGGTGCGCCCCCTGACCAAAGACGAGTTGCAGGTCGAAGCCAATGCCTGGTTTGAACTGCTGCGCAACAAGGCCCGCCAGATTGCAGCGGCCCGGCTGGGGGTCAAGAAAACCAACGAAGCCATCGCCACGAACGATGATCAGCAGGCCCTCGATTCGCTGAAAAAAGCAGAAACGGTTCAGCACATGGCCGACGAAAAGGCCCGGCAGACCGAAGAGGAACTGACGAAAAAAGCACAGGAAACTTTAGGCGTGGATGCCGCCGTCGATGCCGCGAAACCCGATCCCGCCCAAGCGGAAGAGGGAACAACCGCATCCACGGAAGAAAAATCAGTAACAACAGCAGGCAGCACGACCACGCCTGACAATGCTACCACCACACAATCCGCCGAAGCGATGAAGGCGGCGTTCCTGCAGAATATCAATCGGTTGCAGGACGAACGCACCGCGCTGAGTGACCGGCTGGAAGTGATCCTCACTTCACTGGCCGCCAAGGGGGGCGATGTTGAAACCTATCGTAAATACATCGCCGCCGTCTCCGGTCTCGAACTCGATACCTCGGATGCCAGTGCGGCCTGGTCGGGCATCAAAGGCTGGTTCATCTCAAAAGAAGGGGGCCAGCGGATGGGCTGGAACCTCGGGAAATTTCTGATGATCCTGTTTCTGACCTGGGTCGTAGCCCGCGTCGGTTCGACCGTCATCAGCTGGCTGCTCGAACGGAAGGTCCGTTTAACACAACTCGCCGAAAACCTGATCAGCGGCACGATCCGCAACGTGATCTATCTCGTCGGTTTTGCAGTCGCCTTGACGGCACTCGAAGTCGATATGACCCCGGTCCTCGCAGCCATCGGGGCCACTGGTCTGGTTGTCGGTCTTGCACTGCAGGGAACCTTGAGTAACTTTGCCAGCGGTCTGATGATTCTGATTAACCGTCCCTTTGATGTCGGCGATGTCGTCACCGCAGGCGGCGTTACCGGAACCGTCAAACAGATGAACCTCGTTTCCACGAACTTCCGCACCTTTGACAACCAGACCATTCACGTGCCGAACAACTCGATCTGGAATGGCGTGATCACCAACATCACTGCCAACAAGGTCCGCCGCGTCGATCTCGAATTCTGTATCGGGTACAGTGATGACTTCGAACAGGCTGAGCAGATCATCCGTGACGTACTGGCGGACCAGGAACTCGTTCTCCGCGAACCCGAAGCCGTCGTGGTCACGCATGCCCTCGCCGATTCGTCGGTCAACATCGTCTGTCGCCCCTGGGCCAAAACCACCGACTGGTGGGCCGTGAAAACCGCGGTCACCCGCGAAGTCAAACGCCGCTTCGACCAGGCCGGCATCTCGATCCCCTTCCCGCAGCAGGACATTCACGTCTACTCAACGGATGCATCCAAAGGGAACGGCAAAATCGAAACGGTCAGCAAGTAACACTTGCAGCTGCTTCAGATAATTCACAGCGTGCCTCTGAATTCCTCATCGAGTTCAGAGGCACTTTCTGTTGACGCGATTGCCTTTATGAATGGAACGTCAACGTATCCGCGTCTGCATCAGGAGTATCCCCATTGTCGTGGAAGCGAACGGGCCGTTGCGCTCTGCGATCGACGGTCAGCTGGAAGATATCAAACCGGTTGTAACCGCCCACCAGGTCGTGCAACTGTTTGGGCTCGACGCACAACGCCAGATCGACGTCCGCGTAGAGCAGCCCTTCGTCTGCCTGTTGAATCTCACTGATGGGGGTGCCGCTGGGACCGATGGCCACCGAAATCCCCCGCGGACTCGCATCCAGAATGCGGCCCGCCTCTTTGTCCCGGCTGGCCAGTTGATCGCGTGCTGCACGATCCAGATAGCCCGCAGCTACCAGGTTGAACAGTTTTCCTTCGAAGGCATGGGCACCCGCGCGAATCAGAATCGCGTTTTTCAGATCGTAGTTCTCGTGTACCGCAGGATCGTGCGAGGGCCAGACCGGTGGATAGGTCGAGAGATGCACCTGCTCTCCCTGGGCAAGCAGCGTAAACCGCGCCAGGGGATTCGTATTCTCACCGCAGATCAGCATCCCTACCTGCCCCAGACGTGTCGGGTTAACCACCAGGCCGGCCCCATCGCCGGGAGCCCAGACCAGCTTCTCATAAAACGTGGGTACGATTTTACGGTGATGATTGAGAACCGTCCCCTCATCGCTGATCAGCACATTGGAATTCCAGATGCAGCCGCCACTGACGTGCGTTCCTTCGTTGAAGCCCATCGAAACGAAGATCCCGCACTCCCGGGCGACCTCAGCAATCATCGCCAGTTCCGGTCCGTCCACCTGAATTGTATTCGCCGCCAGTTCGCAGAACAGATCGTGGTTATGAATGGGGGCCTGCAGTGCGCACCAGACCGGAAACGTCGGAATGTAAGTCTCCGGAAAGACAATGATCTCCGCTCCGTTACGGGCCGCCTCGCGAATCAGCGAGCAGGCTTTTTCGACCGTCCGGTCTTTATCGAGAAATACGGGAGCAACATGCGCGAGAGCGGCTTTGAATGCAGGGTAAGTCATCTAGGAACGCCACCTGTTGAGAACAGAATGTAAGGGAATTCAAACGGGCGCTCTGATTGTAGAGCATCTAAGTCATTGTCGCTACCAGATTTTCAGACCGATGCCTGAATGCTCTCCAGCACCCCGTCCCACAACTGCAGCCGGGCCTGAATGGCCTCCTGCGCCGCTGTGATTGCTTCCTGAATTTTAACTTCGTCTCCCCCACACAGTCCGTTGAGCAGTCGCAGTGACAGCGGGGCATGGAAGTCACCATCCAGTTCCACGTGCCGATTCAGATAGTAATGAAACACGGGCGCCTGTTGTTCTGAAACACCGGTCTGCTTCAGGATCGCACGGAACATGCTGGGAATGATGTGTTCGCGCCCCAAAGCGAAAGCAGCCGCGATTTTATGTGGCGCGCCATCGGCGATGAACTCAAATGTTTTGGTGGTGAACTGCCGCGACGGTTCGGGCAGAGAGGGGAGAGCCAGCGCACTCTCGATCCCGCTCGATTTGACGGTGGCGATAAATTCCTTCAGCGGTCCCGTGTCGGCCCCCACTTCATTCATGGCTGTCTGATACAGTTCGAAATGGCTCGCGAATTCGCCGTCCGCGGTTTCGTCGCATTCTTCTTCCAGCACGATCTCGTTGATAAACCGTCTAATGCTTCCGTCACCGACCGGCACCCAGGGCGCTCCTGTGGGAGCGACAATCCCCTGCAGCGTCTTCACCAGCGACATGAAATCCCAGACCGAATAGACATGGTGTTCCATGAACCGCTGCAGATCCTCCAGCGTCGCCATCGACTCATAAATCGGATGAGTTTCGAGTGGTTCGGAAAACGAAGCAATGATTTCAGACGTAATTTCCCGTGACATGAACAGACCATTCTCTGGAGATTTAATTTTAAGCGGCGCGGAGTAGCCGTCGGTAAATTGAATTAATGATCTGAGCGGAATGGCCCTGGATACCGTGGTAACAGAAAACGTCTGTTACCTGCTCACCGACGGTGGGCAACGATCCCCTCACTGAGCGCGTTTCCAGAACGAACTCTCCCGCGATTATAGTTCTCAGCGGCTGTTCTGGTAGGGCTTTCAGAATAATTTCCGGGGACCTTTCAAAGATCGCCATACTTCGTCGCCAGTACGACAGTGTAGCCGTCCGGATCGCGCACCCAGAGCTCACGATGTTGTGCATTTGGGTTGACCAGCGGCCCGTCCAGAATCTCTGCGGACATCGAATCCGCCCGCGCGACCGCCTCGGTGAAATCATCAATTTCAAACCAGAGCAAGGCACCGTTCCCTTTCAATGCCTCGGGATCTCCCAGAAAGGGATGCTCGTGCACGTCCCACTGGTGCAGTTGCAGGATCAGTGTACCATCCTCGCGGACCAGCTGTTCGTACTCATCGCCGCCATGTCCAATTTTGACATTCAGCAGACTCTGATACCAGCGACTGCTGGCCGGGACATCATTCACAACAATCATCGGCTGTGGTCGCATGCTCGTTTCCTCCCCTGTGTCAGGTGAGCTGGGGAATCAGAGTGGATAGATCCCCGCTTTATAAGGTTGATCCAGCTTCTTCACGACTTTCAGCAGCAGTTCCCACTCTTCCTCATCGATGGCGTTAATCGCCCGTTTAATGGTTTTACGACTGGCAGTCGCACAGTTGACAGCAATCGGATTGAAATCGGTCCAGCGCTTGTTGCTCACGATATTGCTGTTATGAAATGTGGCGACTGTCGCCAGCCGCGATCCCTTCTTGAACGGAGCGCCGGTCGCACTTTTAATCGGTCGTTTGACGATCTTGACCACCGGATACGGGCGGCCTCCCTGAGCATCCATGTTCGCGACGACCGCAATCAACCCCTTATCCGGGTTAACCACAATCGCTGGTAACAACGCACCCTGAGCGAAATGACCTTTCCAGGAATTCAGATTCATGATGCAGGCAATCACAGAAACACCGGCAATCGCTCCGCCCAGTGCAGTATGCACCGTCATCAGGGCCAACCCCACGATCACACCGACCACATAAAAAATGACTTCCCCGGGATAACAGCGGAGCAAGACTTTATAGTTCACTTTAATCATCGGTATTCGCTCTGGTGCCTGGCAGTGTTGTAACAACTGGAGAGAGCGGCTCCTTGATTGCGGAGGAACCACTGGAACACCCGGCAGTATACACTCGTGATTGGGTTCTGGCAATTCGTTCACGGAAAAGAATCAAGAGATTCTGCCCGTCACCTAGTTAAACCAGAATGCCAGCGTGAAGAACCGGTTACGGCCGAACGTCCTGTTAATCCGGGCCCACATTTCGGGATTGGCGAAGTCTGTGATCTCACCCTTTTCAAGGTACGGGGCCGCCGCGGTTCCCTGGAACCACAGAAACGGATCGATCTCCCGCGGTTCGGTAAATACCCGTCGCAGGTTCACACCTTGTGTCCCCGGTTTGCCCCGCCAGAAGGGAATCAGCTTCTTGCCCTGCAGTACCTCTCCCGCTTCGTCCAGCACGACCAGCCAGGTATCGACCATCTCCTGCGTAACCTTGATTTCGAGCACGCCGGTCTGCTGTGGATTGGGGATCCATTCGCGTTCGTTGTCGGTTTCCGTCAGATAAAACTTCCACATCGATTTCGCGTGCCGCTGCATATCTTCCAGGTGTGCCAGCGCCGCTTTCATGCGCTCCGGTTCCTTGAGTTCAAACCGCCAGAGGTGAATGAACGCCAGGATGTCCGAGACGAGCGGTCGATCTACACCAACGATGCTGTCTACATTTCCGTGCTCTTCCAGCAGAAATGGGTATGGCGTGTCGACCTTTTCAAAAAACAGATGCGCCGTACAGTTAAATAATTCCTGTCCGTCAATCGCCAGCAGGACCTCGCCCCAGGCACACAGGAAGTTGCAGTAACCGGCCAGCCAGTCCGCATCGCCGCGATCAAAATCAATTAAGAACTGTTCCGCATCTGCCTGTTGCTGAGAGACGCCTGCTCTGCTCAACAGGAATCGTGCTTCGACCGGTTTACCAATTCCCAACAGATCAACCTTGATCAGCCCCACATGCAACGGCAGTTTCACATTCGGATCTTTGACGGCAGACAGGGTTTTCTCAGCAGCTTTCAGATCATCAACCCACGTCTGCAGCATTTGACGGGTATCGGCATAGGTGGCCGTTTTGGAAGCGGGAGCTTGAGACAGAATCTCCTGGATTGGTTCCGGCAGCCCGCGTCTGACATCTTCTGTCCGTAATCCAAACCGATTCAAATTTCCTCCCACATACTGAGCCAAAGTTCCTCCCAGATGCTCAAACGACTGAAAGAACTGCACCACTCCCAGACCAAACCGCGCCTCGTCATCTTCCGGATTCGCCTGCAATTGTTTCTGCAGGGCCTGAGCCCCTTCGTCCAGTTTTCCTGATGTCAGGTATTTTTCCGCCAGCGGGGCGGCAGCAGCGAATTGACTCATCAGCAACAACGTTCCCAGACAGACTGGAATCAGAATCGAACGACGCATGACAGGGCTCCTGGTTGAAATAGGTAAGTCTATTGCACATCAGTCATTTCGCAGAGAATGTACCGCCGACGGAATGACATCCCACATTGTAAGGCGTTTATCGTGGAGGAACATCACGCATTTTTTTGAAAAAGGGTTTTCAAACTGACGGTTCAGCAGGCGCAGCGGACGCTGATCAACCAGCAATCCACGCTGTGAGTGGCAAAAGCAGGAACTTAACTGGATTTGCATGTCTGGTATGTTATTTGCGGCTGTTTTAACAGCGGAAAGTGAATCACTCGACCTTCAAAAGAAGAGGAGTCTACACATGGATAACACGATGAAAATCAGTGACCAGATTACCGTTGGACCTCAGCCAAACCGGGACGAAATTTACGAATTCGGCAATGAAGGTTTCAAATCGATTGTGAACTTTCGCACTGCCAATGAAGAGGGAATGCCGATCACTCCCGAAGCGGAAGGCAAAGCAGTCGAGTCCGCAGGAATGAAATACTGCCATATCCCTGTTTCCATGAACATGCTGGACGATAGACAGGTCGACGAATTTCGTGAGCAGTTTGAGGCATTGCCGAAACCGATTTTCGCACACTGTAAAAGTGGTAAGCGCGCCGGTGCGATGGCGATGATGAAACGCGCTGTCGAAAACGGAATGTCCGGCGAACAGACCCTGCAGAAAGCAGAAGAGATGGGCTTTCAGTGTGACAAACCTGAGCTCAAGGACTTCGTCAAACATTACGTTGACACGCACCACAAATAAGCGTCACACTCACTCAGCAGAGAGCACGTATCATGATTTTTTATCCACGGTTTGTGCCGGGGCTGGCGATCAGTTCGTACCTGATCGGCGATGATCAGAGCGGGGCCGCGGTCGTAATCGACCCGCCCCGCGATGTCGAGGAGTTCATTGAATTTGCCCGTCAGCACGATTTGCACATAAAATATATTATCGAAACCCACGTGCATGCCGATTTTGTTTCCGGCTCACGTGAGTTGAAAGCGCGACTGAACAATGAACCGCAGATTTACTGTTCAGCGTATGGCGATGCGGACTGGACTCAATCATTCGCTGATCGTCATGTATCAGCAGATGACACGCTGTCGTTAGGGAAGCTTCGGTTCGAGTTTCGGCATGTTCCCGGTCACACTCCCGAACACATCGCCATACTGCTGTTCGACGAATCCCGCAGCCAGGACACGCCCTGGTGTATGTTTACAGGAGACTTTCTGTTCGTCGGCGATGTCGGACGCCCGGATCTGCTGGGCGAAGCGGAGCAACAAAAACTCGCGCACCAGCTCTATGAAAGCGTGTTTACGCGGATGGAGGCCCTGCCCGATTTCCTGGAAATCTTCCCCGCACACGGAGCCGGTTCTCTGTGTGGAAAAGCGATTGGCTCGCGACGTTCTTCCACGGTGGGCTTTGAACGGCGTTTCAGCGATGTCTTGCAGAAGCAGGACGAAGAACCCTGGATCGCAGACCTGCTGCAGGATATGCCGCTCTCCCCTTCCTATTTCAGCCGCATGAAACGCATTAACAAAGAAGGTCCAGCGATCATCGGGCCGGAACTCCCGGGACAGAAACGCTGGTCGGCGAAACAGGTTGCAGAGCGACAGTGTCAGGATTGCCTGATTGTCGATGTCCGTTCCAAAGAGGCGTTCGCGGCAGCACACATCCCGGATTCTATTAACATTCCAATGGGATCGAATCTGCCCACTTGGGCGGGCTGGGTTCTCCCGTACGACCGACCGATCCTGCTCGTCGTCGATCAGCCCTCTCAGGTCAAAGAAGTCGTTACCAATCTGCTCCGCGTCGGCTTTGACGACACTCAGGGCTATCTCGAAGGGGGCATCAATGCCTGGGAAACATCAGGATTCCCCTTGGAAATGCTGGAAACCATTTCAGTCCGGGATCTGCATCACAAACTGCGCCAGCAGCACCCGCTGACGGTGCTGGATGTGCGCACCGAGCGGGAATGGAACTCCGGTCATATAAAAGGGGCACTCCACATTCACGGCGGCGCTTTACAGGAACGATTTGAGGAAATTCCCCAGGAACAACCGGTGGCTGTGGTCTGTGGATCAGGTTATCGCGCTTCGATCGCCTCCTCGTTCATCCGCCGCGCCGGGTTCACTGATGTGGCAAACGTCCTGGGAGGCATGTCCGCCTGGAAAGCCGCTGAACTGCCTCTGACGACGTAATCTTTGTCTGATTTCTCTCTCAGTTTTGAAGGGATTCTCGTTTCCTGCTGAGCAGAATCTCGACTATTAAGAGCTTGAGTGAAGGAGTTTCTTGCCGAAATCATCAAACAGGAATCACATGCAGCACTCACAGGATAGATCGACCGACTACCAGGAAAACAGTCTCACTTTGATGGGAGCCGTGGCCATGGGGACTGGTGTCATGATTGGCGCCGGTATCTTTGCTCTGACTGGTCAGGTTGCTGAACTCGCCGGAAGCTGGTTTCCCCTGGCCTTTCTGGCTGCGTCCATTGTCGCTTTATTCAGTGCCTATTCCTACGTAAAACTGGCGCACGCGTATCCCTCCGCAGGGGGCATCGCCATGTTCCTGAATAAAGCCTATGGCAAAACTGCATGGACCGGCAGCTATGCTTTGCTGATGTACTTCTCCATGGTCATCAATGAGAGCCTTGTTGCGCGGACCTTCGGAACCTATACGCTGCAGTTATACGAGGTGGAAGAGAATACCTGGCTGGTTTCCGGACTGGGTGTGGGTTTGCTGGTAGTCGCCTTCCTGGTCAACATACTCGGCAATCGATTCATTGAGTCATTATCTTTTATCACTGCCTTCATCAAGCTGGCTGGGATTGCAATCCTGGCTTTCGGAGGCATCTGGGCTTCCGGGTTTTCCCTGGAGAACTTTTCCCAGTCTTCTGGTGAGACGGGATACGGAAGTTTTCTGGGAGCGGTTGCCCTCGCACTTCTGGCCTTCAAGGGGTTTACCACAATCACCAACAGCGGCAGCGAACTGAAAAACCCGCACAAGAATGTGGGACGGGCGATTCTGATTTCAATCGGGCTCTGCCTGGTTTTATACCTGCTGGTCACGGTCGCAGTGGGAGGCAGCCTGACGATTGAAGAAATTGTGAAAGCCAAAGATTACTCTCTGGCCCAGGCGGCCCGACCAACCTTTGGTAAATACGGTGTCTGGTTCACGGTTGTCTTCGCAATTATCGCGACTGTTTCCGGAGTCATCGCGAGTGTCTTTGCCGTATCACGCATGCTGGACATGTTGACCGAAATGAAACTGGTTCCCCACTCACATTTCGGCATGCCGGGGAGTATTCAGAAACATACGCTGGTGTATACGGTCGTGATGGCTATCATTCTCACGCTGCTCTTCGATCTCAGTCGCATCGCTTCGCTGGGGGCCATCTATTATATCATCATGGATATCGCCATTCATTGGGGTGTTCTGCGAAAACTCCGCGAGGAAGTGCAGGCGAACTCGGGAATTTTGGTCACGGCGATCGTGTTGGATCTCATTATTCTTGTCGCATTTGTAGCGGTGAAAGCACGCACGGATGTGCTGGTGCTGTATGTGTCCCTCGCCGGTTTGCTGGTGATCTTCATCGGCGAATTTCTACTTATTCGATACGGCCAGAAATCTGTAGAGCATTGATCCCGCTAAATAGTTTCTGTCACTGCATTTGTGTCGTCTGGGGGATGTCGGATTGATCGACTCGGTCCGCCTGATCCTGTTTTGTTAATTGCGAAGGCAGTCTGGGAAGAATGTCCGGGGAATCCACTCATGTGAATGGATCTTGATGGATCAACGTGGACAACTCGGCCGATCAGAGATAAGATGGGAAACTGAAACGCTTTCCATCCAGACTGACCATACCCTGCTTGGCGTCATTGGACGCACTGCTGACCCCGCCCTGGAGTAGATAATGCTGAATATTTTCGACGGAGCTGCTAATCGATTCTGTAATCGTGTCTCACGCCGTAATTTCATCAAGGTCGGCGCGCTGGGATTTGGCGGATTGACGCTCCCACAACTTCTGCGGGCAGAACAACAGTCGGGCACTGGGAAGTCACACAAGTCGATCATCATGATCTACCTCCCTGGTGGACCGCCGCATCAGGACATGTACGATCTCAAGATGGATGCACCTTCCGAAATTCGAGGCGAGTTCAACCCGATCTCCACGAATGTACCTGATATCAAAATTTGCGAGCATCTGCCCCGCCTCGCCAGTCTTGCTGATAAAAGTATCTTCGTGAATTCGCTCGTCGGTTCTATCGGTCAGCATGCGTCATTTCAATGTATGACCGGACACAGCGATCGGAATCAACCTGCAGGGGGCTGGCCGGAAATTGGTTCTGCTCTCTCGCGTCTCAAAGGTGATCCGCGGGCAACGGCCCCCGCGTATGTGAACCTCTCGCCGAAGATGCAGCACACACCCTACAACTTTGGAAAAAATAGTTTTCTGGGCACCTCGCATACTCCATTCAATCCGAACGGGGAAATGAAGGGGGATATGACCCTCAACGGAATTACTCTGGACCGTCTGCAGGATCGAAAGCAACTCTTAACGAGTTTCGATCAGTTCCGCCGCGATGCGGATAACAGCGGCTCCATGGAAGGCCTGGACGCTTTTAACGAACAGGCATTCGGCGTCCTCTCCTCCGGACGACTCGTCGAAGCACTCGATGTCTCCAAAGAAGATCCCGCGGTTCGGGAACGCTACGGCAAAGGAACTTCGCGCAAGCAGGGTGACGCCGCCCCTCGTCTGAACGAACAGTTCCTGCTGGCCCGTCGACTCGTTGAAGCGGGGGCCCGCATGGTGACGTTGAGTTACAGCTTCTGGGACTGGCACGGCAGCAACTTCAAACGGGCCAAAGAGAACTTCCCCGATTTCGATCAGGCCATCACCGCCCTGATTGAAGACCTGCACCAGCGGGGACTCGCCGAAGACACGACCGTCATCGCCTGGGGCGAGTTCGGCCGGACTCCCAAGATCAACAACAACAGCGGCCGGGATCACTGGCCCCGCGTCTGTAATGCACTGCTCGCCTGTGGTGGAATGAAGACCGGCCAGGTAATCGGTACCACTGATCGTCTCGGCGGTGAAGCGGATGACCGTCCTGTCCACTTCCAGGAAGTCTTTGCGACCCTCTACCACAATATGGGAATCGACATCGAGCGGGTCACCCTGCCCGATCACGCCGGTCGCCCCCAGTACCTGGTCGACAGCGGCTATCTCCCGATGCCGGAAATCGTTTAGAATCCAAAGCTTATGAAGTTCTGGGACGGGCAGCCTTTCTGCGCGGCTGACGCCCTGTTTCACTTCAACTTTCGCGAGAAGACACCCTGCGTTAATGGCTCGCCAGAGACCAGCCTGGTCGCTCAGCGACCGCACCAGGTTTGGGAGCAGCTGCTCGTTCATTTCGACGTTAAGCTGCAAGGAAGAACCGGAAAAATTTCTCAACACGCTCTCCTGCCTTCCACGCTGGATTTCAGCCGCTGACTTTGTTGCATACTGCTCAGCCGTGAAGTGGTATTGGCACGGGAAATGCAATACTAACCACTCTATCTAACTCCGATAAAAACTGGAGCGAGTTTCTATATCGGGTATGGCTCTCGAGCGGGCCATGCTAATGAGAATGGGGGGGAACTCGCTTCAGTTTTCTTTTTAATACCGGCTGCCAGGAACTGAGACCATGCCGACCACTTGGACACAAAAAGATGAAAAGCAGTACAAGAAAATCAGAGAGAGTGCCCTCGAGCGAGGTAAATCCAGTTCCGAGGCGAAAGAGATCGCCGCGCGCACAGTCAACAAGCAACGGCGGAAAGAGGGAAGAACGCCCCGGGAAACCACTCAGGGCACCGGCAATCCTCATACGCGTCTGGAAGAACGCACTGTAGATGAACTTTACAATCTCGCGAAAGAGCATCACATTCAAGGCCGCAGCAAGCTGAATAAAGCTGAGCTGATCGAAGCCATTCGTGACAAACGCTAGCCGAATCACCTCTTCAGTCAGGATTACATCATGGATATTTCACGTTCGCCAGGTGAGGACACTACGTCGGTAACTTCGACTTTACCCTGTTTTCTGCGTGGCTTCTTCGAGAACCCGCTGCAGGTGGCCTCCTGTATTCCCAGTTCCAGTTACCTGCAACGCAAACTGAGCTCACTTGCCTGTCTGCGTTCCGCAAAAACCGTCATCGAACTCGGACCGGGAACCGGCGAGACGTCGAAGGCCCTGCTGCAGGCCATGCCTGATCAGTCCAAGTTGCTCTGTGTAGAAGTCGTTGAAGAATTCGCTGCATCGCTACAGCAGAACGCAGACCCACGTCTGATCGTCGAGATCGGATCCGCCCTTGATCTGGAATCCATTCTCAAGCGGAACTACTTTGCCTCGGCTGATGTCATCGTCTCGGGAATTCCATTCTCAGTCCTCTCGCCGGAGGAAGGTCGCACATTGATGGAATCCATCTATCAGCAGCTCGCCCCCGGCGGTGCCTTCGTGACTTACCAGTTCCGCAGCAGTGTCTGTGACCTGGCAACAGAATACTTCGGTCCTCCCGAGAAACGTTCGATGGTATTGTGGAATCTGCCACCCCTGGAGATCTTCGTCTGGAAAAAGACAGTACTGGAATGCCACCATATCAGTCACAACGCCAGACCGATCAATGCCTGACCACAACGGGGCCAACTGCCTCTCATTGATACAGCGTGAACCTGTTTTTCTGGAACGTGTCCTGGTTTCCGGTATGTTCAACATCTGGAAATCCGGAGCCAGGTATCGTTTCGGGACTGGTCATGACTAAAAAAAATGATGCGGTGTGGGTATTTCATGGAACTACGGCGCAGTTTTGCAGTGGTGTATTTTCCACAAAAGCAAAAGCGGAGGACTTCATCGCCCAACATTAGCTTTCAGGCATTCTGACAAGATATCCTCTCGATACAGGCGTCTATGACTGGGCTATAGCGGAAGAAATTTTCAAACCTTCCAGGGATTATCAGTCCAGCCCTCGGTTTATCGGCCGCTTCACCAGCGCGAGCCAGGAACATTTCCATTACGAAATGGGAATTGAGGGAAGAGAGGGCAGCGAAGATGATCACTCTGCAGGCCGGCCAGACGTTCGAGATCAATGATACGCTGCTTGCAGACTTTCCCTGGCATGAGTTTACGAACGTCGCTCGTTTTGTCATGGAGTGGCCTGCTGCACCTTATCCAGACATTGAGTTGATACTGGAATCCGATTTGGTGACGAGCCTGGTTGCCTGTCTTTCTCTGGAACAGGTCGCAGAATGCAGGCTACCGACCATGGGGATAAGGCGCTTGCAGTTTTCCTCTCTGACTGCAGAAAACGTCCGCTCGCGTCAGTGGGAGCAGGTCAATTATCACATCTTTGACGCAGATTTTGAGGAGCCGGTTCTGATGTTCAAATCGGGGCAGATTCAAATACAAACACAATAATTCCGCTTACTCCGCTTTCCCTTGCTGGGCAATATACGCTCTGGCCTGCTCGATGTAGCCCGGGGTTTTCAGCCCTACCTGTTTGGCTTCTGCGAGGGCGGCATCGAAGCAGAGGCCATCATCCAGTACACGATGGGCCAGCCAGATTGCTCCCACGCGGTTGGCTGATGCACAATGCAGAACCAGTGGCTGCTTCGATTTGTCGTTCAGCAGTTTGCGGCACTGGTCAAAAACCGCTGGCGTTAATGATTCCGGAGCCCGAAAGGGAATCTGCACGTAATCCAGATTCAGCATCTTCAGGTACATCGCCTCGTCCCATTTCAACTCCCGTGAAGGACGCAGGTTAACCACTGTCTTGACGCCCGCTTTCTGGATCAGATTGAAATCTTCTTCTCCCGGCTGACCTGCGAGGTAAATTTGACCACTACGGTGCAGGGGAGAGATCTGCCCCAGTTCCTCCAACTGCAGCATGCGGCACGCTGATTCTGTTTTGGAGTCACCCCAGACAGTCGTCGGGGAAGTTGCGAGGCAGAGCATCAGCAGCAGTGGAGCGGTTTGAAAGCATCGCATGCTTGATTCCAGTCAGGAAAACAGGTCGGATCAGACAAAGTTCAACGAATTCTAACAGAATCGGAATGCAGACACAAAAAAACGCCAGTCAAGACGAGCTGACTGGCGTTGAATAATTCATGCATCGAAGAGGTTCAAAAAAAGGAAAACTTATATATCCTCCTGGGAGATGACGCACGAGATAAAAACAATTTGTGTATAGTGAATATCGCCAGAATCGCGATTTTTGTCAAGCGATATATAAACCGAAAATGAATTCCTTGTAAAAAATCTGATTTGACATCTGTTTATATATAAGGCAATGCTGATGCCTGGTGTTGTGCCCCTACAAAATCCATGATTCTGACGACCTTGATATCATTTCCTGCAAGGGAATAGTAAGATAAAATTGCTGTCAAATTAGCGGCAGTGAGCTCAAGCGCCATTAGTATTCTGAATACATGATTACCGTTTTCCCGATTGCGGGACAACGTGAGGAAATGAACGGACTGTAATGCTGCAACAACTACGCTACCTCCTGTTACAGGTTCGCAATTCAGACGATCCGATGAAACAACAGGAAGTCAACTGTTTCGCCCGCTCCCTGGATGTCGACACCAGCCAGATCGCCGTCTTCGATCTGCTCGGCGGTCCACTCAGGGAAGTCGATCTCGTGTCTCATGATGTCGTCTTCATCGGCGGCAGTGGTCACTATTCCGCCGCAGGAGAAGGTCGCTGGCTGGAGATCGCCCTGGAAAGTCTGCGAGTCGTGCACGATCTCCGTAAACCCACGTTCGCTTCCTGCTGGGGATTCCAGGCAATGGCCCGCGCCATGGGAGGCCGTGTGGTCCACGATCTCAACCGAGCCGAAATCGGCGTTCATCACGTCAGTCTGACGGCTGCCGGTCAGGCTGATCCCATCTTCGGCCCCGCAGGCGATATTCTGCAAGGTCTGATGGGGCATGAAGATACGGTCGTTGAACTTCCGCCGGGAACCGAACTGCTGGCCTCGACAGATCGCGTGGAAAATCAGGCGTATCGTTTTATCGATCGCCCCATTTACTGCACTCAGTTCCATCCCGAACTCGACCGGGAATCGTTCCTGGGCCGCCTCAATACCTACCCCGAATATGTCGAAAAAATCGCCGGCCTCTCCCTCGACGAGTTCCGCCACTCGATTCACGATACACCCGAAACCATGGCTCTGTTAAAACGTTTCGTGCAGGAGATCGCCCCCCGGCATCTGAACCAGACCTGATCCTCTTCCCGCCCGTAAATACTCAGGTATACCGTTTATGACCCCACCGCCAGACAAGAAACTGCATGTCGCCATCATCACCTCCGGAGGAGCAGGGATGTTCTGTGGCGCATGCATGCACGACAACACCTGGACCAAAGCCATGATGCTGCAGGGGGCTGAAGCAACCCTCGTCCCCACCTACACTCCCATTCGCGTCGACGAAGAAAACATGACTGGATCACCGGTCTTCCTGGGAGGCATCAACGTCTATCTGAATTATCGCTCCCGCATCTGGCGTGCTCTGCCCCGCTTCCTCAAGCACTGGCTGGATACACCCTGGATCATTAATTTCGCGACCAGCTTCGGCGTCAGTAACGACGCCCATGAACTGGGGGCTCTGACCGTCAATCTGCTGGAAGGAGATCAGGGAGCCGAAGGAGTCGAAATTGAAGAACTCGCCCGATTTCTGGGAGAGACGCTCAAACCCGATGTCATCTGCCTCAGCAACGCCCTGCTCTCGGGGACCATCAAAGCCATTAAGCAGCATTTCAAGGGACCTCTGTTCTGCATTCTCCAGGGGGATGATGTCTTTCTGGAAGAACTCGGAGAACCTTACCGCAGTCGTTCGCTGGAACTGATCCGCTCGAACGTGCAACAGCTGGACGGCGTTCTCGTACACAGCGATTACTACCGCGATTTCATGTCTGCTTACCTGGACGTGCCCGTCGACCATTTCCACAAAGTCCTGCTCGGCATCAATCTGGATGGCTATGACGGCACGCCGGAGACCAGCGTCGACGAGCCTTTCACCATCGGTTTCTTTGCCCGCATCTGTAAAGAAAAAGGTCTGCAAAACGCCGTCGAAGCCTTCAAGATCTTCCACGAACGACACCCCGACAGCCGCCTGCTGGTGGGGGGCTTCCTGGGTAAAGAAAACGAAGCCTGGTTCAAGGAGACCACCGCGCCCCTGGATGAACTTCAGGATGCCTACCGTTACTGGGGCAGCCCCGCTTCGCACGAGGAAAAAGTCGACTTCTACAAAAGCCTCTCCGTCCTCTCCGTGCCGACCGACTACCAGGAACCCAAGGGGATCTTCGTGCTGGAAGCTTTGGCGAACGGCGTCCCCGTCGTCCAGCCCGCCCATGGTGCCTTTCCGGAATTGATCGAACAGATCGCCGGCGGACTGCTCGTGCCCCCGGGCGATACCCTGGCACTCGTCGAAGCCTGGGAACGTCTGTACCAGGACAAGGATTACCGTAAACAACTGGCACAACAGGGGTACGAACGCGTCCGCCAGTACTTCAACTCCGAGCTGATGGCCACCGAAAGCCTGCAGTTTTTCCGCGATCGCCTCGCCGCTGTAACTCCCGCCGAGAACCCGCGCTAATTGCCCGCTGGCTGCTGAATGACCCGCCGTCCTGCTTAACAATTTCCCCGGATTCCGCTATGGTATAGCCTCTGACGGAAATCGTGCGGAACGGGCTCACGACCCGCTCCATCATATATAAACATAAGAATATAAGGTTTGAGTATTTCAATGGCTGATTTGCATGCGTTAATGAAAAAACTGCAGAAGAAAAATGATTCCAAGATCGTCCTGCTCGTCTCTGACGGACTGGGCGGACTCCCCCTGGAACCGGGCGGAAAAACCGAACTGGAAACAGCCAACACCCCCAACCTCGACGAACTGGCCAAAAACGGAACCCTGGGACGCAGCATTCCCGTGCTCCCCGGCATCACTCCCGGGAGTGGCCCCGGTCACCTTGGACTGTTCGGCTACGATCCGCTGCAGTTCAACATCGGTCGCGGTGTACTCGAAGCTCTGGGCATCGATTTTGAACTCGGTCCCGATGACGTCGCCATCCGTGGCAACTTCTGTACGCTCGACGATGATGGCAACATCACCGACCGTCGTGCCGGCCGCATCGCCAGCGATATCGGCGTTGAACTCTGCAAGAAACTCGATCAGATCGAAATCCCCGGCGTCGAAGTTTTCGTCCGTCCCGTGAAAGAATACCGTCTGGTGATCGTGCTGCGGGCCAAAGGCCTGGGCGGCGACATCAAGGATACCGATCCTCAGAAAACCGGCGTACCTCCTCTCGAACCGGTCGGACAGAACGAAGCCTCTCAGAAGACCGCCGAGATCTGTAAGGAATTCCTGAGGCAGGCTGGCGAGATCCTCAAAGACGATCGTCCTGCCAACCTGCTCACCATGCGGGGCATCGCCAAGATGCCGGAGATCCCCACCTTCGAAGAAGTCTACGGCACTCGTGCCGCTGCCATCGCCGTCTATCCGATGTACCGTGGACTGGCCCGCCTGGTCAGCATGGACGTCAAAGATGCCGGCCAGACCCTTGAATCGCAGATGGACTGCCTCGAAAAGATCTGGGACGATTACGACTTCTTCTTCGTGCACTACAAGTACACCGACTCCACCGGCGAAGATGGTAACTTCGCTGCCAAGGTCGCCAAGACCGAAGAAGTCGATTCCTGCATCCCCCGCATCAAGGCACTCAAGCCCGATGTGCTCATCGTCACCGGCGACCACAGTACACCGTCCAAAATGAAATCGCACAGCTGGCACCCCGTACCCGTGCTGCTGTCTGCGGAAAACGCCCGCTTCGACGGCTGCCAGAGTTTCGGTGAATCTGAGTGCATCAAAGGTGGACTGGGACAGTTCGAAGCCAAGTACCTGATGTCCATGGCGATGGCGCACGCCGGTCGCCTGGAAAAATATGGTGCCTGATCCCAGCCGGAATCAGTAAAACCAGACCCTCAAAGGATGCCCCTTCTGCGGAAGGCGGCATCCTTTTTCGTTATATTCGTTGTGACTGGAGTGTAAAATGGACTGCAGTCGCCGATCGACAGGAAAGATCAAGGAAACCAGATGATTTTGATCGATCCTGCTAATAAACACGTTTGTTAGACAGGGACTGTGCGCCAGGTCGGACACAGAACAGGGACCAAACTATCTTCAACTCCGGGTGTCATTGATGTCGCAGTACTTAAGCCAGCTTTCAGGACTCTCCACCTTCATCATTATTCTGGCCTGTGGAGCACACCTGTTCTTCTTTTTCGTACTCTGGGTCTGGTCCCGCCGCGACCTGCGAGGCATCGCTTCATCCCTGGATGACTTCACCCGTGGCCTCAAGCACCGCAGCCTGCTCGATTCTACCGGTCACCTCTCCGATCAGATCGAAGCCTTTCTCGCAGACGTCAACGAAACCATTGAACCAGGCGCCAACCCGGCCGACCGCAAGGTGCTCTCCGAACGCGTGCATATTCTCGATGAAAAACGCCGCTATCTTAATTCCCACTTCTTCGAGACCTGCTACAACATCTGTCGCACGATGATCGAAGCCTACCCCCTCGCCGGGGTCCTGGGGACGATCCTCGCCATGGGCGCGGCTCTGCAGGCAAATACCGGTGCCGAAAACGGCTCCGCCATCAGTTCCATCGTCAGTCACTTCGGCGATGCCATCTGGTCCACATTCGCCGGTCTGGCTGCTGCCATTCTGCTGATGTTTATCAACAGTATCCTCGAAACCTCGTTTCTCGGTCTGGTCGAAAACCGGCAGCATGTCCGCGATACCGTAGTCTGCGCCAAACGGGAGCTGGCATTCGCAGAGGGGAGTGCCGCGAAATCATGATCAGCCGCCGTCGCTTAACCTTCCAGCTCACACCCCTGCTCGACCTGCTCCTGATTGTCATCTTTGCGCAATTCATGGACACGCAGGAGACGACCGCCCGCATCGAACAACGCGCCGAGACCAAAGTCACACAGGCGGAAGAACAACTCACACATCTGCAGCAACTCCAGGCATCGGAGGCGGAGCGGTTAAAACAACTCTCCGCAGAGAAAACCAAAGCACTCGAGGCGATCGAGAAAGCCCGGGAAGCCAATGCCGTCACGCAGGAAAGCATGAGGTTGCTGCAGCAGCAGTCAGAAAAAACGCAGATGGAACAGTCCGAGCAGATCGAACGCCTGCGTGATCAGCGCGACCGGGTCGGCGAACTCGTACAACAGTTGTTCCAGCTACCGGAAGACACGCTGGATCCGCTGCTGAAATCCAAGGGGACTCCCGATTCCCCGGAAACCCGCGAACAACGGGAACGCGTCAGAAAACAGCTCAAGGAACTGGCCGAGGCTCGCGGCGAAGATGTCGTGCGGCACTTCCTGACCTACGACGAACTCACCAAACGCAGCGACATCTGGGATCTCTATCTGACCGAGAATGGCGTCTTTGAACTGCAGATTGGTGACAAGTCAGCCAGTTTCCGGGCGGAATCGCAGGCAGAGTTCGTCGATCGCTTTTATGCTGTCTACAAAACGACCCCGCAGCCTAAGAGCCTGGTGATCATTCTCTTCTCTTACGGCGATGCCAAAGCCTCCGTTCGTTTCGCCGCCACACAGGGACTCCCCCTGGTCGCAGAACGGATGCGGACCGACAGCAGTGGTCGCACCCGCTTCGAATACGCGGTGATGGGCTTTGTGCCGCAGCCGACTGCTACAACGAAGCAACCGCCGGCCGAGTCCCGTTAAATTCCCAGCTCTTCGCGGACCTCTTTGAATTTCTCGATCGCGAAATCGAGGTCTTCAATCGAGTGCGCCGCGGAAATCTGGGTCCGAATGCGCGCCTTACCCTGTGGCACGACGGGATACGAGAACCCGATCACGTAGATCCCCTTCTGCAGTAATGCGTCGGCAACCTGGGCCGCCAGCGACGCATCACCCAGCATGATGGGCACAATCGGATGCTCGCCTGGCAGCACATCAAAGCCGACCTGTGAGATTCCCGCGCGGAAATGTTTCGTGTTCGCTTCCAGCTTGTCGCGGAGTTCCGTCGAAGCGGTCAGCAGGTCGATGGCTTTGATCGACGCAGCCACAATCGGCGGTGCGACGGAATTAGAGAACAGATACGGACGCGATCGCTGCCGCAGCAGATCGATCACTTCCTTGCGACCACTGGTGTAACCACCGCTGGCACCACCGAGTGCCTTGCCCAGCGTTCCCGTCAGAATGTCAATTCGCTCCATCACGTCGTGGAATTCATGCGTCCCTTTGCCGTGGGCTCCCATGAAACCGACCGCATGCGAATCGTCGACCATCACCAGCGCATCATATTTATCCGCCAGATCACAGATCGCCGGCAGATTCGCAATGTAGCCGTCCATTGAAAACACACCATCGGTGGCAATCAGGCGGAAGCGGGCCGACTCAGCCGCCTTGAGTTGTTCTTCCAGGTCCTGCATATTGTTGTTCTTGTAGCGGAACCGCTGCGCTTTGCAGAGCCGCACGCCGTCAATGATGCTCGCATGGTTCAACTCATCCGAAATGATCGCATCCTCTTTCGTGAGCAGTGTCTCAAACAGCCCGCCGTTGGCATCGAAGCACGAAGTATACAGGATCGTATCTTCAGTCCCCAGGAACGTACTCAGTTTCTGCTCCAGGTCCTTGTGTATCGACTGGGTCCCACAGATGAACCGGACCGAGGACAAACCGTAACCCCACTGATCCAGACCCTCGTGGGCAGCTGCAATCACCTCCGGATGTTCGGCCAGTCCGAGATAATTGTTCGCGCACATATTCAATACCGGCTCACCGGCTGCCACGCGAATGTGTGCATCCTGCGGCGTGGTGATGATCCGCTCCGACTTATACAGACCGGCGTCCTTGATTTCTGCGAGCGTCTTTTCCAGTTCCTGTTTGATCGATCCGTACATGGGATTTATCCTGCTAAAGTTTGTGGCGTCGTGACGTATTCTGTCTTACATCTCATTCCAGTCGAGAATCACCTTGCCGGACTGGCCCGACATCATCACCTCGAACCCTTTTTCAAATTCGCTGGCATGAAAACGGTGTGTAATGATCGGACTGATATCCAGCCCGCTCTGCAGCATGACTGTCATCTTATACCAGGTCTCGTACATTTCGCGACCGTAGATCCCTTTCAGCGTCAGCATGTTGAACACAACAATGTTCCAGTCGATGGCAATCTCTTTTTCCGGGATTCCCAGCATCGCGATCTTACCGCCGTGGCACATGTTGTTGAGCATGTCCCGAAACGCGACCGGGTTCCCCGACATCTCCAGCCCCACATCGAAGCCTTCGGTCATCCCCAGTTCTTTCTGGGCGTTGGCAATCGTATTATCCCGCACGTCCAGCGCGAGTGTTGCCCCCATCTTTTTCGCGAGTTCCAACCGGTACGGGTTCACATCAGTGACGACCACATGTCGGGCTCCCGCATGTTTAACGACAGCTGCCGCCATCACACCAATCGGTCCTGCACCGGTAATCAGAACGTCTTCTCCCAGCACGTCAAACGAGAGGGCCGTATGTACGGCGTTACCGAAGGGGTCGAAAATCGAAGCCACATCCCGGTCAATGGAGTCGTCATGATGCCAGATGTTGGTCATCGGCAGAGAAATGTATTCGGCAAACGCACCCGGACGATTCACTCCCACGCCCCGCGTATGGGCACACAGGTGTCGCCGTCCCGCGAAACAGTTCCGACAGCGACCACAGACCACGTGCCCTTCTCCGCTGACGATTTCGCCGGGAACATAATCAGCCACGTTCGAGCCGACTTCCACAATCTCGCCTACAAATTCGTGGCCGACCACCATTGGCACCGGAATCGTCTTCTGTGCCCAGTCGTCCCATTTGTAGATATGGACATCGGTGCCGCAGATCCCCGTCCGATCGACTTTGATCAGCACATCATTGATGCCGATTGTCGGTTTGGGGACTTCTTCCAGCCAGAGACCCGGCTTTGACTCTTTCTTTACGAGTGCCTTCATGATTTCACCCCGGCGTGCAGAAATATTTTGGAGGATCAGCGGACTGAATCCTTTATAATGCCTGATTATCCAGTATAATAGAAAATCGATATCCATTTTGCAAGAGTCATAATCCGATATATTGGAAAAAGAAATGGCTGCGCCTTCGCCAGGAAAACAGACCGCCAGCAAACCTGCGCCTGAGCTCTCCCCCGATGAGATCAGCGGGCAGCTTTCGCAGCGCGTACGCACCCTGCGGAAAGAGCGTGGCTGGTCGCTCGATTCCCTCTCGGCCGCCTGCGGTGTCAGTCGTTCCATGCTGAGTCAGATCGAGCGGGGCGAAGCCAATCCCACGCTGGCCGTCACGGTGCGGATCTCACAGGCCTTCGGCATCGCCCTGGGCGAACTGGTCGAAGCACCGATTTCCACCTCATCAATTGAAGTCATCCGGGCCGACGATCGCACGTTCCATTATCGTTCCGACGACGAGTGCCGCATTCGTACGCTCTCCCCGCTGCACCTCGAAAAGGACGTCGAGTTTTATGAAGTGCAACTACACACCAACGGGAAGCTGCAAAGCGCACCCCACTTTAAGGGGACTCGCGAATTTCTGACTGTCGAAAAAGGCAAAATTGAACTGCAGTCCGGCGACGATACAACGGTGCTCGGCCCTGGCGATTCCGCCAGCTATCGGGTTGATGTGCCGCACACCATCAGTAACGCCGGCCGCGGCGAAGCCTTCCTGTTCCTGGTCGTTATCTATCAGAACTGAGTCTGACAAAACCCCGGGCGATAGCTTACTGCTCGCAGGCAGAGACCGGCTGTGCTTCCGTTTCCACGGACTCCGGTTCCGACGAGGTCATGTACTTTTCGCGGTGTCGATCAGCCAGGATCGTGTCGATAAAGAACTGCGACGTGTGAAACATCAACAGGGGAAAGACTGCCGACGGAATTCCCGCGTTACCAAACATCGACGCGTCCGTTGCCACGAAGACCGCGATCGGCAATGTCTTCTGACTCCCTGCAATCGCACTGGCAATCTGGTCCCGCGGATGAAACTGGAACGTTTTACCCAGCAGCAGATTGGTGAAAAAACCTCCCACGTGCACCACGATGCAGCTGATCCAGACCACCGCAACCGCTGCCAGTGAGATGCCTACTTCCGAAGTCTGAATGCCATAACCGGTCTGCACCGCAGCCAGCAGTACCATGAACAGCACGAAGATCAGTGCCACGGTGCCCAGTCGCGAAGTAATCCGATCGGCAAACTGTTTGATGGTCTTGTTCATCCGCAGGATCTGGCCGAACAGTACCGGCAGCATTGCTGCATAAAACAGCTTGGTGACCATGGCGAAGCGGTCGAATTCGATTTCGCGCGAGGTGATCAACAGAATCCAGAAAGGGACCGTCAGAAAGCAGGCACCGTTGGTGATCATCGTCACCATCAGCGACACGCCGTCGTTTCCGCCCCCCCGCCGGGTCCAGACCGATGCACCACACAGGGTGCACGGAACACACGCCATGATTACCAGGCCAATTTGAAAGTCGGCAGTCAGCTGTAGCGGCAGCAGTGCCCAGGCAATCAACGGCAGCAGTATGATATTCGTTGCCAGCGAGAGAAACATCGGTCCCGGCTTGCGGATCGAAGAGAGCAGATGCTCGGAGTTGAGACTGAGTGACATCAGAAACAACACAATCGCCGTCAGCCACGAAGGGCGAATGAACTGCTTTAAGTGTGACAGCGTTTCCTGCGATCCTTCGTGACCGGCATAGACGCCGCAGGCAATTACAACCGTAATGCAGAGCAGAAACCAGCGGCGTCGAAAAAAGGCAAGCATGACTCAGTTTTCAGTTCGTATGGGGCGGGTGAGCAGCAGGGGGTTACTTTTTGTTGTTATCCCGGATTGTCTTCCAGCGTTCACTGAAATAAGCAAACGCGGGCTGCATCGCTTCGGGGCTGTGTTTCTCGTTCTCAGACAGCGAAAAGATCGCACTGTTCAGCTTGTCCGATTCTGCATCCGCAATCGCCATGTGGAACATCACAGACAGCGAGCGTCCCAGCCACTTTCCCTGACCGTCACGGTGAATATAGAACCGGTGTCGCAGGAAGGTGTCAAACGAGCGCGCTGCACTCGCGTATTCACCCTGGATGAACTGTCCAATCGCCATGAAGTAGGCTGCATTCTGAGCGGCCAGAACGTGCATCTGCCGGATATCCGGCGGGACAACCAGATCCACGGGGAAGCGTTCCTCCAGTCGGGTCGAGACATAACTTTTGATCGCCGCCGACTGATTCCCCATCAACTGTGTGATGCGGGTCTTGAGCAGCTTCTTGGTCGGGCTCCCCCAGGGAACTTCAAAGAATCCCTGGGCGTTTTCTTTGCGCCCTTTGACGTCATAAGGCACCGGAGCGCGAAACGGCAGTTTGACCATCGCCAGTTTCTTGGCTTCTTCACCGGTGACCGCTTCACTCTTGTCGATTTCCTGATCGGCATATTCCGAAACCACGAGCGGGTTTTCTTTCAAAATTCCTTTACCGATCGATTGGACGTGGCCAATGAACCCCGGGTCCCCTTCCAGGGGATCCAGGTTTCGATACAGCACGAATGTCTGTTTCCGCGACAGCGAGTCTTCCAGGCGACGCATGCGTGATGCCCACTCGCAACTGCGACCGATGATTTCAACCTGGGCCGTTTTCAGTTCCTCAGCAGAGAAACGACTCTCGGCATATTTACCGTACAGATTTTTCAGCAGCGCGGGATCTTTCTGGACCTCAGCAAACGTCGCGGGTATTTGAATCTGAATCGTATCCGCAGGCTGCTCAGGCGATGGGATCGGCATGCCGAGTACCGGATCGTAAAGATAAATCTGGTCTTCCAACAGCACACCGACCAGCAGCTTATACGGGGCCGGTTTCGCTGCTTCGAACAGCACCGCATCAATCCGCAGTTGACGCATCAGGTCGATGAAGACCCAGGCCCGCTGCTTCGCACTTCCGGATCCAATGACACAGATTTCATACGGTCCCAGAGGCAGTGCGTTCTTTGCATCGGGAACCAGATCGATGTTGTTCATGCAGTAATAAAAGGCAGCGGTAGCGCGATCCCGGTCATTTTTCTTGCCCTCGATCGCCGCGGTCACCATTCCATTAAACAGCTGTGAATCTCTGATGAATTTTCCGTCGATCTCCGTGAAGCGGGTCAGCTCCAGCTTTGCCAGCTGTTCTTCGCTCAGGTATTTCTTCAGGAACGTTCGCTGAGAATCTTTCAGGGTCGGAGGCTCTGCATCGAATTTGCCACACATGCCAGCCCACTCGTTCAAGAGGGAGAGAGCCCCTGTCAGCGTCGAACTGATTCCCATCCGTTCCGGCTGCATCATGTTAATCGCATTATCGATATAACTGTGACACTCCGGATCTTCCTGTTCCGCTGCCGGATTGGCGGCACTGGTTTTCGTTCCGCCGCCTTTCTTTTTCGTGTTGTCTTTGCAACCCGGAAGCGAAATCAGACAGTTGAGCAACAGGCAGAACAGACTGACGCCGGCCAGAACAGACGGGCGTTTTCCGGAATCTTGGCGGAGCAGAGAAGTCAGAATCATAGCAGTTGTGGTTTCGTAGTATGGTACATTTCCACCTGTCACTGATGGAAATGTGATGTTGAAGATGCGGTGCATTCACAGGTGATGAGCCGACAGAAGATCGATCATTCAACTGTCTGTTATCTATACTATAACCGATTCCCGGGCAGATGGAATGTCTTAAAGGGCGCTGTTTTCATTCACCAGGGTACGAAACCGCTGCAAATCCAGCGCAAAACGGGCAAACTCTTCCAGCGGCAGCATATTCGGGCCGTCACTGAGCGCCTGTGAGGGATCGGGATGCGTCTCGGCGAAGATCCCGTCACAACCGCAGGCAACAGCAGCCCGGGCCAGGTAGGGGATCATCTCCCGCTGTCCGCCGGTCGATTTGCCTCCCGGAGTCTGCACGCTGTGAGTCGCATCAAAGATGACCGGCGGCCCCATCTGCTGCATGATGGGGATACACCGCATATCATTTACCAGCCGACCGTAGCCGAAGGTCGTGCCCCGTTCGGTCAGCAGCAGCTGTTCCTGTCCGAAAGCCTCACATTTCTTGACGGCATGGATACAGTCTTCAGGAGCCACGAATTGAGGCTTCTTGATATTCACCACACCCCCATGTTTGAGAGCTGCTTTGGAAGCCGCTTCCAGCAGATCGGTCTGTCGTGCCAGGAAGGCAGGGATCTGCAGAATCCGACAGACTTCCGCCGCCGGAGCCGCCTGCCCCGGTTCGTGAATGTCGGTAGTCACATCCAGCCCCGTCACCTGTTTGACTTTCGCCAGAATCTCGAGGCCCGCTTCCAGTCCCGGTCCACGGAAACTGTCGACGCTGGTTCGGTTCGCTTTATCAAAGCTGCATTTAAAAACCAGTGACAGGTTATCCCGGGCGGCGATCTCGGCCAGTCGCTCCGCGGTGCTCAGTACCAGTTCTTCGCTTTCGATTACGCAGGGGCCGGCAATGAACAACAGCGGTAACTGAGTGCCGCACTGCAGCTTGCCAATCGTTACGGGGTTTTGAGCCACGGGAGAATCCTTTCAGTGGGAGTCGGAGATTTTTACGAATTATGGTTCAATCGACGGAGCGGGGCAAGGGACGATCAGCTTCAGCCCCCGGGGAATCACCCTGATTTCGGCCGGTGTCAACCCGGAGGAATCTCCGTCGGTCTGAATCGGTACCGGCCGGGTGGCCTGAATCCGCAGCGAGCGGGCCTGAATCTTCTGAACGTGTTTCGACGTCAGATGCGTTCCACGGATAATCTGCCACAAGTAGAGCAGCATGCTGAAGACGCCCCGCCGACGAAAAAGGATCAGGTCCAACATGCCATCATGGTCGACCGAGTCCGGCGAAAAATTCAGATTCAGACCATAGGCGGGAATATTCACAATGATCGCATGATAGGCGGTCTCTTCTTCAGCACCATCATCAATGCTGATCAGCAGCGATTCGAACGGGTAGTCGTAGAGCGTTCTGAGGATCGGTTTCAGATAACTCAGGTAGGAAATGTTCCCTTTTCTCACCTGTGCCAGGTTTTCCACCACCGCGGCATCAAAGCCGATACTCGCCATCAACACGAATTTCCGCTGATCGAGCTGGCAGACGTCGATCTCCCGGCACGCGCCCTGTTTGATCATCTCCGCCACAAACGCCCCGGACTTCGGAATACCCAGGTAACGCGCCAACAGGTTTTCGGTTCCCAGAGGTAACACCGCGATCCGCTGGTCGGGATAGCGGTTGACCACATCCTGCACCGTTCCGTCTCCCCCCGCTGCGACGATGCATACCGGCGGCGTGTCACGCGTGCGTTCTTCGACATATGTCTGCATCCGCTCCCGGTTGGAAAACAGACGCGGCCGGATGCCCCGCTGTTTCAGATGCTGTACCAGTTCCATGATCAGCGCAGCACGATCGCCCTTTCCGGAAATCGGATTTCTCTGAATGGCGGCCCAGGCTTCAGACATTGTCAGTCGTTCTCAAAGTGGCGGTCGTTATCGAAAGGATCAGGTCAGGTAAACGGGAAATGCGGGTTTGTCTGTGTTTCAGGTCAGAATACTTGAGAAAAACTCTTCAAATCTGCGAAGAACTTTCTAAAAATAGAAGATTCGCTACCTTGCTTCTTAATTTTGGCTGACGGAAAGCCGATTTCATAGGTACTGTCCCTCGAATGTTTCCGGCTTTCGAAATATTTTGAAGCAAAGCCTGAAAACCGGAAATCGTGTTCTATCATTTATGAGTAGAAATACGTAATAAAAGATTGAGATTACTTGTGTTCCAGTGAGCCTATCCGGTAAATTGGATAATATAACAGGTGTCCTCGCTCATGATACAACTCAAAGTCAGGCAACAAGTGTCTTAGTGGACAAAGGCTGTTTTCATAGTGACCAATCCGCAAAAAATTCTTTTCTGTGGGCCTTCAGACGACCAGACCTCTGAATTGAGGCAGCAGTTCTCTTCAGAAGACTATCTGGTGGTGACCCCGGAAAATCTGGCACAGGGGATTGCGGAGTTTGACCAGGGAAATGTTTCCGCGCTGGTAGTACCTGCGACTGAGGGTACCCTTCCGCTCGCACTCATCCAGTCTGGCTCACTGCTCGAATACCTGCCCCACGCTGTCGTTGTCCTCGATGCGGATCTGCGCATCATCTGGGCCAACCAGCGCCTGAATCAGCTCTGCGATCAACGCGAATCATTGATTGGTCATTCTTTCTACGATGCCTTCGGTGCCCCTGAAATTCTGGGACCGGACTTCAGTCCCTTCCATACTGCCTTCTCCACACGCAAACTGGCCAAGAGTGGTCTGCGTGTGGGCGATAAGAACTACTTCGATGTGGAAGTCACGCCGGTTATCACTGAGCCCGACAATACCAGTAAACAGGAACCCGCCTACCTGGTAGCCAGCGTACGAGATATCTCCGCCGAAGTTCTGCAGCGTCAGAAACTGAATGCAATCTATCAGGCCGGTCTGGAACTGGGCGACCTCTCACCTGAAGAAATCTACGAGATGTCGACCGAGGACCGCATCGAACTGCTCAAAGCCAAGATTCTGCATTACACCCAGGATCTCCTCGAATTCGAAACCGTCGAAATCCGCATTCTGGACAAAGCCACCGAACGGCTGGATGTCCTCCTCGCCGTTGGTATGGAGCAGGTCGCCACGAACCGCACGCTCTACGCCAAACCGGAAGGGAATGGCGTCACCGGTTTCGTTGCCGCGACAGGCAAAAGCTACCTCTGTGAAGACACCACCCACGACCCTCTTTATATGACCGGTGCCCCGGATGCCCGCAGTTCCCTGACCGTCCCCCTGCATCTGCACGACGAAGTTCTGGGAACGTTCAATGTGGAAAGTCCGCATGCCGGTGCCTTTGACGAAAACGATCTGCACTTCCTGGAACTCTTCAGTCGCGAAGTCGCGATTGCCCTTAATACACTGGAACTGCTGGTGGTCGAAAAGATGACCACCGCATCTGCCAGTACCGAGTTAATCATGCGTGGGGTCGTCGATCCGGTCGACGAGATCCTCAACGACACTGCCTGGATTCTGGAGCGGTACATTGGACACGAACCTAATGTGTGCGAGCGATTGCAGCGTATCCTTAAAGACACTCGCCATATCAAGCAACTGATCCAACAGGTGGGAGACGAAATTGCTCCCCAGACTCCACACCACCACAAAGTGCCTACCATGCGACAGGTGAACCCCAAGTTGCTCAACAAGCGGGTTCTTGTCGTCGACAGTGATGCCACTGTCAGGCGGGCCGCCCACGAACTGCTGGGGCGCCTGGGGTGTGAAGTCGAGACCGCCCATAACGGAGAAGAAGCATTTCTGATGGTCCGCAGCTTCCACTACGATGTGGTCATCGCCGACATCCGCCTGCCCGATATGAACGGGTACGAATGCTTCGCCCAGATCCGTGAAATCCACGAGCATTTGCCCGTCATCCTGATGACAGGCTTCGGCTACGATCCCACGCACTCGATCGTCAAAGCCCGCCAGCTCGGCTTGAAATGCGTCCTCTACAAACCTTTCCGCCTCGATCAGCTGATTACAGGCGTCGAAAAAGCAGTCAGTATTTCCGAAGACATCACCTCGGAAACCTCCAACTGATTCGTCTGCGCGTCCTCCTGCTTCTCTCCCAAAATTTCCCGATTTCCCATAACAGTCTCGATTTCAACGCGCCCCGGCTTTATATTAAAAAATTAATATATAGACCGGCCCCCGGCTCTGGTTCGCCTGATATTCCTGCTTCCCACCGGATGACTTCTCACTCAAGGAGAATTGCTGATGTCCCGTTCCGTCGACCGCCGCGAGTTTCTTAAGAAAGCACTCATCGCAGGAACCGCGGTCCCCGCATTTTCGTCTGCCCTCACACTCCCCTCTCTCGCAGCAGCGAACAAAAGCAAAAGCCCCAACGAGAAACTGAACCTGGCGACCATCGGCGTCGCTGCCCGCGCTTATGCCAATATCACAGGCACCAAATCCGAAAACTTTGTTGCCCTGTGTGATATCGATGCCCAGCGGCTGGAAAAGGCCTCCAAAGAATTTCCGCACGCGGACACTTACGATGATTACCGCAATGCCCTCGATCGGGACGACCTGGACGGCGTGCTCGTCAGCACTCCCGATCACATGCACGCGCCCGCCGCAGCCATGGCCCTCCGCAAAGGCCTTCCCGTCTACTGCGAAAAACCGCTGACCCATTCCGTCTACGAAGCCCGCGTCCTCACTGACCTGGCCGCCAAAGCCGGCGTGCCGACCCAGATGGGGAATCAGATCCACGCTACCGACAACTATCGCAAGGTCGTCGAAATGGTCCAGTCCGGCGTAATTGGTCCCGTGCGTCGCGTGCATGTCTGGGTCGGCGGAGGTGTGCGCATCGAAGGCAAACGCTCTAAAGAAAACAATCCCCCCTCCTACGTCAATTACGATCAATGGATCGGGCCAGCTCCCTTCCGTCCCTATAACGAAACCAGCTTCCACTTCAACTGGCGTTACTGGTGGGACTTCGGCAACGGTCAGCTCGGCGACTTTGGCTGTCACTACATGGATCTGCCCTTCTGGGCCCTGAAACTCAAGTACCCCAAAACCGTCGTCGGGGTTGGTGAGAAAGGCCATAAAGGCGAAAACGACTGCCCGAGCTTCATGCGCGTCGATTATGAATTCACCGAACGCGACGATCTGCCCCCGGTCCACATGACCTGGTATCACGGCGGCTGGAAACCCAAAGGCGCGGAAGTCTATGGGAAGAACAGCGCGGTCCTCTTCGAAGGGGACGACGGGCGCCTGCTCGCCGACTACGGCAGCAACAAGGTCTTCATGGAAGCCGGCAAAGAAGCCAAACCGGTCAAACCCTATCTGACCCGCCCCGAAAGCCATCACATCGAATGGCTCAACGCCATCCGTAGCGGCACACCAACCGGCAGTAACTTCGCCTACGCTGGACCACTGACCGAAACCGTCCTGCTGGGCAACGTCTCTTACCGTCTCGGCGGAAAGAAACTGGAATGGGACGCCGAAAACCTCAAGGTCACCAACGCCCCCGAAGCCGACCAGTACCTCAAACGCGAATACCGCAAAGGCTGGACACTGTAGGCGAAGGTAAGCGAACCTGCTTCACTCGGAACACATAAAAAAAGAGCCTGCTGATTATGAATCAGCAGGCTCTTTCTGTTTTTGATATCAGATCGCGTCAGCTTATTTGTATTTCACAACCGTTTTGTAGTTGGGGGCTAAAAACCGGGGGCCGCGAGTCTTGTAAACGACCTTGCGAGGGGCGTAATAAGCGCCGGGAGCATAATAGGTGGTTGTCGTTACCGGTGCGACAACTGCGGGTGCCGTCTGGTAATAGACGGGAGTCACTACCGGGGCGGGCACGACAGCGGGGGCATAGTAAGCGGTCATTGCGGGCACATAGTAACTCGTGGTCACCGGAGCAGGAACGGCGTAAACTGGTGCCGGACCGACATAAGCAAACGGAGAACTATAGTAAGTCACCCGGCCGCCAGCTTCGGAAACTTGTGGCAGCATGGCAAAACAGGCCGCGATTACGGCGATTGCAGACAGCATTCGAATTCTCATGAGACTGACTCCTGAAGTGAAGGACATCGTGTTTCTAAACTTGCCGAGCCGGCGCGGCTCAGGTCAATTCAGCAGTAATTCGCAAGTCGCAACCTCCTGCAACTGCTTCTGACATCCCTGTCCGTCTCTCGCAATTGTTGAACTGCACAGGTTAGCCCTGCATTATCGATTATACAGGATACGGCGAAGACATCCACCAGCCACTCCCCTTTTTTCTTTCAGATCAACAGACCGTGATGTGATGTTCAGCCACCCCCAGATGGTTCCCCTGCGCAAAATCAGCTGTTTCCGGCTTTCCGGGCTGCCTCCATCAATCCCTGCAGATAACCGAAGGCATGCAGCCGCCCCAGCATCGTATACCCGGGCTCACCCGCTTCCTCTCCCACCAACTGGGGGACATGGTCCGGACGGATCGGCCCTGTAAAACCGATTTCCTGGTACGCCTGCACC
Source organism: Gimesia benthica (assembly GCF_009720525.1). NCBI lineage: Bacteria > Pseudomonadati > Planctomycetota > Planctomycetia > Planctomycetales > Planctomycetaceae > Gimesia > Gimesia benthica. The sequence goes on from NZ_CP043930.1 coordinate 5,340,460, forward strand.
GCGGCATACATGTCGGTTGGACCGTTATCGTGAAACGTCTCCACGAACCGCTCGCGGGTTCCCTTGATATCGCGAAAATGCACATACCTGATATGTGGACCCAGCCGCCGGATGGTCTCCGGAATATCCACGCCCATCTCGGCGAACGTCCCTTGGCAGAAACAGATCGCATTCGCCGTACTGGGCACCAGCTGCACCAGCCGTTCAAAATTTTCGACACAGTTCATAATCCGTGCTTTGCCCATGAACGTCTCCAGCGGCGGATCGTCCGGATGCATCGCCAGTGTCACGCCGCATTCCTCTGCCACCGGCACCAGTTCTGTGAGAAACCGTTCCAGGTTGATCCAGAGTTCTTCCGCTGTAATCGGGCTGGATACCTGATCCCGCGTGGTCTCCGAAAGGGAAACGGCCTGCTCTGCTTCATCAACATCAAAGCCGGTCACCAGTGCCCCGCCCCGCTCGCGGGCATCCAGTTTGGTCCGCACCCAGTCTGTACCCGCCATGAAGTTGTAGCAGATAAAGGGAATGCCCACCGCCTGCATGTCGCGCAGCAGCGTTTTCATTTCCGCAATCTCGGCGTCAAACCGTTCGTTCCCCAGTTTGATATTTTCGATCGGCAGATAACCTTCGATGGCGGCAATCTTCAATCCCTGTGCTGCTACCTGATCACACAATGCTTGCAGACGTTCCCGGCCTGGCCCGGGATAGCGAATTGTGACATGCGTCACTCCAATCTGGGCCAGCATTGTCAGGTTCTCGTCGGTAAACGGCGTAACCACCGATGTCAGTTGCATGTGATGCTTTCTTTTTTCAGCTGGGATGAGGTTCACGGCAAACACGTTCTTGTATGTGTCATCCAGAATTCATTTTCATATTAATCCACTGATTTCACAATCACCGTCGTACAGAATTAACAGCTTCTGGCTTTTCACTGATGCAGACTCTGGAGTAAAATTCTGCATTCATTTTTGAATCAAACAGCAAACCAATTTCTGACAGGCGTTCTCAGATGCATCGCATTACCCCTTCGAGCCCCGACGGGCCGATTCTCAGAGACATCGATTCCCTTGCCAAAGATCTCGGTCTGGCGCCTGGCGACTATGAACCGTACGGACGCCTCAAGGCCAAACTGGTGCACGGACTCGCGAACAAATTCACCGATCGTCCCCTGGGAAAATACATTGGTGTCACCGCGGTCAATCCCACGCCACTGGGTGAAGGCAAAACGGTGACCACCATCGGGCTCGCGATGGCCCTCTCTCAACTCGGGCATACCACCATCGGCACGCTTCGTGAGCCTTCCCTGGCGCCGGTATTCGGCATCAAGGGGGGCGGCGCCGGCGGTGGAAACTGCACGCTCGAGCCCCAGGCCGATATCAACCTGCATTTCACGGGGGACATGCACGCTGTTACCTCGGCCACCAACCTGCTGGCCAGCATCATCGATAACCACGTCGCCCGACGAAAAACTCCCGAAATCAACCCGAAGACCATCACCTGGCGACGGTCCCTGGATCTCTGTGATAAAGGACTGGCTCACATCATCAGTGGACTGGATCAACCGCCGCAGGCCCCACTTCGCGAGACCGGCTTCGACCTCACCGCTGCTTCGGAAGTGATGGCAATTCTCGCCCTTGCCAGCGATCCCCGCGATCTCCGCACGCGCCTGGGACGCATCGTCGTCGGCATGACTTTTGACCGCCAGCCGGTGACCGTCGAACAGTTGGGCTGCGCCGGTGCGATGGCCGCCCTGCTCATCGATGCCCTGAGACCTAATCTGGTCCAGAGCTGTGAATCGACGCCCTTTCTCGTGCACGCAGGACCTTTCGGTAACATTGCCCACGGCAACAGTTCGATCATCGCCGATCAGATCGCCCTGCGACTTGCCGAGTACGTCGTCACAGAAAGTGGTTTTGGTGCGGACTGCGGTGCAGAAAAGTTTTTCGATATCAAATGCCGCGCCAGTGGACTGCAGCCCGCTGCGGAAGTCCTCGTCTGTACCGCCCGGGCTCTGAAACTGCAGAGTGGTCAGTTCGACGTCCATCCGGGGAAACCGCTGCCACCTGCACTCCTGGAGGAGAACCTGGAGGCCCTCCGCGCAGGGGCCGTCAATCTGCAGGCGCACCTGGATATTATTCAGCAGTATCATCTGCCTACCGTCGTCGCCATCAATGCCTTTCCCGATGATTCCGAACGCGAACTGCTGGAGATTCAAAAGATCGCCCTCGAACAGGGGGCCACAGCGGCCGTCATCACTCGCGCCTTCAGTGAAGGGGGCGAAGGTTCTTTTGCATTGGCCGAAGCGGTCGTCCAGGCCGCTGAACTGCCGAATCAGTTTGAATATCTCTATCCCTTGGAAATGCCGATCGCGGAAAAAATCGAAACGATCGCGACCCGCATCTATGGAGCTGCCTCCGTCGAATTCGAGCCGCTGGCCCGCCGACGTATGTCGGAGTACGAACAACTTGGCTACGGCAACCTTCCCATCTGCATTGCCAAAACGCAGTACTCGCTCTCTCACGATCCGCACCTCCTGGGACGACCGACCGGCTTTACCTTCCCGGTTCGAGATCTGCGACTCTCTGCGGGCGCTGGTTTTCTGTATGCCTTGAGCGGCGAAATTCGCACCATGCCCGGACTGCCCTCGGACCCGGCGGCACTGCGAATTGACATCGACGATGCCGGTAAAATCATCGGCCTGCATTGACGGGCAACCCGAGTGACTAAGTCAGCGTCGTCGCGCGATACTGGTTCGTTCCCGGCGTGAACAGTTCAGGCAGCCAGGCGACTCCCAGACCCGGCTTCTGTGGAATCTTGATTCGTCCCGCTTCGACTTCAATGGCTGTGTCGATCAGTTGAGGATACAGAATCCGCAAGTGGGCCCGCAAACTTTCCTGCCAGGCCACATTATTCGAACTCGCGGCGACGTGCACGCCGTTGAGCAACGTCAAAGGTCCGGTGCAGTCATGCATCACCACGGGAATGTTATAGAACTGTGCCAGACGGGTGATATTTCGCGTCTGTGATATACCTCCCACCCATGTCGGATCGATCATCACAAAGTCCGCGGCCCGTTTCTCCAGTGCCAGCCGAAAGTCGTCCGGGCCGTTGAACATTTCACTTACCGCCACGGGAATTCCCGCTTTGCTGCGGAAGTCGCTCAGCGTATCCACACAGTCAATCCGCAGCAGGTCCTCGGCCCAGAGGATGTCATATTCCTGCAATCGTTTCGCGATGCGGAGTGCCGGCGCGAGCTGAAAGAACCCGTGGCCGTCGATAATCAGTTCGATATTACTTCCCAGCGCATCCCGGATTTTCTGAAACGGTTCCAGCGCTCGCGTGATGTCTTCGTGTGTGATATGCAGAGGCCCATTCGTCTTGTGCGCCGCGAAGTCCAGCGTCCAGACTTTAAGAGCCTGATAACCTTCTGACAGCAATGACCGTGCCAGCTCCACCGGTTCATTGACGGCGGACCAGTAGTCATTCAGCGGCCCCTGGTTTCCTACCGAACCGTAACCCGGCCAGGTGTGCTTGCTCTCTTTTTCGGTGGTGCCTCCATAGGAAGGACCGCCACAGCTGTTGTAGGTACGAATCGATTCCTGCACACAGCCACCCAGCAGCTGCCAGACCGGCTGTGAAGTGACCTTGCCGAAGATGTCCCACAGCGCGAGGTCAATCGCGGAGATCGCCCGCAGCTCGGTTCCCCGGGAGCCGAAGTTCGTTGCCCGTTCATACAGGAAACGCCAGTGCGCCTCGATGTCGAGGGGATTCTTCCCCATCAGGTAGTGTGACATCCAGTCGTGGATCATCGCTGCTACCGCATGCGGTGCATAGTAAGTTTCGCCGCATCCGACAACGCCTTCGCTGGTATGAATGCGCACCAGCAGCAGACCGGGCATGATCGATTCGGCAATCGACGTTTCTATTTTCGTGATCTGCATCAGAGTTCCTTTAGCAGCAGTGCAAACAGTTAATTGATCGGTTCAAACGGGAACAAAGGCTTGCGGCGGTACTGGTAGTCGAACTGTTCCATGTCCGCCGAAGTGACGCCTGGCGTATTGACACGAATCAGGTTCGGGCAGACCGGACGATAAGCGGCCAGCGGAGCCTGGACACCCTTGGCGACCAGAATCTGGTAGTCGCCCGGATGGATATTACAGGACGTTAACTGCCCCAGGCTGAACGGCGGCGTGCGGTGACTGTTGAGCATGATCGTCAACCCGAAATCAGTCTGGACCACGGCCGTCGGTCCCATATGGAATTCGGTTTTGCCTCCGTGCCTGACTTCTGCTTCCGTGAAGTCTCCATCATGCACACTGATGACGGTGACATTCGCCACCAGGGGGGCACCATGCAAGTCATCTGTTTTTCCACCCATCGCCAGTTCGGGGAGATGAATTCCGGGTCCGGCTGTAATCGCCGTTTGTGCTGCCTCAGGATCGTACAGACACGCGAAGCTGGTTGGCCCCCGGCGGGCTTTAATCGCATGTAGAATTGTTGTCCCATCCGCCGGAGAACCGCCGCCAATATTATCGCCCATGTCCAGGAAACAGACCGGCCCTTCCATCTGCTCTGCCCGGTCGAGTGCGTCTTCGATGCCAATCAGGTGCGCTTTGAATTCATCGCGGCGGTTGATCAGCGTCTGTCCCAGTTCATCGGCCAGTTCCCGGGCCTGAGCGGGATTATCGTCGGTCACTACAATGAAGCCTGAGCCCATCTCTTCGACATCCGCGTAAGGAAACCCCAGGATTATACTGTTTGAGAGCACGCCAGGCGTCTGCAGCATTTTGTTGGCGACATAATACAGCGAGTCACACGGTTCAGAGGAGGTATGCTGGCGTTCGATGTTAATCGCCACGGGCACAAAACAGGCCGCCTGCGTTGGTTTGACCTCCCCTTTCAGAGTCCGGTCCATCAGTCGTGCTGCTTCAATTCCCCGGTCCTTCTGATCGATGTGCGGATTTGTCCGGTAAACGATCGTCGCATTACAGGCATCGATCATCTTCTGGGAAACATTCGCATGCGCATCCAGCGTACAGATGATGGGAAGATCCGGACCAACGGCATCCCGAACCAGCGAGAGCCAGTATCCATCCAGATCACGTTCACTTTCACTCACGCCTGCACCATGCGGTGCGACCAGCAGACCATCCAGCGGTCCTGCCTGCTTCAGCGCCGCGAGCATCAGGTTGATCAGTGTGTTGACGGTTTCCGCTGTAATCGTTCCTCCCGGCAAGGCCCGCGCCACAAAGATCGGTACCACTTCCAGTTCTGTTTCCGCTAGCCCCGCGAAGAAGCCGCCGATTTCATGGGCCGAACTTTTAAAGATCGGGTAGATCTCGTCGCCCGTCGCCAGGACATCGTATTCGAAATCAGCCAGAGTGGTCGCGGTCCGGATGAACGTATTTGATTCGTGCTGTAAGGCCAGGATTCCGACACGCATCTCAGGTTCCTCCAGATCACATTAGTGAAACTCAATAAAAATTCCATGTCGTATCTTAAAATGGAACGGTGTATTCACTATAATGAAACGCAGTGGGGGATGCAAGCCGATCCCTGTAACCTGTCAGCGCACTCCAGAGATGAGACGCCATCCAATATGCCTGCCACTAAAGAAGCCTCTTCGCTGGGCAAAGCATTTCAGGTTCTCGAAGTTTTGGCGACCGCCGCCGGACCGCGGGCGCTCTTGGAAATCGTGCAGGATCTGGGGCTGCATAAACCGACCGTGCACCGCATTCTCGGCGAACTGGTTGACCTGGGATATGTGAGTCGCGTTGAAAAAGGCGTCTATGAAATCACTCCCAAACTCAGAAGGCTCGCGTCCGGCGAACTGGAAGATCGACTGGTCGAAATCGCGGACCCCTGTCTGCGGGAGCTGCATACGGAGACGGGAGAGACCGTTAACCTGGGTGTCCTGCGGGGCACCAATGTTCGTTACCTGCGGGTGCTGGAGAGCACACATCCCCTGCGGCGGATTGTGGAGCCGGACAGTGTCGATCCCTTTTATTCAACTTCTCTGGGGCGGGCGATCACACTGCAACTCACCGATGCGGAATGGGAAGCGCTGATTAACCGCACGCGTCTGCTGGCACGAACCACAGAGACCGTGACCGATGTCAAACAGCTTCGCAAAATTCATCAGCAGGCCCAACAGGATGGCTACTCCGTCGAGCAGGATCAGAACGATGTCGGCGTAACCTGTATCGGTGCCCCCGTCTATCAGCAGGAAAACATCGTCGCCGCCATCAGCCTCAGCGTTCCCACCGCCCGCGCCGATGCGAAGGCCTTAAAGCGTTTCATTAAAGCCGTGCTGCGAACGGCCGAACAGATTTCTCAAAAACTCGATTTCAACAGATGAGCACACCATGAATAATCCGACCCCTGAAACAATTACGCTGGACATGATGCGGGAATCCCTCTATTCGGCCATCGTCTGTGATGCCCTGGATTCCATCGGCCTGACCAACCAGTCTCCCCGCAAGGAGCTCTTCCCGATGACGGTCGAGGATGTCGTCGTGGGCCGCTGCAAAACCAGCCTCTGGGCCGACATGTACCACACGGACTCCAGCCCTTACGAACTGGAACTCAAAGGCGTTGATTCGATTAACGCGGATGAAATCTTCATCGCCGCTGCCAGCGGTTCGATGCGGTCGGGCATCTGGGGCGAACTCCTCTCTACCGCTGTGAAACACCGGGGCTGCTGCGGAGCGATCATCGATGGAGCCGTTCGCGATGTTCGACAGATGCGGGAAATGTCCTTCCCCGTCTGGGCCGTCGGCACATCCCCTTATGACAGTAAAGACCGCCAGCGGATTATCGACCTCGACATTCCCGTCGAGATCGGAGGTGTCAACTTCTCCCCCGGTGACCTGGTGATCGCCGACGTGGATGGCATCGTGGTTGTCCCCCAGGAAGTCGAAGACAAAGTCATTCGTCTCGCCTGGCAGAAGGTGCACGAAGAAAACACATTCCGTGACAGTATTAAGGCGGGCATGTCCGCCACCGAAGCCTTCGCCAAATACGGGATACTTTGATCGACGGCCGTTACGATTCCGGATTCCACCACTGGTTCAGCAGCTTGTGTAATGTTTGCTGCCGGGCTTTGAATTGGGGATCGTCGATCAGGTTATTGGATTCCCCCGGATCTTTGACCACATCATACAGCACATCGCCTCGCGTGTAATTGTTCCAGGTTTTACCCTGCGCGTTCGCGTTGTGTGACGTGATGAGCTTGAGATTCCCTTGACGCACCCAGCGATGGGCAACATCCCGTTCCGGATGTTTGAGGGAACTCGCATCGCCTGGAAAAATCGCCCCATACACGGCGCGGTCAGATGGTAACGCTTCTTTGCCTTCCGCAGCCGGTAACAGGTTTACGCCGGGCAGTCGCTGTGCCTCTTTTTTGAGGCCGGCCGCGTTGAGCAGTGTCGGCACCACATCGATGCTGCTGACCAGTTCTGTGAGCGTCGCAGGCTGGGTCACGCCATCCCAGCGGATCAGGATCGGCGAGCGTAGTCCGTCTTCAAATGGAGATCGTTTGCTGGCCTTCGTGTGGTGATAATTTTCTCGTGGCTGCATGGGTCGCTCACCCGGAGTCCAGCCGTTGTCGATCACGAACAGGAACAGCGTGTTTTTTACGTCCGCTTCTTTTTCGACGAAGCGGACTAAGTCTCCGACCGTATCATCGAACTCCGTGCAGCTGGCATAATAAGCGATTTCGTTTTTCTTCACACCCGGTTGATTGCGATAAAGATCGAAATACTTCTGGGGAGAATCGTGGGGCTGATGCGGCAGATACGGGGCATACCAGACCAGCCAGGGGGTGGAGTCTTTTTCGCAGTCTTTGACGAAATCATAGATCGGCTGCATCGTCTCGCGACCGATCTTGAGGCCCCAGTCTCCATTACCGTGAGCCGCGAGAGTGCCGTTAGCCAGCTTGCGATTCCCTCCAAAGGTCTGCCCCGGGACCGGTTCGAAAATCGTCATCCCCTCTGTGAAGCCGGCATTGCGGTAATGGCCTTCCCAGAACTTCCCGGTCTGCAGGCAACGATAGCCGTGGGTAGCGAGCAGCCGCGGTAGTGTATCGACGGACTGAATCAATTGAAAAGCCGTGCTGCGGGTCTGCTCGTACTCCTTGCGGGAGGTCATCCGGTTGAAGGCACTATTGCCTGGCGGAGGGTGATTGTAATGAATACCGCTCTGATGAGGATAGAGGCCGGTCAGCAATGTCGCCAGCGAGGGGCTGCAGACGCTCGTTGGCAGATAGCCGTTGACAAACCGGGCCGACTGGGCCGCCAACTGGTCAATCTGTGGCGTTTTGATCTGCCTGTTTCCCATGAACCCGAAGTCCCGATAGGTCTGATCGTCGGAAATGATCATCACAATATTCGGGCGTCGGGAGTCTTCCGCCAGCGATGTCCGGCAGAAAGTGAAGCCGCCCAGGACCAGCAGCAGGCAGTACAGGAATGCCTGAATTCTCAATTCAATCAAACGTGGCATGGTTCTCAAATCCCCCTACACCTCAAACGCATGAATTGCTACAGTAACCCCAGCATAGTCGTTGAGTCGACGCCTGTCATTCCGGATTTGCGTTTCAGGTTTCTGCTTTAGCATCCGTCTCCCGGAACTCGGCCTCTGTGAAGAATCCAATAATTAAGAACGGACTCGAAAAGTTAAGAAAACAGCGATTACAAATCGAATTGGACAGGGTAACATAGCATCTGCCATGGAAGAATGTCCCGGGCTGACACATTCCCTCCCTGGTTCTTTTCTCCCGTTCAGTTCAGGAAGATAACCACGCATTTCAGGTTTCAGAAAAGGAAAGCATCCGTGAGCATTGATCCCATGACCTATCAGCCGGGCGGCGATAAAAAGAATTCTGAGTTTTTCGAAGAATACCGGATGAAAATTTTCGAACGCCGCAAGTCCAGCGGGATCGAAGATCTGCTCGGAACGATGCGGGGGATCGTCCTGCAGGTTGAAACCGGAGAAGTGCTGCCTTACCTGCATGAACTCTATCTGATGGGCCCCTATCGTTTTTCAGCGGCCTTCAAGAACAATACACACAACGTCTACGTGCTCACCTCGCACCCCGATTACCCGCGGATGTTTGTTCTGGAGCCACGCGACAAGGATTACGCCGACGAAATCACCATGTTCAATCGGCTGTATCCGCTCTCCAGCAAAAAGCCGAACGCCCGCTACATCGGAGAAATCTTCAGTACTAAAGATGTGAACGAAACGCGGAGCACGCTCGAATCGCACAGCGTCCGTTTCAATTATCATCATGAAACCAAGAACCCGTTCTTCACTGACGCGCATTTCGTCTTTACCTTCCCTTCTGATTTTACCTGTAACCGCGTCGGCTATACGCAGGAGAACATCGACGATTACGACGTACTCCAACTGGGTACCCCCTTCGAACTCGAACCTGAAGTGATGGATTCCCTGAACCAGGTACTCGCCTTCGGTGAAGCTCATAAGCTGAATAAGCTGGTTTTGGGGGTCGATCACCTGGCAACCCGGATTCTGGCCGGCGAGCGGGAAGATGCCATCCTGGAATTTCTGACGATGTCCAATCACTACTTCTGGGGGGCATACAATATTTCGGAGATGAACTCGTCAACGAACGTGACCCGGAATGGCTATGTCGACAACGATAAAAAGTCACCGGCCAAGGTCTTCACAGCCAACAACACGCCTTCCTTTGTGAATTCGTTCGAAAATCTGCCGATGCCTACCGAAGACTTCGTACGCAATTATGGACGCCGTCTGCACCACGTGGCGTACGAAGTACTCGACGGGGATCACAAGTCTGGTGAGAAAAACGTGGATTACGTCGTCCAGACCCTCAAAGACAAAGGCATTCCCTTCCTGGCACACGTAGTCGGGGAATGTCTGGATGAACCCAACCTGAAGCAGATTTTCTCCAAGCATTCCCAGTATTCGATTCTGATTACCGAATATGTGGAACGCTGCCACGCCTATGAAGGCTTCTTCACCAAGTCCAACGTGGCTGCGTTGACCGAGGCGGCAGGCAAGGACGAGCGCTATGATCACGGGCACGTCTTCGACTGACAGATGCTCCGCCCTGACGTCCCCCGGAATTCTGCGCTGCTCTACTCACACCAGGAATTGAGAACTCTATGAATCAGACTTCTAAGGAACTGCCACGGCTGGTCATCATCGGCGGAGGCTTCGCGGGCATCAACGTCGTCAAGGCATTCAAGAATGTCGCGGTGGAGATTGATCTGATCGACAAACGGAATTACCACCTGTTTCAGCCTCTGCTGTACCAGGTGGCAACCGGAGAGCTCGATCCCGCGAATATCGCCGCGCCGATCCGCAAGATCCTCTGGAAACAGAAGAACGTGCACGTGGCCCTGGGCAAAGTCACCGACATTGACTTCGATAAAAAGCTCGTGCAGTTTGACGGGGGCGAAATGGACTACGATTACCTGGTCATCGCCACCGGTGCCCAGCAGTCCTACTTCGGACATGACGAATTTCGCGTGCACGCGCCCGGTCTCAAAACGATTGACGATGCCCTGGAAATCCGCCGCCGCCTCTTCCTCGCATTCGAAGAAGCGGAATGGGAAGCCGATGAAGAGTCCCGCCGCAAGAAGCTGACCTTCGTTATCGTGGGGGGCGGACCGACGGGCGTCGAACTGGCAGGCGCCGTGAAAGAGGTCGCCACCGAAACGCTGCCGAAAGAATTCCGCAACGTCCACTGTGACATGGCCCGCGTGATTCTCGTCGATGGCGGGGAACGTCTCGTGGGCCCCATGCCTGAAGATCTGGGTAAGAAAGCTCAGGAAGTGCTCGAAAAAATGGGCGTCGAAATCCACCTGCAGGTTCACGTAAACGACGTCACTTCGGAAGGGGTCGTCATCGGCGACGAGACGATTCCCGCAGAGAACGTCTTCTGGGCGGCGGGCGTCCAGGGACAGGACCTGGCTAAAGAACTGGATGTCGAAACCGATCGCGGCAGCCGGATTGTCGTCAACCCGGACATGTCAATCCCCGGTCATCCCGAAGTCTTCGTCGTAGGGGATGCTGCCCACGCGACCGATGCCAAAACTGGAAAGCCGGTTCCCGGCGTCGCCCAGGGTGCGATCCAGACGGGGCGCTTTGTTGCCGAGATCATTAAGCAGGAGCTCGAGGGGACGGCGCCCAAAGAACGTCCCGCTTTCAGTTATTATGACAAAGGTTCGATGGCGATGATCGGCCGGGGGAACGCGATCGCTGCGATCGGGAAGGTGCATTACAGCGGCATCCTGGGCTGGATCTCCTGGAATATCCTGCATGTCATGTTTCTTGTCGGATTCCGTAATCGCTTCAAAGTCATGCTCGACTGGCTCTGGAACTACATCTGGAAGACCCGCCGCTCACGACTGATTACCGGCGATCCCCAGGTACATATCAAACGCCTGTACTCGGAACGACAGAAACGCGAAGAGGAAAAACGTCGCCACCTGTTGCATCGTCATAAGGACGAAGAGCAGTAAACCTGACAAGGGAGCTTCAGTGAATTTCCTGATGGCACTCGTCGTGGCCGGCCTGTTGATCCTGGGAATGTTTTTGTTCCGCTGGGTGGTCAGACATGTGTTTGGACAGGAACTGCAGCAGCGCGGTGGAGATCTCTCACGAGAACAGAACTATGGAATGGAAGTTCCTTCCGGAGTCCTCGTCTGGTTGAGTCTGGCTGACTTTGTTTATGTCTATAGAATTCCGATTTCCCTGCTGATCCTGGTGTGCGCACTCGGCTGCGCCTGGTATTGTGGAAATGGATGAGAAAAACTGCTGACTGCAATGTCGCTGGAGAACCAAAAGTTTCAGAGGCTCACTGCAGACGTCTCAAGACTATTTAATCTAAGGAGACACACTCATGGAAACAACAAATCAGGAAACTGAACTCCGTCAAAAAGCCACCGCTACCGCAGGCATGGTTTATTTTGGATCGATTGTCACCGGGTTTCTGGGCATTGTGGGTGCCTTAATTGCCATGACTGAGAACCTGGGGGCAGGGGGAATCTATCTGCTGGCCTCCGCCTTTGCCTTCGGTCTCCTGGCCAATGCTCTGTACCGCAACTGAACTGCTATCCTGCTCGGCGGTCGGGTTACTCCACATCCTGCTTAGGCGTATCCGCCAGCAGATCGGTTGAGTCTTCTTCCGGATCGCGGGCCTGTTGGCTCTGGCGTTTGATGTCGTTGTATTCGTTGGTCAGTTCCCCTTCCGCCTCCGATACCGTCTCTTCGTCCTTCAGATTGACGGGCCGCGGTCGGGCAGGCAGTCGCGTAGGGGCTGGTTCCACAGAGGGCTCCTGATCTCCTTCCAGCATCTGAACTGGTACTCCCTGCGGGAAGATGACTTCGCGGGCGTCGTCGGGCATCGAGAAACCCTGTTCTTCGAACGCCGTCTTGACCTGACGCATTAAGGCGGAATTGACTTTGAGTACGCTGTGCTTATGGCCGTCGATCCAGTAATACAGACGCAGATTGACGGTCGAGGCTGCCAGGTTTTCGACCAGCACCAGAGGTTCGGGATCGTCGAGCACAGCCGGGTGCTGTCCCAGCGTCGTTTTCGCAAGTGTCTGCGCTTCGATGAGCGGTACGTCATACCCCACGCCGATGAGGAAGTCGAGCCGGACTTTGGGATTCGAGGTGAAGTTCTCAATCTTGCTTTTGTAGATGATCGAGTTTGGAATCTGAACGTGATTGCCTTCCAGCGTCATCAGCAGGGTACCGCGGGTATTAACCCGTTGAACAAAGCCCTCAACCCCTTCAACCTCGATCAGATCACCATAGCGAAACGGATTCTGCATGCTGATCAGAATGCTGGCCAGGAAGTTTTCTGCAATGTCCCGGAAGGCGATCCCGATAATCAAACCGATCAGCCCGGTCCCGCCAATCACAGTGGTCGCCAGACGCGTCAGACCGGAGATCTGCAGCACCAGGTAGATGCCGAACAGCAGGACAATCAACAGCAGTGCTTTCCGCAGTACCCCTTTCAACAGCTTGTTATCCACGCGACTCAGAAGCGTCCAATCCGCTACCCAGCCGCAGAGCAGCATACTCAGCCAGGTCAGCAGCAGGATCAGGAGTGCCATGATGATAGTCGGAATTGCGCGCACCGTGTTCCGCAGCATTTCCCGCATTGGCACAAATGACGCACTCATGTCCCACAAGGGCGGCTGTCGCACTTGAATCCGGTTGACCACCGCCACGACATCCTGAGTGTTTCGCGCCAGCTCCCCAGCCCAGGTGCGGTACCTTTCATCGTCAGTCGTTCCCGTGAGAAAGGCGACTCCTTCATCGACGTCTGCTTCCGGTTCGGTAAACCATTCAGTCGCTTCCAGAATATGCGTCAGTCGTCGCGAAATATCAACATCAAGGGCAGCGGGTGTGACATTCACCGCTTTCGGCGCCGGCACGGTCTCCTCAACCGACTGCGGTTCAGCGGGCGCTGATTCTGCCGGTTCCTGTTCCTGCCCCCTGCTGACCGACGGACCTCCTGCCACCATGCTGAGTATGAGAAAGAACCGAATCAGTGCAGGCATGGAAAACTCCCGTCTGTGAAGTGTAGGGGTGATGTCATTTTTGAAGCTGCTCTGCAGAAGAGCCGCTCAATATTTAAAGCACATGCCGTACCATTGGCGCTGATTGGTTAAATACATTTCAGGCATGATCTACCATGCAAAGCCGCTGGCTCTCTCACAACGGCATACTCAACTGGTCGTTGAACGCGCACCCTGATCGATCGTCAGTCAGGAAAAGGACTGGATTCTCAACCCGGATGAGACTGGGGAGACGCAGCGGTTGCTTCAGAGTCAGAGAACTTGAACCAGCGGAAGAGAACAATCAGACAGGCGACCGCCAGCAGTGGTAATGAAAAAAACAAAATATCAGACCAGTCCGTCTGATGCTCCATGCCTTTGTGAGTCGGGGGTGAAGGCCCAAGGATCAGATCCAGAAAAATCATCGGGAGCAACGAGCACAGAGTCAGGATTCCCAAAGTGCCGACAAAGCGATGTTTTCCGGGTGGAGTGTAAGTCGCCCAGGCACTCAGGCCAAAGAAGAGTGCCATACCAATTACCGTTCCCGCCCCATAGGTGCGCCAGTAAGCCAGATCAGCTTCGCGGTCCATTGCGGGGGAATCGTGCCAGAACCAGTAAAACAGGGTATAGCCGCCAATCAGGATGATGGGCAGCAGAGCACCTGTCGCGGTACCAATCACGCCGGCGATGAGTCCCCGTTTGAAGTTCATGGTGGAACTGCTCTGAAAAATATTATTTCATCTGACTCAATACAACCTTATCGAACAGCTTGTCCGTCAACAGTCGCTTCACGCGGGGTAGCAGCTTGGCGTCCATCGTTGTTGCGTAGCGGGTCTTGGGGTTTTTGGCCTCGATCGCTTTGATCACGGCGTTCGCTGTCCCTTCCGGACCCGGGCACTTGGCATACATTCCGCCGGTATATTTACGGAAGCCGGAGACTAAAGGCTTATAGTCTTCCGCGAGATCCAGACTATCGAGGGTACCAAAGGCGACTTCGTCGAATTCAGTTTTGACGGCTCCAGGCTCGATGATGACCACGTCAATTCCCAGCGGCTTGACCTCCATCCGCAGCGCATCCGAAAAAGCTTCGACGGCGTGTTTGGTCGAAGCGTACCAGCCCACCACGGCTGTTGAAATCTGACCGACTACTGACGATGTATTGATGATAGTCCCCGAACGCTGCTGACGCATCTGTGGGAGAACCGCCTGGATTAAGCGTCCCATGCCGAAGACATTGACATCATACTGACGCTGAATCTCTTCCAGTGGGATGTCTTCAATTGTGCCGTACGAACCGTAGCCCGCGTTGTTGAACAGCACATCGATTCGCTGCTGTTCATCCAGAACTCGCCCCACTCCTGCTTTGACGGATTCGTTATCGGTCACATCCATGTGCATCACATGAGCGCCTTTGGCTTTCAGGTCCTGCATCCGCTCGACCCGCCGTGCTGCCGCGTATACGGTATAGCCTTTCGCCAGCAGTTTTTCAGCAACCAGTTTTCCAAATCCGGCAGAAGCACCGGTGATCAAGACTGTCTTCATACTGTTCTGACTCCGTTCAGTTGAATTGCTTGTTGTGTTAGTCGCCGACCAGTCGCGGTTCGTACACGCATTATCTCTGCCAGGCCAGTTCGATGTCACCATCCACAAACCCGATGCCGACCGCGGCTCCGGACTTCAGCTTTTCAGCAGGGCCCTGTACTGTATTGAGATAATTCTGAACCAGAGACTTCATGCAGGAGAGACACGCCTCCCACTCTGTCCCGGAGGCCTCAAGGGGAATATACAGCATTCGTTGCTCAGGCGTCCAGACCTCCTCGCAGGCCCAGTCATCATCTTCAAGATCGAAACTCCCTGTGCCGACCAGGTCGATGCCAAACCTGATCTCATCGTCACCCGCAGATTCATACAGATTAAAATGGAACGCTGCTACATCATCCGGGATGTCCTCAGTGAGCGCAGCGGTCAGCCAGTTGTTGAAGTCTTCGTTAAAGTCCATGCGGGTGAGACTATCTTTTGAAGGGAGGCAAACAAACAGGGGGCTTTGTGTGATCCCCGATAAACGTGTGATTTTATCGCGATTGCATCGAACAACACAATCCGCTTATTCCTGGGAACTCGTTTCGTCAGAAGCGAGGCGTTCTGCCTGCTGTTGTCGCCAGCGGGCCTGATAGATAAAGTGCTCGATCTGAAACGCCTCGTAGAGTCCAGCGCGCAGCAACTCGAAGCGTTCCGGGTTCAAAGTCGTCTGTCTGGGGTCATGATACGAGGGATAGGCGTTCTCGCCAGCGGTGTTACAGACACGATCATTTAATTTTGCCTTGAACCACCAGTGCCCTCCGTCCAGCACATCCATTTGCACGTCCTGCGGATGATAGTCGTCCCGCCAGTTCCAGGTATCCAGCAGATCCAGAGCTGCAACGAAACATTCAACCTGCTCGTCAGAGGCGGGAATACGACCTTCAATCAGCCCCGCATATTCCCGGGTCCCGCGATAGCGCAGTTCTCCCTCTTTCAGACGCCAGGAATATTGGCCGCCCAGTTCCAGAGAGAACCCCAGTTCAAAACAGGGGTCGATCATGATTTATACTTTCGCGATATGTTTTTAAAATTTAGTCTTCACATTTTTTCAGCATGTTCCGCCAATCGCTGGTACTCGTGCAGCGGAAACTCTTTACCCCAGCGCCGGTGATAATCCCTGGCTTCAATCTGTTCGTGAATTTTCCAAAGAACCTGGTTAATCTGTTGCACGATGCGCCGGCCTGTTGTCACACCTTGCAGGAGAATCTCACTATCTTGGCGAGAAGTTGTTTTTCCTCTAATCCCATCCGGAAACCACAGGACTTCATAGCTTGCCTTTTCATCATTTTGTCTGACTATCAGTTGTAATTCCCCCGGCTCGTCGAGGAAACAGGCTGTTGAATCCGAGGACCCACTGAGAATTGATAATGCCATCTGTGCCAGATCAAGCAGGCTGTCATGCAAACCGGAGGCAGCACGTTCCACTGTTGTCTGACCGTCGGACAGGGAGACGATCGCCCATCCATGGTTTCGTAGCTCATAAGAGATTATAACTTGCATCATCGTTATCCGGATACAGGATTTACCTCAGACTGATTTAACTTACAAACTTAACAGGGTTTATCCAACTGGATTGCTTACGCTCAACATCCCTCTCCAGAAAAACACGACATTCTCCTTGAATGAGCAGGCTGATGAGTTAGGATCACAAGCGTGATTCTTGAAAGCAGGCACATTCTTTCTGGAGAATGATGATGGATAGAATCGCCTTGAGTCTCATCGCCGTTCTGTTGATTGGTTTCGCCATTCTGATGGTAACTCCTCAGGATCAGAAATCAGCCAGCACGCAGACCGTGAAACTCCAGCGGCATACGATCAAACTGGAACGAGTAGAAAATGTACGCGTCACGCCAAACGGGACCCTGCGCTTTTCGCACAATAACGGAATCCACCTCCAGCAGACCCAGTACTTCATCAATCTCTACGCTGGTAATGTGACAGTGGTCCAGGACGCTGAGTTCGCCCGGGATCGAATTCAACTCACCGATACCCTTGTCGGCGGCCTGCAGATTACCCTGTCCCGTTCTCACGCATTGGATTTGGAAGAGTACACCGCCTCCGAAGATGATCTGGTTCACACAATCAGTAAGTCTGTGATTGAAACGTCTGCGGAAAATCGTTGAGCACCTGACGGGTAACGCAGAATTTGTTATTCTTGCACGATGGGTTTAGTGATAGAGCTCTCTAGAGTCGCTTGCAGGCTAATGATGCCTGCTGCAGCTTTTTATACCTGCAATTCACTTCATCCCTTGACCAGGCCCAGCGAACGCAATCCTCGTTTGAGGGGCCGTACCCATTGCGAGATGAAGTAAAACTTGAGTGCCCCTTTGAGATTGTAACGCCAGACCAGTTCTTCCTCATCCAGGAAATAAGCGTCTGAGTGTTTGACGAGTTGTTCGGCCTGTTTTTTTCGGATTTCAAAATAGCCAGCCACAGGATTGTCCGCCTCGAAAGGCTCGATCGCAATTTCCTCCAGCCGCGCCTGGTGTTTCTGATACAGGGCCTCGAACTCGTAGTTGGACCAGGTCGACTGTTCTACCACGCCGGAAATGTCCTGCGACCCAATCTCGTTGGTGGTAGCCAGTACGCGTCCATCGGTTGACTTAGTGAAGAACCAGATCGCTTTGTTCGGTATATTCAGGATCGTGCCACCACTGACAGTGGCGATCGTTGAGCAGTCGGGTGTGGTCCAGAAGTCAAAACGCACTTTATACATCTGGGCTTTGCCAAAATGACAGAGGCAGCCATGATCAAAGCCGAGCCGGAAGGCTTCGCTATTCGCTTTGGTTGCAGCATGGACGGGGGGATATTCCTGACCCGGATCTGGAAAGTAGAAGGGTTGGATCGACTGCTTCTCCCAGAGGCAGACCCCCACGATCATAATGAAAAAGCCACCCAGCAGGATGCCGATTGCGGCCAGCGTTAACAGAAAGTCGTCCATCACCCTCGCTCCCCGGAATGAACCAGTCATTGTTCAGCAACAGCTTATACCGTTGCAGACTGGTATCAAATGAAAAAAGGACATCGAATCAATGATTCGATGTCCTTTTACAGTTTTAACCAAAAAGCGAGGCCGACGGGACTTGAACCCGCAACCCCCGGATCGACAGTCCGGTACTCTAACCAATTGAGCTACGGCCCCTTTCAGGTGGTCGGAAATGATAGGCGATCATTTTGGTGATTGCCACTCATTCGACACAAAATTCGTGAGAATGTTCGAAAATTTTCTCACAAAACTGAAATGCAAACTTTCTGAGTCAGCTTTCAGGTTCGTCTCAATATAACGCGACTTTTGGTGGTCGGCAAGTCTCATGAGAGTCGTATCTTAGGAATCGGAATTCTTACCCGCACGCATCACAAAATCCTGCCGGGAATCGACCAGAATCTGAAAGTTCCAGCCCACCGGAAGGTCAGCCTGTGATAGTTGTGCGGTAAAAATCATTTGCAGCGGCAACGCTGGCCCCGGGGGTCAGCTCGTAACCCGCCTGCAGCAGACAGAGTTCCAGAGCCGAGAGGAACTGCAGCACGTTCGTATTACAGCTGCTTTCGCCCATCAGACCAATCCGCCATGTTTTGCCCTTCATGGGGCCCAGGCCTCCACCGATCTCAATTCCGAACCATTTCAGCAGTTGACCGCGGATGGTCGCATCGTCGATGCCATCCGGAATTTTGACGGCGTTCAGCATCGGTAACTGGTGATCTTCCGCAACGGCGAATTCAACTCCGATCGCCTTCAGACCTGCTTTGAGGGCACAGTGATTGGAGTAATGCCGCGAAAAGCGGTTTTCGAGGCCTTCTTCGAGGACGAGCCGCAGCGCCTGATGCAGGCCGTAATTCATGTTAATCGGTGCAGTATGGTGATAGGCTCGCGAATCTCCCCAGTAAGAACGAACCATCGACATATCCAGGTACCAGCTGGAGACCTTGGTCTTGCGGGCATCCATGGCGGCGACGGCACGTGAGCTGAAGGTCACCGGTGCCAGTCCGGGAGGACAGCTCAGACATTTCTGAGTGCCGCTGTAGGCAGCGTCGATGTTCCATTCATCCACTTTGACGGGCATCCCTCCGAGTGAGGTCACACAGTCGACCAGCAACAGAGCATCGGCTTCGTGGACTGCTTCCGAAATCTCTTTCAGCGGCTGAGCCGCTCCCGTGGATGTTTCCGCATGGACGATTCCCAGGACCTTCGGCTTTTCTTTCTCCAGAACTTCTTTGATCTCTTCGACTGAAAAGACTTCTCCGAACGGGCGTTCGATCTGAACAACTTCAGCTCCAATCCGCCCCGCCACATCCGCCATACGTCCGCCGAAGACGCCGTTGGTGCAGACCACGATCTTGTCGCCCGCTTCGAGCAGGTTCACCACACAGGCTTCCATCCCGGAGCTGCCGGTCCCGCTGACTGCGAGCGTCAGTTCGTTCCGCGTCTGGAAGATTTCCCGCAGCATGTCCTGCACTTCGTCCATGACTTTCAGGAAGTAGGGATCCAGGTGGCCCACAGTCGGTGCGCCCAGTGCGGCCAGCACACTGGCAGAAACATCACTGGGGCCAGGGCCCATCAGAGTGCGACGGGGAGGATGGACGGGAGGATGCTGGTGATGTTCGATACTCATGATTGGTACTCGTTCTGGTTAAATGGAACGCGGTCAGGTCTCTTAACGACGATACTCCAGGTGACTCATTTTTTTCCAGTCACCAGGCGACTTATCTGTTTAAATTCATCGGTGCCTGCCACCTCGCACCATTCAAACAGAATTGATTCAGTGGTAGTAATGCTGGCTCCCGAATTCTCCATCCGCTTGAGGGCAATTTCCCAGTCGAGCTGATTCCGGCTCGCGACTGCATCGACGGGGATTGTCACGCGATATCCCAGCGCGAGCAGATCGAGGGCCGTCTGCTGCACACAGATATGTGCCTCAATGCCGGTCAGCACGACTTTGGTTCTGCTGTCAGCCATGTTGGCAGCAGCGCTCCAGCCCAGACACTCGCTGGCACTGAAATGGAGTTTTTCCTGCGGAGCAGGCAGCATCTCTGCCAGCTCGGGAACCGTCGGTCCCAGCCCCTTGGGATATTGCTCACTGCAGCTTAATGGTATCTCAAACAGCCGGGCTGCCTGGATCAGTTGCTGAATGCGTGCCACCAGTTGATCCCCCTGGGGAATGACGGGCAGCAGTTTTTCCTGAACGTCCACGACGACCAGACGGCATTCCTGATGCGATAGCAGATCGATACTGCGGGGAAAAGAACGGGCTGATTCTGTCATGAACGGACCTGACTGGCGTTAAACAGGCGGAGCAGAAATTGGAAAGCCAGCCGGTAGAAATCCCGACTCCACTTTCGGATCAAGTCCTGCGCTGGTAAAATTCAGAGTTGAAAAGTGTACCCTAACAAAATCCCGATCTGTAGTGAAGCATATGACTCATCAGAAATCGTTCACGTCGATTGTCCCCAGTCAGGTCTGCCTGTCAGTTGTCTTGATGCTGCTGTTAAGTGTCAGTTCTCACGTGGTCATCGCCCAGCAACAACAGCAGCGGAAATCGAAAAAAACCTCAGGTGTCGTGGCCAGTTCAGACCTGGGGGAATTTGGAGACGTTCAGATTTTTAAGCGGAGTAAGGTGATCTTACCGGCAAATCTTTCCGGAACGATGCTGGATCGCGTACATCAGGGCTTTGTTCCCGGCAAGAAATCAATTTGGATGCAGGATCGGCTGGCAGAAATCGAACAGGCCCAGAAGGAGAAGGAAAAGCAAGCGGAAGAAGCAGCACAGATACGCTTGTTGAAACAGTTCGTGGATGAACTCGTGTTGATCACACCAGGCAAGGGGAAGTTTCCGAAATCTTTCAAGATGGGCTCTGAGAATGGAGAGCCATCTGAAAAGCCTGTACATGAAGTGACCTTCACCGAAGATTTCTGGATTTCAAAATACGAAGTTCCTCAGAATCTATATGAAGCCATCATGGGCCGTAATCCGAGTCGCTGGAAAGGCCCCCGCAATTCCGCGGAAATGTTCGACTGGAAGACCGCCAATGTGTTCTGTGATCAGCTGACACTTCAGCTCCGTAAGCATAGACTGATCAGGAAAGATCAAATGATCCGCCTGCCCACCGAAGCAGAGTGGGAATACTGCTGTCGGGCCGGCACCGACACTGCCTACAGCTTCGGAGATCAGGCTCAAAAACCGGGTGAAATGGGAAAAGAAGCCAGTCTACTCGATCCCTATGCCTGGCATACCGGAAATGCAGCCGGCAATGATCCTCCCGTCGGGGCACTCAAACCAAATCCCTGGGGGCTGTACGACATGCACGGCTATCTCTGGGAGTTCGTTGCCGATCCCTGGCACGATGATTATCAGGATGCGCCCACGGATGGCAGCGTGTGGGATACGATGCAAGAGAATCCACACCGCATTGCCCGGGGCGGCGCCTGGACAGATCGCTATGACCGGCTGCGATCCGCTTATCGGGCGAAGATCACACCCGAAACAATCAGTCCTGCACTCGGTTTACGCTGCGTAAAAGCCAGAAATGCAAAAGTGAAAAAATTGGAAAACTAGTCCCTGCGAATTGCAGGGGCACTGCAGCGGTGATACCCTTTTAATTAATTCAGATAGCAGGCAAAGAAGAAAATCGAAGTTTTGCTTCAGGGCAGGTTCCTGCCTGGGTCTGGTCCGGCGGTCCGTATCCATTCGTTTCTGTAATTTTAGAAGTAAGTAATTAGGCGAGAAAGTTGATCTCCCATGAGTTCAGAACAACCTTCAACTGAAGAAATCAAAACCAGCGAAGCGTCTGCAGAAATTCAGGCCTCTTCCGAACAGCAGCAGCCAGCCGAAAGCCAGCCTGCTGAACAGCAGGAAACAGAGTCTGCATCTGCAGGACAGGCTTCCGCTTCAGCAGAACCTGCTGCTGCGGAAAGCGAAGCCGCCAAGCCGGAACGCAAAGTTCAGTTGAATCCAAAAGTGGATCCCGCGCAGTTCAAAGCCATTCCTTCAGCTGGCGCCACACCAAGTGCACCCGTTAAAAAAGACGATGCTGAAGCTCAAGCTGAAGAAGAAGTCGAAGTGACTCAGGAACAGCTCCAGGAAGCAGCCATGATGCAGATTGCAGAATCTGCTAAACCGGTCGATATTCCGGATGACGTCGATGACCTCGGCGATGATCTGGAAGCGGAACTGGCAGCAGCCCTCTCCGGTCAGGGCGCACAGGAACTTCCCAAGTCATACAGCGAAGAAGAAGCTGCCGCAGACGCCGCCGTTGAAAAACCTGCCACAACTTCAGGCAGTTCGGAAGAAGGACTGGCGGAAGGCGATCGACTCAAGGGAATTGTGGAATCGATTAACAACGACGATGTCTTCATCGATCTGGGAAGCCGGGCACTCGGAACTCCCGGCATTGTTCCCCTGCGACAGTTCGGCGATAAAACCCCCGAAATCGGACAGGAAGTCGAAGTCAAAGTCACCGCAGTCAAAGAAGCTGAAGGCCTGATTCAACTCTCCCTGCCTCGCGGACATCACAAACCTGCCGGAGACTGGGATGCTGTCGCCGTCGGACAGGTGGTGGAATGCGTCGTCAACAAATCGAACAAAGGCGGCCTGGAAGTCAATGTCGGCAGCCTGCGAGGATTTTTGCCCGCCAGCCAGGCCGATCTGTATTTCGTGGGCGACCTCGAACCGTTTGTAGGTCAGAAGCTGACCGTGCAGATCACCGAAGTGAATCCCAAGAAACGCAACCTGGTAGTCAGCCGTCGCAAGTATCTCGAATCAGAACGCGAAGAAATTCAGAAGGAACTCTGGGAGAAACTGGCCATTGGTCAGGAGCTGACCGGAACCGTGAAGAATATCAAGGACTACGGTGCTTTCGTCGATCTGGGGGGCATCGATGGCTTCCTGCACATCGGCGAGATCAGCTGGAATCGCATCAAGCATCCCAAAGATGCGCTCAGCGAAATGCAGAAGATCAATGTCAAGATCCTCAAGATTGATAAGGAAAAGAACCGCATCAGTCTGGGCATGAAACAACTCCAGCAGGATCCCTGGCAACTGGCTGAAGATCGCTATGCCACTGGTTCAACAGTTACCGGTAAAGTAACACGTACGACAGATTTTGGTGCTTTCGTCGAACTGGAACCGGGACTCGAAGGGCTCGTTCACATCAGTGAGCTCGACCATCGTCGGGTCAAACGCGTTACCGAAGTGCTGACGACAGGCCAGGAGACGTCCGCGAAAGTGCTGGAAGTCGATCCGAACCGCAAGCGGATCAGCCTTTCACTGAAAGCGTTGACCGAGAAACCGGAAGACGCTGTTGAAGCACGGGCAGAAGAATCACAGCCTGCCTACGAGCGGAAACGCAAAGGTCCGCTGCTGGGAGGCAATGCCGACGAAACTAATTCTGGTTCAGGCGGCGGTGGTGGCCTGTTCGGTAATCCGGATGACTATAAATAAGTCATTCCCGCAAAGTTAAGTCAAATGAAAACGCCGTCTGGTCTTTAATCGAACAGACGGCGTTTTTTGTTTCAAATGACTTCGGCTCGATTTGAAGCGTTGAGTCGATGTCGCTCAGATCACGACTGATTCGAGCAGCATTCGCAGCTTGCGCAGTTCCAGAGCACGATCCACACCATTCAGAAGTGAGGGCAGCAGTTCTACTGACAGGAACTGGTTATAGTTTTGACGCTCCAGCATGCTGATCATTCTGCTGTAGTCAATTTCTCCCAGTCCCACCGGGACCTGTACCTGATCGCTGGTGGAGTCTCGCAGGTGCACATGGCAGACATAGGGGAACACCATGTCGTAGGATGTATTGCTATAGGGACCGCAGGTGTAATAGCTGGGGTCCAGAGTCAGACCCAGGCCTTTGACGGACTGGCAGAGTTCTGTTGCCGTGCGCGGGTCTTCTGTAAGTTGACCGGTTTTGGTTTTGATAGACAGTCTGATACCGTCACGACTGGCGATCTTCAACAGCGCTTTCAGACGATCAATTTCCGAGTTGAAAGGCGTCCCCAGCGGAGAAGCGGGGATTGTGATCTGTGCGATCCGCAGTTGTTTGGCGGCTTTGCACAACGACTGGAAGGCCGTCGGTTCGATATCGTTTTCCAGACAGAAGGCGATCGGCGTTAAGCGGGTCGCTTCCCGGAAACGTGAATAAAAATCCTCTGGCGATCGAGAGACCTCTGATGGTTTCAGGTGATCACTCTCTTCGTCCATCCAGATCTCGATCTTATCGTATTCCAGATCCGTCAGACGTTCACAACTGACTTCAAACGATTCATCTGAAAAACAACGTGATGATGCAGCTACAAACACGCCGAACACTCCCTTGTTGGCAAAGAACAAAGCGAAATGAGCACTCCGTCACTGACGATGGTCTTGCCTGAAAACTCAAACTTGTAAATGACCCAGACTCTCTATCTTCCATAGGGGCTGATAGAGAGTAGGAAACTGTGATAATTTATCCCGGTTTTGACGATTCTGCAAGGTCGATCAGATTTGAATATTACACTGGTTTTCCAATTCTTGGGGATTTTAACTATTGTTTGGCACACGTTGGCCGATAAAAGAAGTAAGTCATTTGCTGGCGCATATCCTGTATCTCTCTCTCAGGTCGCCGGCAGCAGCTTTCGCAGCAGGTAACAAATTGATCATAGACTGAGTGAAAATTGAGTTTCGCTCAAAACAGGAAACCAGGGGGGAAAGGAAGCCAATGAAGCCTCACATGTTATGTAAAATGGCCGCTTGTCTGATTCTGCCACTGTTTGTGGGATGTTCGAATAGTCAGGTCATTCGGGGTCAGTCGGCTGATGGAGAATTCCTGATGCAGCAACAGGCTCAGATGATGCAGCATCAACAGGCAATGCACCAGCAGTACGCCGGCCAGCAGGCTCCAATTCAGCAGATGGGACATCGTCGGCACGGTGGATACTGCCCTCCCGGCTACGGTAATGGCGGCTGGAAAACCGGTCACAAAAATACCTACCATTACAACAAACGCCCTAAACATTACCAGACCTATAAGTACGTTCCACCCGCGGCTGTCTATCCTCAGCAGAACCAGCCACTGGGAATCGTCCAGTATCCTTACTACACCCACAAAGGACCGGATGACTTCTTCCTGAAATAAAAACAGGCTGAACGAAAACCAGAATCATCAGAGCTGATCGAGTGCAAACCCGGTCAGCTCTTTTGCATTTCAGGGGAAATTGGGAATGAACCAGTTTGCCGGTTTGGGATATAATCTGTCTGACGCAGGCTGACTGCTGCATGGAAATGTGAATCCCGGTAACACCAGATTGTGAACAGCTCCGAATATGAATACTGAGAAACCCCAGAGTGCTGATGTTGTAAGAGCAATTGAATCACTGGCCCCGGATGATTACGGCCGGATGGCAATCCCTTGTGAGGTCGACGAAGAGCTACACGAACAGATTAAACGGGCATTGATCTGTGAACCCCGAACTAAACTGCTGCTGAACCAGTTTGGTTTTGACAGCCTCCTGCGGTTTATCGAACGCAAGTCCTCTGAATGTTTGCGTGATCCCGAATTCGACCATTGTCGGCAAGCTGCACAGGCGCTGGAAGTTCTCCTGTTTCAGCCGGACTACGACGAACATGTGGTCGAAGTAGCCCTGGCGCTGATTCAGGATTCCTATCAGCGACTGGAACCACCCCGCGCGGGGTTTGAGCCGGGCGAACTGCCCCTGTTCTGTGCCGCCTGGGATCGTCTGGGATCACAGCCGCATAGCGAAAATCACAGCGCGGAACACCATTTCCGGGTCGGCGAAGACCAGGATGGACCGCGGTATATCTGCTACTGGTAAGCCGGGCCGCTCACTTTTGAGTGAGCGGAATTTCCAGCTGTGAAGGCACCGGTTTTACCGTTTTGCGATGCTTCTCCGCAGCCGCTTTCAGTTCTTTGATAACCTCGGGATGATCCTTGGCGACGTCGTACTTTTCGGAAGGATCATGCTCCAGGTGGTATAGTACCGGCGGATCATGTTCCTTAAACGGTTCCCGGCCGTAAGCGGGTTTGGTGATGAAATGTGCTTTCCACGGTCCTTTGCGGATCGCCATCAGTTTTGTGCCGCGATAATAAACCATTTCATCGCGCGGGCCGGGACCACTCTGCGTCAGAACCGGAGTGAGGTCTACACCATCAACAACGCGATCTGTGGGGACAGCACCACCTGCCAGCTTGATTGAGGTCGTGTAGATGTCCATCGTGCTCCCCTGCTCCTGGGAAACCGTTCCCGCGGGAATATGACCGGGCCACCAGGCCAGTGTCGGCTCACGCATGCCCCCTTCCCAGGTGCTGCCTTTACCATCGCGTAACAGGCCAGCTGAGCCTCCCTGGGCGTCAAAGATGAGCCAGGGCCCGTTGTCGCTGGAAAACCAGACGATCGTATTCTGGTCTAAGCCCTCATCGCGCAGTGTCTGCAGTACCTGACCGACGCTCCAGTCAATCTCCTCGATGACATCGCCATACAGGCCCCGCAGACTTTTGTCTGCAAATGCCGGAGAGCGGAATAGCGGCACATGCGGCATATTGTGGGCCAGGTACAGGAAGAACGGCTGCTTCTGATCCTGTTTGATAAACTTGATCGCTTCTTCGGTATAGCGTTTGGTGATTGTGGTCTGATCGGCGGGTTGTTCGACGATATCCGTGTCCCGCATTAGGGGGACGTTCCAGTATTTGACCTTCGGATCGAGGAAGATCTTTCGACCCATCTTACGGTCAGCAACCCGGTCCATATCGTTGGAATAGGGAATGCCGAAATAGCTGTCAAATCCATTGCTGGTCGGCAGGAACTGAGGCAGATGACCCAGGTGCCATTTACCGACACACGCTGTACGATATCCGGCTGATTTCATCGCTTCTGCCAGTGTGACTTCACTGGCCGGAATGCCGCCCCCTGAATCGGGAAACAGCACTCGGCGTTTATCACTGCACATCCCTGAACGAATGGGATAGCGCCCCGTTAATAAAGCGGCTCGACTGGGAGTACAGACCGGAGCTGCTGAGTAAAACTGGGTGAATTTCATTCCCTCCTCCGCCATCTGATCCAGATGGGGAGTCTTAATTGTAGGGTGCCCGAAGCAGGCCAGATCCCCATATCCCAGGTCATCCGCATAGATCACAACCACATTCGGCTTTGATTCTGCATGGGCAGCATTGATGTGCATGAATGCGGCGAGCAGGGTGAATAGGGGGAATGAAAAGATAAGGTTCATTCGACGACTGAGTGCGCTTCGTGTCATGTAACTGGCTCTCCCGGAAGGGTTTCTGAATGCAAAGTGTAGTAGCGGATTTACTCGATTGTTCACTCCTGAGAGGGAAAGTGCAACCAGAAATCGGGCATTACTTATGTAAAACTTTGCGGGTTATGCCGATAACTCCTTCAGATACTAATACTTCATGTCCGAAATATGAAGAAGGGGTTTCGCGCCTCCCGGTGGAAAATAGCTACAGGCTCACTCATCAGACGCATATACAGAATTGAGGCTGACTCGATATGGAACAGGATCACCAACCAGCGACCATCTCTCCCACAAGCGAGAAAGACTGGAGATCACTGCAGCACCAGGAATTTGTCGAACAGGTCGATCTTTTGATCCGCACCGCTCACATGATCCGCACGGCATTGAATAACAGTTTTGCCCATCTGGAGATTAACGAAGTCCGGTATGCTGCCTTGAAGGTGATTGACGCCATTCGCGAATCCGGCTGCTCCCAGTCGGAACTGGCACGCAAACTGGGCCAGTCTGAATCCAACATCTGCACACTGATCGAGCGGATGGAAAGTGATCAACTGGTCGTACGCCGACAGTCTCAGCAGGATCGTCGAAAACGTGTCCTGCAGGTGACAGAAGAAGGCTATCTGATTCTGGAACGGGTGAAAGAGTACCACGGCAACGTTTCGCAACGTCTGCTGGCCGCACTCACTCCGGATCAGCGCCGTCAATTAACCGGGATGCTACAGACATTACTCAAAGCAGCCCAGGTTCAACGTTCGCAACGGGAAACAGTACGAACCGTTGCCGACTCCCCTTCCCCTTATGCCTTACGTGATATTCCTGCCGCCTGAATGGAAAGAGGAACTTTCCTCTCAGGACCACGGCTTTTGATAAACTCAGTGTCATGGATGCTCTTAAATGAGTCGCGCAAAATTCAATCCCCAATGTGAATCACTCAGAACAGCCCTGGCGGTAGCGCTACTGGCGGGGCTGTCACTGATTCAGGTCGGCTGCTCACCCACATTCTGGGCTGATCAGGCCAATGCGGATTCGTATGAAATTCTGGCAGAAAAAGCCGACGACCCAGCCTGGGAACTTCCCCGCTACGACGTCGAGCCCGATCCGCGTAGTCGTTTCTATGATCCCTATGATCCCAATCACGAACCGCTGCCTCCCGATGACCCTGCCGCCAATGTCTACATGCACTGGTTACAGTGCAAAAAGGGTTACAAAAGCTGGCACAAATTTGGTCGCGCACTCAGTATCGAAAACCCGGACTGGCTCGTGCAGTACGGTATCTCTCCCGAATTAAGTGCAGAAATGGCAGCGGCCGGGAATTCGCTGCCAGGTACGGAACTCCCTGCGCTCGAAGAAGTCACGCTGCAGGAAGCCATCGACATCGCGAACATTAACAGTCGCGAATATCAGTTCCAGATTGAAAACCTCTTCCTGTCTGCTCTCGATCTGACATTCGGGCGATTCCAGTTTGACGTGAAGTATCTGGGAGTCGGAGGACAGAATCCACAGGTCGATCTCAACCGGCGTCGCCTGTCTAACGGAACGCAGGAACTCGACCTCTCCAGTCGCATGGGGGTGAACCAGGTTTTGCCCAGTGGTGCCCAGTGGGCAGTCGAACTGGCAAACAATACGCTCTGGCTGTTCTCTGGATCGAATCAGACCACTTCCGTGAGTGTGCTTTCTTACTCGCTCGTTCAGCCGCTGTTGCTGGGAGCGGGCAGAAAGGTGGTCCTCAACAATCTGACTCAGGATGAACGTAACGTGCTCTATCAGACACGTACCCTGGCTCGCTTCCGAAAAATATTTTTCACCGATACCGTAGGCGGCGGCAATGGCTTCCTGCAATTGCTGCAGCAATTGCAGGTGATCTATAACGAACGTGGTAACATCAAACGACTCGAACGCCAGGTGGAAATTCTTCGCGCCCTGTCATCACAGAAACCCAAAGTGCAGCAGGAACGCCTGGAAGAACTGCCAGAGAACTGGATCATTCCTCCGGCACTCGTTGAGAAAATGGAATATGATGATGAAAGTCGGATGCTTTCCTGGAAAGGAGAGATGAGTGCTGAGGAAGAAAAAATGCTGCTGGCACTCAGTGATGCAGATTCTTATCAGGCAACCGTCAATGAACTCATCTCACGAATTCGAACCGAAGTCGTCACGCTGGATGTTGCTCAGCTGGAAACGCGATTGGCACAATCTGTTAATCGTTTGCGTTCCATCGAACGTCAGTTCCAGGATTCACTGGGCAGCTTCAAAATCTTCATGGGCCTGCCACCCGATATGCCTATGAGTATCGATGAATCACTTCTGAAACCATTCCAGTTGATCGATCCACTCCTGCCGGAAATTGAACAGGAAATTTACGATTACGTCGCGGTCTGGGCGAGTGTCTATGTTGAAGACTGGGAAGATCCCAACTTAGTTCCTCCCACAACAGCAGACATGCTGAAAGTCGTTGATGGTCTGGAGAAACTGATCAAAAAATTGCAGACCGATGCCCTGGTAACTCTCGAACAGGATATCGCGAACATTGACATGCTGCTCGGACAGAATACCGAGGGTGTTTCTGAAGACATTCTGGCACTACGAAAGCGTCGCTTCGAGACTGATGAAGACCGGGTGCGTGTCCGCCAGAGTTCCGCGAATGATATACGCTTGTATTCAGGCGTGCGGAAAGAGATCCGTGAATTGCAGAGTCGCCTGGATGGCCTGAGAGGCTTTCTGAGCGAAGATAATCTTACGAATGACCAGAAAAAGAAAATAATTCTGGAAATGGCCAACCTGCGGGAAGACATGCTCAGAATTTCACAGGGCTTGCAGGTGATTGAGATTGGACTGCGTGTGGAACTCATTACTCTGGAACCATTTAACATGGATATTGAGGAAGCGGTTCGCATCGGTCTGGATAACCGTCTGGACCTGATGAATGAGCGTGCTTTCGTGATGGATACCAGAAGATTGATGGAAGTGCGGTCTAATGAGCTCGAAGCGGTGTTAAATGTTGTAGTCGATGGAGACGTAAGTACTCCGCTCGGTAAAAACCGGCCTCTGGACTTCCGCGGTAGTCAGGCCAGTTTGCGGGCAGGGGTGGAATTTACGGCTCCATTGTCATTAGTACAGCAGAGAAATGCCTATCGGGAATCTCAAATCAATTACCAGCGACAACGTCGTGCCTTTATGGAGGCCCAGGATAATATCAAGTTTGACATCAGGCGCAGCTGGCGACAGCTGAATGTGTTGCGTCAGAACTTCGAAACATCTCGGGTCCAGATCCGCCTGGCTGCATTACAGTATGACAGTGCGGTGGAGGCTACTTCTGATCCTGCTCAGGCGGGGCGAAACCAGGGGTTAAACCTGTTAAATGCGTTATCATCAGTACTCGATGCACAAAACAGTTTAATCAGTAACTGGGTAAATTATGAACAAAACCGACTTAACATCTATCGAGATATGGGTATTATGGAGATAGATGCCAACGGCATTTGGGAAGATGATTTCTATCAACACCGCGCGGGAACGATAAGACCTACCAATGAGCACCGCCAACTCCCCCCAGAACCAACAGACTCAACAGGAATCACTGGAACAGAAGACATCCAACCAGTCGTCTTCCGACCAGCATCAGAACTCAATGCACTCTCCAAAGAAAACAAAACGACAGCGCAAGCTCCCTAATAAGGGAACGCTTTTCCTCCTCACAATTCTGATCGCGGGAGCTGTGGTACTACTGGTACCTGCAGTCCGCAGACCACTGTTCTCTGCCTTTTCCAGCGGACAGAAAAAGAACACCACGTATATCACCGATCAGGCGACACGCGGTTCATTCCGTGTGTCGGTTACGGAACGCGGTCAGCTCGACAGTCTGAATAACGTGACCCTGTCCAGTAAAGTCAAAGGCTTCACCACCATCATCAGCATTGTTCCGGAAGGAACGATGGTCAAAGCCGGTGAACTGGTGTGTGAACTCGATTCATCCACGCTGGTCGACAAGGAAAAACAGCAGCAGATTCAGGTGACGCAGGCCGAGGCGGAACTCAAACAGGCGGAAGAAAATGTCGCGATTCAAAAGACACAAAACGAAAGTGATGTCTCCGCAGCGCAGCTGGCACTCGATCTGGCGAAGCTCGATCTGGAAAAATTCCAGAAGGGGGAATCGCAGCGCGATCTGAATGTCAAAGAAGGTGCCGTCACCAAAGCACGTGAAGATCTGCAGCGGGCGGAAGAGAACTTCGAGTTTTCCAAACGCATCGCCAAGAAAGGCTATAAGAACCAGAATGATGTGGAAGCCGACCGGATCACCGTGGTCAAGGCCGAGATCGACCTGGAAATCGCCAAAGAAGATCTCAATGTGGAAAAAGAGTACGTTCAGCGGCGAAAAGAGAAAGAACTGATTGCAGACGTTGATGAAAAGAAACTGAATCTGGAACGCGTGAAAAGACAGGGCGTCGCCGCACTGGCCCAGTTCGATGCCCGACTTAAAGCCAGCCAGCTGACTTATGAAGTCGAACGCAGTGAACTGGACCGGATTCGGGAACAGATCGAGGCCTGCAAAATGATCGCTCCTCAGAACGGTCAGGTTGTTTACGCGAATCAGAACAGTGGCCGCCGCGGTAGCGGTGAAGACGTCATCGAAGAAGGGACGGAAGTCCGCGAGCGTCAGGCAATCATTCAACTGCCCGACTTCTCCAAGATGAAAGTCGACGCCCGGATTCACGAATCGAAGATCAGCATGATCGAAGAAGGCCAGGATGTCGATATCCGCGTGGATGCCTTCCCAGAACAACGTTACGCAGGCACTGTAGATCAGGTCTCTTCCGTGCCGATCTCCTCCAACTGGATGCGTCCCGACCTCAAAGAATACAAGGCGACAATTAAAATCGTTCCCAATGGTGCCGACATTTCTAAACTCAAACCGGGCCTCACAGCAGAAATTGAAATCCGTATTGAAGAGCGGGATAACGTGCTGCAGGTTCCCGTACAGTCGGTCATCACCATCGGCGAACAGCGTTATATCTTCGTCCTGACCCCCGGTAACACTCCTGTCCGACGTGAGATTCTGATCGGCCAGGCCAGTGATACCATGATCGAAGTGAAGGACGGCGTAACAGCCGGCGAGGAAGTCATTCTCAATCCGCGAACTCACTTCGCTGATGAGTTGATCGAACTCGAAGAGAAACTGGCAATGGAAAAGAAGAAAGCACAGAAAGAAGGCAGCGCTGCTGGGGCTGCTGCAGCCGGTGCGGGTAAAGGTCCCGCTGCCGGAAAATCGTCAGGTGCTGCAGGAGCCAGCAAGAAACCAGCCGGCGGTGGTCCAGCCAGTGGTGGTTTCCTGCAACGCTTCGACAAAGATTCAGACGGAAAAGTCTCTAAAGAAGAAGCCCCTGATCGTCTTAAGGAACGCTTTGACTCACTTGATACCAACAAGGATGGTTTCCTTGATGCCGGCGAGATCAGCAAGCTGCGTCCCCCCTCTGGTGGTGGCGGAGGTGGTGGACCTCGACCCGGGGGAGATCAGCGATCATGAGGCTGGCTGCTCAAGTTGTCGACCTCACCAAGTTTTATGATCTGGGCTCCGTAGTGGTGAAAGCGTTAAGAGGAGTCTCGACCGATTTTCCCGAAGGTGACTTCGTCGCCATCATGGGATCCTCGGGGAGTGGTAAAAGTACGCTGCTCAACCTGCTGGGTGCACTCGACCGCCCTACCAGCGGACAGTACTTCCTGGGAGGACGCGATGTCTCCACACTGGACGACGATGAACTTTCGCTGATGCGCAACGACATGATCGGCTTCATCTTCCAGTCCTTCAACCTGATTGCTCAGTATACGGTGCTGGAAAATATTGAAGTCCCCCTGCTCTACCGGGCCGGTTATCCCGCCATCGGACGTGAAGAACGCGAGTGGTGCACCGAACTCGCTCGCATGGTCGGGTTGGGAGATCGCCTCGATCACCGACCCTTCCAGCTCTCCGGGGGCAGCAGCAGCGTGTCTCGATTGCCCGGGCACTCGTGAATGACCCGCAGATTGTTCTCGCTGACGAACCCACGGGTAACCTGGATTCCGCCACCGAAGCAGAAATTATGGAGATTCTCCATAATCTGAATGGCCAGGGACGTACCATTATTATGGTGACTCATGAGCCCACAGTCGCCAGACAGGCCAAACGGCAGATCATGATGAAGGATGGTCTCATCGAAAGTGAGACGATTCAGGAACCCGTATTCTCCACCCACTAATCCCACATACCTTCGACCTCGTTTCCAATTACTTCAGGCCGCTCGCATGACCCGTATCATTCGCATTGTCAGACTCGCTATGAAAAGCCTGCTGCTGCATAAGCTGCGGTCCGGCCTGACCATGCTCGGGATTGTGTTCGGCGTCTTCTCTGTGATCGCCATGCTGGCCATTGGAGAAGGTGCCAGTGCCCAGGCGCAGAAACAGGTACTCGAACTGGGGGCAACCAACGTCATCGTCCGCAGTATCAAACCACCGGACGAAGTCGCACAGACATCCAGCAGCGCCCGTGTTCTGCAATATGGCCTGTTGCGATCTGATTACAAAATTCTGACAGAAACCCTGCCCACGATTGTCAACGCAGCCCCCATCCGGGAAGTCGATCGGGAAGTTCGTTATCTCAAGGAAGCCATGAATGCCCGCGTCGTAGGTTGCACCGCTGACTATATGGCGATGAATCATCTCGACCTGGCTGCAGGTCGTTTTCTGACCGCCAGTGATCAGAACAAACTGCTCAATGTCGCAGTGGTTGCCAACGAAGTTGCTAACAAACTCTTCAAGTATGAAAACCCGCTTGGACAATCGATTCGCATCGGTCCCATGTTCTACACCGTTGTGGGAGTGACGAAGGACCGCACCGCTTCTGCAGCCATCGGAGGCAGCCTCTCCGGGCAGGACTACAACAAAGACGTCTATATCCCCATCAAAACGCTGCAGGCGCGTGAAGGCGACCTCGATATCAAACGGCAGGCAGGGAGTATGACGGCCGAGCATATCGAATTGAATCAGATCACACTGCGTGTAAATGACAAAGACACGGTTCTTCCCACCGCGCAGGCGATTCGGGAAACGCTGGAGCAGTCACATCCCCGCAATAAAGATTATGCGGTTGTCGTACCGCTGGAACTGCTCAAGCAGGCAGAACAGATTCGTATGATCTTTAACGTCGTGCTCGGGTCTATTGCCGCCATCAGTCTGGTGGTGGGCGGCATCGGTATTATGAATATCATGCTGGCCACCGTGACCGAACGCACCCGTGAAATTGGTGTCCGCCGTGCACTGGGAGCCCGTCAACGAGACATCATCGAACAGTTCCTCACCGAGACGATCGTACTTGCAGGATCAGGCGGTCTGATTGGCGTTGCATTTGGTCTGCTGACCCCCGTCACCTTTCTGGGCATCCAGTGGTTCGTGCAGAACTTCGTGATGGAAGGAGGCACTGCAGGTTCGGATGTGGGCCGCATGTTCTTCGACCTGCAGCCACAGATCGCCTTCTGGAGTCTGCCGGTTGCCTTTGGTATCTCGGTGACTATCGGAATTCTCTCGGGAATTTACCCTGCAATCTCCGCTGCCAAACTCGATCCGATCGAAGCACTCCGTCACGAGTAATTCGGTGTCCTGGTCGCAACATAATCCGTGTCAGTGGGTTATGATCAATAAGCGAATCTGGATTGGTCCGTGAAATTTGTGAGCTGGGCTGTTCCCCTCACTGTCTGGGTCTCTACAATAAGAGAGTGCGCCTCGCGCAAGCTGATATCAGAATTGATAGACCCACCTCATAGACGCCAACCTAAACAGGAGAATCAGGCATGCCAGGAAAGCAGGCTTTTCTGAAACAATTCTACCTCCTCACCGTACTTCTTGTAGCATGGATGACTGTCTGCGGATCAGGATTGTCGGCAGTCCACGCAGATGAGAAGTCGCCCGCCCCAGCCAAAAAACAGACAGAAGAAAAAACAGATACAGAGTCCGGGCCGGTAATGAAGAATCCGTTCCCGAATCGTCCGCCGGCACCCAGCCTCGACGGCGGTACGGAATGGTTGAATTCTGCTGGTGAGATCACCCTCAAAGATCTGCGGGGAAAAGTCGTTCTCATCGACTTCTGGACCTACTGCTGCATCAACTGCATGCACGTTCTGCCCGATCTGGCTTACCTGGAAAAGAAATATCCGAACGAACTGGTCGTTATCGGCTGTCATTCTGCAAAATTCGATAACGAAAAAGAGACCGATAACATCCGCCGGGCCATTCAGCGTTATGAAATCAAGCATCCTGTGATCAATGATTCCAATATGACCGTCTGGCGCAAGTATGGCGTGCGTGCCTGGCCTTCGATGGTACTCATTGATCCGGAAGGTAATTACTGCGGTCACATTTCAGGAGAAGGTAATCGCGAACTGCTCGACAAAGTTCTGGAGCAGGTCATAGCCTATCATCGTGCCAAGGGAACGCTCGATGAAACTCCCGTGCACTTCGAACTGGAATCGACCAAGCTGAAACCGACGCCTCTGAAATTCCCAGGCAAACTGCTGGCTGACGAAGCGCACAACAGACTCTTTATCTCAGACAGTAATCACAACCGCATTGTCGTCTCTTCCCTCGATGGGAAACTGCTGGATGTGATCGGTTCCGGCCAGATCGGCAATAAAGACGGTGATTATAAAACCGCGGCCTTTGATCATCCCCAGGGCATGGCACTCGTCGGCAATACTCTCTATGTCGCCGATACCGAAAATCACCTGCTTCGCAAAATTGATCTCGATCAAAAACAGGTATCGACTCTGGCGGGCACCGGGGAACAGGCCCGTACCCGTAAGCCCGGTGGTAAACTGCGAACGACCGCGCTCAACAGTCCCTGGGCACTGGCCGAGATTGATGGCACGCTCTATATCTGTATGGCGGGCCCGCATCAGATCTGGTCGCACAAACTCGGCTCAGATGAAATCGGCGTCTACGCCGGCTCTGGTCGAGAAGATATCACCAACGGCCCTCTCGATACGTCTGCTTTTGCACAGACATCAGGTATCGCCGTTGATGGAGACATCTTCTATGTCGTCGACAGTGAAGGCTCTGCAGTACGCAAAGTGGACACAAAGCAGGGGACCGTCAGTACCATCGCCGGAACTTCCGACCTGGAACGTGGTCGTTCCCTGTTTGAGTTCGGGGACAAGGATGGCATCGGCGATAAGGCCCGTCTGCAGCATCCCCTGGGAGTTCTGTTTGATAACGGTCGCTTGTTTATTGCAGATACTTACAATCACAAATTGAAGACCATCGATCTCAAGACGAATGAAGTCAAAACATTTCTGGGAACCGGCAAAGATGGCAAGAGTCTGAAGCCTGCCGAATTTTCTGAACCGTCAGGCCTGGCCAAAGTCGGAAACCGTCTGTTCGTTGCAGATACTAACAATCACCGGATCTGTGTTGTCAATCTTGATAATGATCAGGTCAGTGAATTCAAAGTGCAGGGACTGACGCCTCCGGAATTACCAAAGACTTCTGGAGACAACTTTGCAGCCACATCGGCAGCTGCGCTCAACGCCTCCGCACAAACCGTCGCGGCAGGAAAGCCTATCAAGGTGACTGTCACTCCTAAACTCCCCACAGATTATAAACTTTCTCCATTGGCCCCCATTAAGTTTTCCTTGAAAGCGGCAGATGCTTCCGGAAAAACAGTCGTCTCAGGGAAGGGGACCGTCAAAGGAGATCAACTGGTTCTGGAGCTTCCGGCTCTGAATGCTGCCTCTGGAGCTTATCTACTGAATCTGCGCTTCGGCTACTGTCGCGATGGCGTAGGGGGCTTATGCAAACAGCATTCGACGCAGTGGAAGCTTCCGCTGCAGATACAGCAGGCAGGTAAAAACAGCCAGATCAGTCTCTCGCTGGATCTCTCCCAGGATTAAAGATCTGCAATTTTAAGTGACGACTGATAACGGTTGCTGAGCCTGCGTTGTGGCGGATCAGCAACCGTTTTTTATTGAGGGTAGGTGGTATTTCAAAAAAAAACTGTTCGAGTAAAGCTTTTGAATCAACGGAATCTGGACAGCCTCGGGTTGGCATGGGACTTGCATTTCAAAACAGGTGCAGGGATACCGCCCTTGGTCCGAGCTGTTTTTTTACGACAGACTGCGGTATAAATTCAGAGACTGACAGGAGAAGAATCATGTCTGAACAAGATGAAAATTACCAACTGGCAAAGGAACGGGTCGAGAAGAAAATGGGGTTCGCAATTCACGCCGGAGTCTACGTCCTCGTGAATGCTGGTCTGATCACCTTGAACCTGACTCGCTCTCCCGACAACTACTGGTTTATCTGGCCTCTGGGAGGTTGGGGGATCGGTCTGGTATTTCATGCCTTCAAGGTGTTTGGACCTGCCGGCTCAACAAGCCTGAAAGAGAAGATGATTCAAAAGGAACAGGCCCGACTCAAACAATGAGGTAAGCAGTCACAGAAAGCAGGTATTTAATGACGGCCACTGATCCGATTTGTCACATGCAGGTCGACGAATCGACCGCTCTCAACGCGACCGTGGACGACCAGACCTGGTACTTCTGCAGCCAGGGCTGCCGTGATAAATTTCTGGCGCAACATCAACATGGAGATGCTCCCGCCAAAGAGGAGTGCCACCACGAGCAGCAGTCCGAACCTCCACAGAAATCGGGCTGTTGTCATCATGAAGAGCACGGCGACGGCGATCATCAGCACCACGGGCAGCATCAGAAAGCCTCTGCAGAGGTTCCCGCTGGCACGATCTATTCCTGTCCCATGCACCCGGAGATTGAACAGGAAGGGCCAGGTAGTTGTCCTATCTGTGGCATGGATCTGGAGCCGATCATGCCGCAACAGGAAGACTCGGCTGAAGAGGTTGCCGAATATGAGCTGATGTCCCGCCGCTTCTGGGGTGGTCTGATCCTGGGACTTCCCGTCTTTCTGCTGGCCATGCTCCCCATGCTGGGGGTTCCCGTTCATGATTGGATATCCGCGAAAGCGTCAGGCTGGATCCAGTTTCTGCTCAGTACCCCGGTCGTGTTCTGGGCCGGCTGGCCCCTTTATCAGCGGGCTTATAAATCGATTGTGAGCATGAACCTGAATATGTTCACGCTCATCGGCATCGGAACGGGCACCGCTTACATTTACAGTGTGATCGCATTACTGGCGCCCGGGATCTTCCCCGAGTCGTTTCGACAACATGGCTCGGTCGAATTGTACTTCGAGGCGACCGTAGTGATTACGGTTCTCGTACTGCTGGGACAGATGCTGGAACTGCGGGCACGGAAACGCACAAATTCCGCGATCCGGGAACTGCTGGCTCTCGCACCTCCCACCGCGCATCTGATCGTCGATGGTGAGGAACGGGATATCCCCCTGGAAGAAGTCGAAGCGGGAAATCTGCTTCGCGTACGTCCCGGCGAAAAGGTGCCCGTGGATGGCGTCGTCGAAGAAGGTAAGAGCCTGATCGATGAATCAATGATTACTGGCGAACCGGTTCCCGTCTCGAAGGAGCAGGGGGCCGATGTCATCGGGGGAACGGTGAACCAGACTGGATCCTTTCTGATGAAAGCCGAAAAAGTGGGCGGGGAGACTCTGCTCTCACAGATCATTCAGATGGTCTCCACTGCGCAGCGCAGTCGGGCTCCCATTCAACGGGTCGTTGATTCCGTCGCTGCGGTCTTCGTACCGGTGGTGCTGGGTACGGCAGTTGTTACTTTTCTGCTCTGGAACTGGCTGGGACCTGAACCCAGGCTGGCGTATGCGCTCATTAACGCTGTGGCTGTGTTGATCATCGCCTGTCCGTGTGCACTGGGGTTGGCAACTCCAATGTCGATCATGGTAGGCGTCGGCCGTGGGGCGAAGCAGGGGATTCTGATCAAAAATGCAGAAGTTTTGGAGACACTTCAGAAAGTCGATACTATCGTGGTCGATAAAACAGGGACATTGACCGAAGGCCAGCCACGCTTAACTCAATGTGTGCCCGCGGGAGATCTGAGCGAAGATGAGTTGTTAAAGTGGTCCGCCGCCGTGGAACAGCATAGCGAACATCCTCTTTCGCAGGCCGTAGTGCAGGCTGCGAAAGAGCGAGAGATTCAGCTCGATGAAGTTCAGGAATTCGATTCCGTAACGGGAGCCGGCGTAAAAGGCGACGTCCAGGGGAAGCTTGTGTTGATTGGTAGTGCCGCGATGCTGGAAGACAATTCTATTAGTATCGATGACGCTTTGATGTCGCAGGCGAACGAACTCCGCGAGCAGGGGCAGGGGGTTATCTTTGTTGCCATTGATGGTACGTTTGCTGGCTTTCTTTCGGTCTCAGACCCGATCAAGGAAACCACCGAACCAGCGATTCGCAAGCTGCATGAACTCGGACTTTCGATTGTGATGGTCACCGGTGACAACGAGAAGACCGCCCGGGCAGTCGCCCGACAATTGAACATCGACGATGTCGAAGCCGGCGTCAAACCGCAGGACAAGTATGAAAAGATCAAAGCCCTGCGCGAAAAAGGTCACAAAGTCGCGATGGCCGGTGACGGAATCAACGATGCACCGGCACTCGCGGAAGCCGATGTGGGGATCGCCATGGGAACCGGCACCGATGTCGCCATCGAAAGTGCCGAGGTGACCCTGGTCAAAGGCGATCTGCGGGGCGTGGTCGATGCCATCGATCTGAGTCGGCTCGTGATGCGGAACATTCATCAGAACCTGGTCTTCGCCTTCGGCTACAATGCGCTCGGTATTCCGATTGCCGCAGGGATCCTGGTTCCCTTCTTCGGTATCCACGCACTGCTCAGTCCGATGATTGCGGCTGCCGCGATGAGCTTCAGTTCGATCTCCGTGATCAGTAACGCACTCCGACTGCGTGCCCGGCGCTGATTTATTTCTGTGCTGCGTCCTGTTTGCGCGCCTTGACGATGCGCCTGATCTCTTTCAACGCGAGCAGATGTCCGGGCTCCACCATCGTGCCATGCGTGAATCCATCCAGTTCAAACAGCTGCGTCTCTTTGTGGCCGATGACCTTCATCAGGCTGTTGAGATAAGCGTTTTCTTCATAACGCGTCGGAAA
The DNA here is from genome assembly GCF_009720525.1 of Gimesia benthica. Lineage (NCBI taxonomy): Bacteria > Pseudomonadati > Planctomycetota > Planctomycetia > Planctomycetales > Planctomycetaceae > Gimesia > Gimesia benthica. Next base: position 5,380,905 of record NZ_CP043930.1, read on the forward strand.
TTCCAGTTCCCGGTCTCCTGTGATCAACAGGATCGGCGGTGCATCTTTGCGGGCATGGTATAGCGGTGCCATGTCATCAATAACGGGCTGGTCACGGCCTATGCCCATTTCTTCCCGGACTGTCATATGGGTGATGCAGTGTCCGCTGTAAGGGATCAGTCCCGCGATCTGATTGGCATCAATCTCGTGTGCCGCCAGCCAGCGTCGATCGAGGCCGAGCATACTGGTCAGATAGCCGCCCGCAGAATGTCCGGCCACGAAAATCAGGTTGGGATCACCACCATAGTTCTTGATGTTCTCAAAGGTCCAGGCAACCGCTGCGGCCGCATCTTCGAGGTACGCCGGCTTCTTCGCTTTGGGGAATAATCGATAGTTGACACCCACAACGGCAATCCCCTGATCCCGCAGCGCTTTGGGAATCTGCTTTCCGCCCCCTTTCAAACCCCCTCCATGAAACCAGACGACCGTGGGAAAGTTTTTAATCGTCGTGGGATAGTACAGGTCAAGTTTGCAGCGTTCACGCATGTATTCATCCTGCGCGGTGTCTGCCTCAGTCCGATAAGAAATATCAGCAATCGTTTTGTATTTCGACTCGCTCTCCTGCGCTGGTGCAGGGCGGGTTCCACAGATAACCAGGAGTAGAAGCAGCAGGGGGAGAGAAAATCGCAAGTGTCGCATATCGAAACCTCAAATGATTGTTGTCTCAGTGAGAAGCTGGGGGATGTCTGTCGAGGTTAAATTATAGATTACGTGCAGCCCTGATGACAGGCTGGTAGAGCTAGTCTCATCCGTGTTGTTGAGCCATTCCATCTTCAATTCCCCTCCGATCAGAGCATTCAGTCTTGCAGCTCGTTTGAGGTATGTAATACTGGAGCTTACTATTTTCTTCGCAGGGACTTTGTGTTCTGGCTCCAATCAGGCAGTTTTTATGACCGCTATTCTGGGCATTTCAGCATTCTATCACGACTCGGCAGCAGCGCTGATTGTCAATGGAGAAATTATTGCCGCGGCCCAGGAGGAGCGCTTTACCCGCGTTAAGCAGGATGCTTCGTTTCCCTCACAGGCGATTGAATATTGTCTACGGGAAGCCGGTCTTTCCGCAGATGAAATCGACTATGCAGGCTTCTATGAAAAACCGTTTCTGAAATTTGAGCGGCTGCTCGAAACCACGCTGGCTTTCGCTCCTTTTGGTTTTCGCGCGTTTCTGAATACGATTCCCAGCTGGCTACAGACCAAATTACATCTGCCCCGCATCATCAAATGGGAACTGCAGGGCAAATATCAGAAACGCATCGTCTTTTGTGAGCATCACGAATCTCACGCCGCCAGTGCGTTTTTCCCTTCTCCTTTTGAAGAAGCAGCGATCCTGACTGTCGACGGTGTGGGAGAGTGGGCTACCGCCGCTTATGGAGTTGGTAGGGGTAATCGAATCAAGATACAGAGTGAGTTGCATTATCCGCACTCACCTGGCTTACTGTATTCTGCATTCACTTATTACTGTGGCTTTCGCGTCAATTCTGGTGAATATAAGCTGATGGGGCTGGCGCCTTATGGAGAGCCGCGATTTGCTGATCTGATCCGGGAGAAGCTGGTCGACATCAAAGCCGACGGTTCGATCCGCCTGGATCTCTCTTACTTCAACTTCTGTCATGGGCTGACAATGACCTCCACCCGGTTTCACAAACTGTTTGGTGGTCCTCCCCGTCAACCAGAAACGGAGATCACACAACGACACAAAGATCTGGCGGCTTCAATTCAGGTTGTACTCGAAGAAATCCTCCTCAGGATGGTTCAACACCTGCATGCGAAGACGCAGCAGACGCGGCTCTGTATGGCTGGTGGTGTTGCTTTGAACTGTGTCGCGAATGGCAGGATCCTGCGGGAAGGGCCGTTTGATGAAGTCTGGATTCAACCAGCGGCCGGTGATGCGGGAGGCGCACTCGGAGTGGCTCAATTGATCTGGCATCAGCTCTTAAATCAGTCGCGAATTACTCACGCAACGGACCAGCAGCGCGGCAGTTTTCTGGGGCCACGCTTTGATGATGCAGAAATTCAGCAGTTTCTGGATCAGCAGCAGATTACTTACCATTGTCTCTCTGACGACCAGCAACTTTGTCAAGAAGTTGCCAGATTACTGGCGGAAGAAAAAGTCGTCGGTTGGTTCCAGGGGCGTATGGAATTTGGTCCCCGGGCTCTGGGCGGACGCAGTATTCTCGCCGATCCACGTAGTGCGCAGATGCAGTCGATGTTGAACCAGAAAATCAAATATCGCGAATCGTTTCGGCCCTTTGCTCCTGCAGTCTTGCGAGAACGTGTTACCGACTACTTCGATTTTCCCGAGCTATGCGAGAGCCCGTATATGCTGCAACTGGCGCAGGTTCAGCCACAAGCAAATATCCCCGCGGTCACTCACGTCGATGGTTCGTCTCGCCTGCAGACCGTCGATACCGAGCGGCATGGTCTCTTCTATCCGTTGATCTCTGAGTATGAAAAACTGACTGGAGTCCCCTTACTGATCAACACCAGTTTCAACGTACGCGGTGAACCTCCTGTGTGCACTCCCCAAGACGCGTGGCACTGCTTTATGTCGACCGATCTGGATGTACTGGTTCTCGAACATTTTGTGGTTATGAAATCGGAACAGTCAGCAGAACAGATGCAGGCAGCCCGAAAACAGCCAGTGGGCATGACACTCGACTGAAGACAACTCTGGAATGAATATAGACCGTATGACGCTCATCGAAATCAACTGGAATCCCCACAGACGCGAACTGCGCATGTTTGCAGTTGCGCTGACCTGTCTGTGTGTTCTGGGGGCGCCTTCAGTCTTCAGCGTGGGGTATCTGGTCTTCTCTCGAACACATTGTTCGGCGTTGCACTGGTTGTATTATGTGTCGCCTGGCTGACACCGCACTCGATGCGGCCCGTGTATCTCTTGTGGATGCTCCTGTTTTATCCACTCCGCTGGCTGGTTTCCTGCCTGTTAATCGCTGTGGTATATTATCTCGTGATCACACCTGTGGGGTTAATCATCAGACTGTCAGGTCGAAAGTTGATCGAGAAACAATTCGATTCCGAAACCAGCACGCACTGGAAACCCAAAACAGAAACACGGTCGCCCGAAGATTATTTTCGGCAGTTTTAATCGCGCTCAAATACTCAGGTCAGCAGATGACAGATTCAGACTCAACAGAACACGCAGCCGATGAGAAAACGCAGGCGGAATTTCAGACGCAGTCCAAACAGCCCGCGCCCGGAATTGTCGTCGAGTTCTGGGACTTTCTCTGTCACAACAAAAAGTGGTGGCTTGCGCCGATCATCATCGCACTGCTGTTGATTGGACTGCTGGTCTTCATCAGCGGCAGCGGACTGGCACCGTTCATCTATCCGATTTAAATCGAGCTTCGGTGAGGTGACCAGCGAAACGACTGCAGAACATCAGTCAGTAAGAGCGCGGCTGGTGCATGTTCATTCTCGCGGTGTTAAGGGGTTTCAGATCTCTCCTGATCTAAGGATGATTCCCATAAACTGTTTGCAGTGGGTAGACCAAAAGCATAGACTTGAGATTATACCAGGCGCCTCTTCCCGGGGATATTCTGTATCCCGATATCAGGGGGGCCTGCGTCCGGACTCTGCATCCCTTTTTTCCTTGCCTCTGGATTTAACAACATGAGAACTTTCTACGCTCGCTGTCTGGCAAGACTGCTGCTGGCACTCTGCCTCGGTTCCCCTGCTGCTCTGTCTGCCGCTCAGCATACCAACGTGATTCTGATCATGACCGATGATCAGGGGGGCTGGGACTATGGATTTCTGGGAAATAAAATTCTCAATACTCCTAATCTCGATAAGATGGCAGCCGGCGGCGCGCGGATGAGCCGTTTTTATGTGAGTCCCGTCTGTACGCCGACTCGGGCCAACCTGATGACGGGCCGCTATAACTATCGCACCCGTGCTATCGATACTTACATCGGACGAGCCATGATGGAGCCGGAAGAGGTCACCATCGCCGAGGTATTGAAACCCGCAGGCTACCGAACCGGAATTTTTGGGAAATGGCATCTGGGAGACAGCTATCCCATGCGTCCCCAGGACCAGGGCTTCCAGGAAGTGCTCGTCCATCGTGGCGGAGGTATTGGTCAGCCCAGCGATCCACCTGAAGGAGCTGGCAAATACACCGATCCGGTTCTGTTTCATAACGGCGAAAAAAACAGATGAAAGGTTATTGCACCGATATCTATTTCGACCATGCCATGAAATTCATCGAGCAGAACGAGGCGGATAACAGGCCCACTTTTATCTATCTGGCTACCAACGCGCCCCACGGACCCTTCGATGACGTTCCCGAGGAACTGCGAGAGAAGTACAAAGCGATGGATCTCAAAGACGCGTACGGTTATACCCTGAATCCCAAACGGAAAAATGAAAAGCTGTTCGATAAAACGTCACGCGTTTTCTCGATGATCGAAAATATCGACCAGAATATCGGACGCCTGTTTGCCCGTTTGAAGGAGATCGGCGCCTATGACAATACACTGGTGTTGTTCCTGAACGATAACGGTCCCAACGGTCCACGGTATGTGGGTCCGCACCAGGGGGCGAAAGGAAGTGTCAATGAAGGGGGCATACGCTCTCCACTGCTGGCACACTGGCCCGCTCAACTCACGCCGGGAACCGTCAATGGTCGGATTGCAGCCCACTACGACATCTTCCCCACAATTCTGGCAGCAACTGGCGTTTCCAAACCGGAAGCGTTGAAACTGGACGGAAGAAACATTCTCCCGCTGCTCAAAAATGAAGCCGAAAACTGGCCAGAGCGAGCGTTGTTCCTGCAGTGGCATCGAGGCGATGAACCGACACCGCGGACGAATGCCGCGGTCGTGACACAGAATTACAAGATGACTTTTTCCAAACCGGATGTACCCGGCAAACTGTTTCAGCTGAGCGACGATCCGGGCGAGCGTCAAGATCTGGCACAGACGAAACCAGCAGTCGCCAAACGGCTGACAAAACAATATGACCAGTGGTTTGCCGATGTGAGTCATACCCGGCCCGATAATTACGCTCCGCCGCGCATTCATGTCGGTAATCCCAAAGAAACGACAACGGTTCTGACGCGTCAGGACTGGCGTTACTCCGGCCCCAAAGGGAAAGGCTGGACGCGCGATGCCCGTGGGGTCTGGCTGATTACAGTGGAGGAAGATGGCACCTATGACCTCAAGGTGCAGTTCTCGAAGTCACAGCCACCCATGCAGGCCGAGCTGACGATGAAGGTCGGGAACGACCTCTTTCATTCGGTTGTCTCCGCAGACCAGTCCGAACATGTTTTCAAAAATGTCACCTTGCATAAAGGGGATCAGACGGTCGATGTCAAAATCGTCGAGGGGGATGTCGAACGCGGTCCTATGATGGTCTACCTCATCCAGAAACCGACAGGAAATGCTGCACAGTAACAGGTTCAGAGTGCTGTTTCAGAAGCGTCAGTACAGGCACCTGGATTCTCCCGGAAACTGTAAAAGATTGCTCAACTGGAATGGTCTTGAGTCAGGATACCATTTACTATAAATAAGGAATCTTAAATTATAGATGCGCTGCTCCAGAGTGAATCGAAGTAGAATAAACGGCTGAAATCTCCAGCGGATTCAAGCCAGAAGCGTAAGATGTCTGGGGCAGACCTGGTGCGAACCGGGAGAATTGACTTTTGAACGTCAATTAATCATCACTCCACAGGCCGAGACGAACCGCGGCCTTCCTCTGTTTATGGGACTGATTAATGCAAAAGAATTCAAACTTTAGCCGTCGTGAGTTTCTGAAAAGCACGACTGCCGGCGCCGCCGCAATTTCTACGGGACTCTGGACGGGGCTGGCTCCCGCTGCTTCGAAGTCCGCGAATGAAAAACTGAATATTGCCTGTATCGGGACTGCGAACCGCGCTGCAGCCGATGTCGCGGGTGTCAAAAGTGAGAACATCGTCGCCCTGGTAGACGTTGACCAGAATTACCTGGATCGTGCAGGATCGAGCTTACCGGATGCGCGTCGCTATGCAGACTACCGCGAGATGCTGGAAAGCGAAGATGGTAAGATTGACGCCGTCGTCATCGGCACCACCGACCATCATCACGCACCCGCCACGATTCGCGCTATTCGCAAAGGGCTCCATGTTTACTGTGAAAAACCGCTGACCCACACCGTTCAGGAAGCACGTATCATTGCTGAAGAGGCGAAGAAGCACGGCGTTGCCACACAGCTGGGAACTCAGATTCACGCCGGCGACAATTACCGTCGCGTTGTTGAGATTGTTCGATCTGGAGTTCTGGGCGATATCGGTGAAGTTCACGTCTGGGTAGGAAAAGGCTGGGGCGGCGGCGATCTGCCGACTGAAACTCAGGATCCTCCGAAGAACCTGAACTGGGATCTCTGGCTCGGTCCTGCACCTGAGCGTCCTTATGCCGCCGGTCGTTATCATCCCGCACAGTGGCGTCGCTGGTGGCAGTTCGGCCAGGGAACACTGGGTGATATGGCCTGCCATTACATGGACCTCCCCTTCTGGGCACTCGACCTGCGTCATCCGACGCACTGTGAAGCCGAAGGCCCCGAAGTCCATCCCGAAGCCTGTCCACACGGTTTGACCGTTCGTTACCAGTTCCCCAAACGGGGCAGCCTGGTACCCGTCAACCTGACCTGGTACGACGGAAACATGATTCCCAAGAAAGTCGCCGGTCAGCGTGTACCGGGAAGTGGTGTGATGTTTGTCGGTACTGAGGGATCCATGTTTGCCAACTACGGCAGCTATAAACTGTTCCCGAAAGAAAAGTTCGGCGACTTCAAACCACCAAAAGAGTCCATTCCGAATTCAATCGGTCATCACGCCGAATGGATCAAGGCCTGCAAGGATGGTTCTCCCACCACCTGCAACTTTGATTACTCTGGTGCCCTGACTGAAGCGGTTTTGCTGGGCAATGTGGCTTATCGTTCGCAGTGTGCCCTGGATTGGGATGCAGCGAACCTCAAAGCAACGAACTGTCCTACAGCCGACAAGTTCATCTCGAAAGAATACCGCGACGGCTGGGAAGTCGTTTAATCCCGCGGTCAGCGCAAAGACAGGCCCGGCTTCCAAATTGGGAAGCCGGGCTTTTTTTACAGATTAAATTACTCGCCGGGAATGTATTTCAGCTGAATCCTGGTATTCGGCAGTTTCTTTTTCAGCTCTTTGACGCCTGCTTCAGAGACCGCCGTCCGTGTGACCGTCAGCTCTTTGAGGCTGGTCAGTCCCTCCAGTGCCGGTAATCCCGCATCAGACACGGGGGTGGAACCCAGGTGCAGAAATTCGAGCTGATGCATGTCTTTGAGGTATTTCAGCCCGGCATCGGTGACCTGTGTGTTATCCAGGTTGAGCCATTTCATTTTGGTCAGCCCCTGTAACGGCTTGATGCCCTCGTCGGTCAGCGCGACGCGCCAGAGATTCAGTTTCTGCATTTCCTTCAGTCCCGAGAGGTGCTGCATACCGGGGTCGGAGAGCAGGCTGTTCTCGCTCAGGTCAAGTTCAACCAACTGTGGAATTTTCGCGAGGGCCGCCAGTCCTTCGTTGGAGATCTGATTTTGTGCCAGGCGGATTTTTTTCAGCTTGGGAAACGTGGTCAGTGTCTGCAACGCTTTGTCATCAATCAGTGTTTTCGCGAGGTAGATTTCTTCCAGTTTCTGAAGATCTTTCAACTGAGTCAGACCATCGTCGCTGACCCAGAGGAAGTCGAGCATCAGCGCTTTGAGGTTGGTCAGCTTGTTGATGTTCGGCATGGCTTCATCATCGATGTCTTCATTACCCGACAGACGCAGTGCCTTGAGCTTGGAGAGCCCCGTCAGGTAAGTGATCGACTTATTGGCTAATGAGCAGTCACGTGCATCCAGATTCTCCAATGATTTGACCTGCCCCACGAGTTCGAGGACCGCATCATTCAACGGTGTTTCATTGAACAGCAGCGATCGCAGTCGCGTTAACTGGGTGATCGCCTCGAGTGTTTTGGCATCATCGATTACGGTGCCGCGCAGATTGACTTCGATGACATAGCCGTCTTTATCCAGTTTCAGTTTCGCACCAGCGGCTTTGAGGGATTCAGCCGCTTTGAGCTCACTCTCGGGCACGCTGGCTTCCGGTGTCTCTTGAGTCGCCTGTTCGGTTGGTGCTGTTTCTTGGGAGGCCGGCTTCTCAACTTCTCCCTGTTTCGCACAACCGTTGATCAGGGTAAGGCAGCAAACGAGAATCATCGCTTCTCGAATTGGTTTCATGGTTTGATCCTTCAAGCATAAGTAGCAAAAAAAGTCTTCTGACCCTAAGCATACCGACTCTCGGGAAGACTCAAAACCGATGGCAAGACTGCATTTCCGTTTTTTGTACAAATCTGGCGTAAGTACAAGACTTTGGTGGGGCTTCACGCTACCGGGCGGGATTGAATTTCAAAGCATAGAGGTCGGCATCGTGCATCACAAAACGCAGACGGACCGGCTTTCCCGAGAGTGAGGAAACATCAGTCCCATCCTTCCAACGCACGGTACGGGCAATATGGTCGCCGTAAATCGGTTCGCAGTCGGCCAGCGTGAAGCCGGGCAGGGGATTTCCTTCAACATCCTGAATTTCCACTTGAATCTGTCCGGCAGCACTAGTTGAATAATTGATCTCCAGTTCGTTGCCGGTGAAGGTCAGCAGTTTGGTGATCAGCGTTCCCCCTTCCAGCGGGGCATTGACGGAGGCGACACCGTCCAGTCTGAGTGTATAACGTCGGCCCCCTGTCAGGAACAGTGACATTTCTGCAGGGCCCGTCTGATGAATGCCGATTGCGGCGTAGTTCGCACGGTTCGCCCAGCCATCCTGACCAATCCCGGGGCGAATGAATGACTGGGTGAATTCCCGATCAAAGGGAGCTGCACCGCGGGCACTCATAAACAGAATGTCGGTTGCAGAACCCCGCTTGGCCATGAAGCGGGTGGGGAGCGCGAAGTAGATGTGCGGCGCACGAAAGTAAGGCTGAGTACAGGCGGTATAGAGATGCTCGTTGGGAAGATTGGCGTGCATTTCCTGGAAGGGAGTCCAGTGGATGAAATCCTGCGATGTCGTGCGGGCAATACCACGATAACCTTTGATGAACCGTCTGAAATAACAGACGTATGCATGCTCACTTTCAGACCAGAATGCGTAGTTCTGTGAATCGAAGTACTTGCCCCACGCCTCCGGGATCACCGGATCCGCCTGCAGCGGTTTCCAGTGAATCCCATCCGGGGAGACAAACGCTTTCAGGCCTCCCGGTCCCCGGCGTTTGCGGACTTCGAGATGCTGATTCGGCTGATAAGCGAGCCCACCCAGCGCCTTATATTTTTCGGTCTCAGGTACACCGGGTCGGGTATCGATGAAAGGAGTGAAGTTGTGATTCACCAGAAATTCATTCATCAGGACCACGTTACCTGCAGGGAAGGTGGGATGGTCCGGGTAGATTCCCAGGTCTGGCAGGGTCCAGTGAATCCCATCCTTACTTTCCGCATACAGGGTGACTTCGCCGTCATGATATTGTTCCCAGCCTTTTTTCCAGTGATTGCCCGGCTGGGTATCGCCCCGATAATAAAATTGAAATTGATCATCTGCTTTGAGAACCGTGGCATAATGGCCGTGCGGACGTGGCGGATCAACTGCCGGCATGAGCTGAGGTGTGTGCAGCTTGAGTTCTGTGTCGATCAACTCACCGACCAGAAAGCGATCGACAAACAGTTCCCGGCGGGAACCAATCTCGCGAACCGGCTCTTCAGCGAAAACAACTGACCAGGCAGGAAGCAGCAAAACAGCACACAGGCAGAGGATCTTCATGGTGGCGGACCTCGTCTCTGGTTGGGGCAGAATGAATTTATTCGAAGGAATCGTCAGACGGGGATGTATCTGAAACTTCGAATGTATTCAGCATCGAATGAATCGGTTTCAGATGCGCTGTCAGACTTTGGATGGCTATATTGCAGTCGCGATCTCGGAGCGCATCAACGACGGCCTGGTGTTCGTCTACCATCTGGAATGTCGGTAACGGGAAGAAGTCGATTCCCTGTTGAAAATACTTCATCAATACCTGGTGGAACTGTGTGATCAGTTCCTGGTTGGCAGCCTGCAGGAGGGCTTCGTGGAACAGCAGATCTTTTTCGACAAACTTTTTCAGGAGCAGTCCGTCTGACAGCTGATCGTTCTCCAGCAGCAGATGTTGCTCGTCAACGATCTCCTGCAGTCGATCCAGTTGCAAGTCCGTGATGTTCTGAATTACCATCGGAATGGAACCGAGCTCGATCACCACGCGCAACTGGGCCACTTCCCGCCAGCCTTTTTCACACGTTGTCTGGGGAACCAGAACTTTGCGCAAGACTGATTGAATATCTCCCTCTGCCACAGAAAGGCCCACTTTGGGGCGACCGGTGATGACTCCCAGTCCGCGTAAGTTTCCGACAGCTTCACGAATCACTGAGCGAGACACCCCGAATTCTTCAGTCAGCTTTTCGACAGTTCCCAGATAACTGCCGGGCACCAGCTTCTCTCTCTGGATGCGGAGGCAGATCTGTTCTGCGATTTCTGAGCTTTTGGGAAAAGAGGTTGCCCAGCTATCAGAGTTCAATAGGTCGGTCGGATCTGGCATGTTTCACTTCTCAAGTTTCAACGGGGAGTGAAAGGCTCTGGTGGGGCACAGTTGAGTGAGCTTCATCGAGTAATCATATGCTGATGAGAATTTAATAGAAAATCAACACAACCGCGAAAAAAGTCTGCGGAGGTAGTGGTTATCGATACAGGCATGTGAGTGGTTAAAAGCGGAAGAGATAGGCTGTCTGTTCCGCGGCGTGTTCCAGAGAATTGATCATTTCAATCTCCGCACGCTTCATTGTGAGGTAGTCTTGAATCCGTGATTCACCGAAGTGACGTTGAAACAGGGAGTCTGCTTCCAGGGCAGACAATGCTACCGATAGATCAGAGGGATAGCGCGTCATGCCGCGCGATTCTCGTTCCGCTTCGCTCAATAATGCCGGATCGGTCATGACAGGTTCACCGGGAGAAGCACCCCGGTCGATTCCATCCAGACCGGCACTGAGCAATGCTGAGAGCGCCAGGTAAGGATTGCATGTCGGGTCAGAAGGTTTGAATTCTACATTAACAGTGGCGGATTCCTGCCCCAGAAAGCCGGAGGCCGCACGGAGTGTTGCTTCGCGATTGTCTGGCCCCCAGGAGGCATAACAGGAACTCCAGCAACGTTCGACGAATCGACTATAGGAATTGGTAGTTGGTGCTGTAAACGCCATGACTGCTGGCAGGTGATTCAGAACTCCTGCTGTGAACTGCAGAGCCAGTTCTGAAAGTCCAAAAGCGGCATTGGGATCATAAAACAGATTCTGTTCGCTCTCTTTATCCCAGAGGCTGAAATGGATATGACAGCCATTTCCGGCTGAATCAGGCGACGCTTTAGGCATGAAGGAAATCCGGAAGTCATTCGCCAGGGCGACACCGCGCACGGTTTCTTTGAAAATGACCTGCTGGTCCGCGGAAAGCATGCCGGCCTGATGGCGAATGGGGATTTCATGCTGACCATGGCCCGCTTCCGGGTAATACTTCTCAACCTGCACGCCCTGCTGTTCCAGTGCAGAGAGGATTGGCAGAATGTAGGGGCTGGCCATATCCATGGCTGCGGAACTGAAGCAGTTCGTCTGATCGAGGGGCTCCCAGATGCCATTCACATTGCGATAGATAGTAAACTCGTTTTCAAAAGCCGCCCTGAGGACCAGTCCGCGTTCAGAAAGTCTGTCGAGAAACGTCTGCAATAAATGTCGCGGACAGAGTTCCCAGGGATCTCCCTGGATCGTATTCAGGTTAGAGATCATCCGCGCATGGCCTGGCAGGTAAGGGAGTACCTGAAAGGTATTGATGTCAGGACAAATCCGTACTTCACCCACGGGTTGAAACTGGCTTTCCGGAGGCAGGTGATCGAAGACCGTTACCGAAGCCTGGGCCTGTGTCAGGCCCAGGCCGTGTGCGAGCACATCATCGATACTACCGGGCAGAAACGCTTTGCCCCGCGCGATACCATCGGGGCCGACATAAATCGCCCGCACCAGTTCCACGTTGTATTCCCGCAGCTGTTTTTCCAGTAGATCGCGCTGCATCTGCGTCTCTCTGTTGTCTGAAGTGATAGTAGAGTGAAAAGAGTGATGTCCTGAGTTAGCGCATCACGACTGCCGTCTTTTTAATCTGTTTATGGCAGGCGATGCAGGTCATCGTCAGATGCAGATAGCTGAGCGAGACTCCATCAATATTTTTCTTTTTCGCATAATCCTGCAGCTCTTTAGCCGCACTGCGAAATTCGGCACTCTGTTGCGCAAAAACCGGACCTTCCACGACTTGCCACTGAGTCGCGTTACTCATATCAATCAGCTTTTGCGCGCCTTTCTGGATCTGTTGGAAGTCCTCTGTCATCATGCCTTCCAGAACCTGTTTGGAACTATCCAGTTTGGCCTGCATGAATTGAGACACTTTTTCCTGCGCAGGAATTTTCTTCTGATTTTTCGCAGCTACGGGAGCCAACTCAGTGGCGTTGGCGGGAGAAAGAGTTGAGTGGCGATCTCCACTGCTGGTGACCAGAACTCCACAGACGAGAATAAACAGGGTATTGCGCATAGCTGCTCCTCCAATGGTGCCTCAGGAAAGAAAGGTACCTGCGGTGTTTCAAAACAGATCACAGGCCCTGACTGAATTCTAAAAGATTCATTCAGATTCTGGAAAGGTGAATCAGTGAATTTTCACAATCCACTTCTCAAGGCTCCAATGTGAGCAGCACGGCCTGGGGATCAGATTCTCTTACCTGCGTTCCAGGCGGGAGGGTCACTCGCTGGAAAGGATTCATCTGCCGCCTCATCAATGGCATTCATGGGACGCTTGCCTGATATGTCGGAGATGATCGTCAACAGCAGCGACGCGGATTCCAGACATTCAACTGCATGTGGTTCAGCGTGAGGTAGATGCAATAACTTGCCTGCGGTCAGCTCATGTGATTCACCCAGGCAGTTGAATTTTACGCGGCCTTCGAGGCATTGAATTGTGATAATGCCGGGCGCTGTGTGCTCAGGCAAAGATTTTCCAGACTGTAAAACCAGGCGAATGACCTGGAACTCTTCCGTTTTGACCAGCGTGGTTGTTTTAGCTGACTCCAGATCCGCCCCCAGCGGGCTTACGTCAACCACTTCACCCGCTTTGGCATGTGAAAGTGTCATGACTGCTATCCTTCTGTTAGAGTCTATGGCTTCTTCAGTAATCCAGTAGTGATTACCAAATCAGGCACGCGAACTGTAAAGCTGGCGGGTGCCTGTATTCATTGTAAGGCTCCAGACGCGTACAGAAAAGGGGCGATTGCCAAAAGGGGCCGAGAAGCCGTTTAACTTTGCTGCATCTGCTGCACACCCCTCTCCAGAATCTGCTGCGCTGACAGGCTGATCTTGGGATCACACAATTCCCAGGGGGTTTCGCCGGTCCGGATACAATGTGCAAAATGTTCCGTCGCTGTCTGCAGGGTAAGCACTGGACACTCGACTTTCACCTCTGTTCCCAGAGGTTCGTCTTCGGTAGCCAGCATCAGTCTTCCTTTTTTATGCGGTTCGACAATCAAGGTTCCCTGGGTGCCATAGATCGCGGTTGCGTAAGCTGTCAGTTTACCGACTTGTGACCAGGACCCTTCCGCGGTTGCAATCCCGTGCGGGTACTGCATGACGATCAGCGCATTGTCTTCTACACCAAGCGGGGCAGGGCGGTACTGTCCTCCCAGGCCGGTGACTGAATCCGGTTCTCCCAGCAGATTACTGGCCAGGACACAGCCGTAACAGCAGTAATCCATCATGGCGCCGGCACCATTCAGCTCTGCATCAAAGAGCCATTCACAGAAATAATCGCTGCAGCCCAGTTCTTTAGGGCCGGCATGGGCGGCCCGGTATTTCACCTGCCAGAGGTCTCCGATGCCACCCGCTTTGGCAAAGGCAATCGCATGTTGCATCTGGGGCCACCAGGCGAAAGGCCAGTTGACCATCAGGCACAGATCTTTTGCTTGAGCTGCAGTCAGCATCGCTTCAGCCTGCGCGAGACTCGCAGCCATCGGCTTTTCGATCATCACGTGCAGCCCCCGTTCCAAGGCCAGTAGTGTCAGTTCCGCCCCGGCTTTGTTACTGCTGAAAATGAAGACGCCATCCAGCTCCTGTTCGCTCAATAGTTCTTCAGGTGTTTCATAAACGGGGCATCCAAATTCGCTCTGAATGCGTTCCCGCAAGGCCTGATTGGTATCAAAGGCTCCCACGAGTTCCGCATTTGCAGAATGCGTCAACTGGGGCAGATGATCCCAGACGTGGTCATGAATTAAGCCGAGAACTCCGATGCGTACTGGTGATTGTGACATGCTGTAGCTCTATATTTAAAGGAGAAGGATGAGTTATTGATTTTCCTGCTGAAAGAATTCGGTGAAACTCTGTCTGATCTGTTCGATTTGCGTTTCCGTATAGTCGAGTCGTTCTGCCTTTCCCCAGACGGGAGCCGGCCAGTAAGGATCAGTATGTTTCCGCCCAATCACATGAATGTGCAACTGGCTGACCACATTGCCCAGCGTGGCGATATTTAATTTATCCGGTTCACAGTGTTGTTGCAGGTAACGGGCAACCAGATTCACCTCGCTCAGAATTGCGGTCTGCTGTGCGAAGGGGAGTCGCGTCAGCTCAATATCCTCGCAGTGGGGAACCAGAATGAACCAGTCGACCAGCGCATTGTTCATCAACAACAGTCGCGATTCCGTCAGCTCAGAGATGGGGTGGCAGTCTGCCTGCAGGCGTGCGTCCAGTTCCATGGGAATTCCTTTTTCATGAACCATGTTTTACTTGTTTAACCGGCCCGGTTAATCAGAAAGGTCGCCATCTGGTCGAAAAACATTTCCAGAGTCTGGCGAATTTCCGCGGGAACTTCTGTCTCAGTCATGGCGGCAGTCATCAGCTCCATCCAGCGATCTCGGGCACTCTGGTTGATCGCAAACGGCGCGTGACGCATACGGAGAGCAGGATGTCCCCGCTCCTTTAGATAACGCTGTGGGCCACCGAGTCGATATACCAGAAATTCTTTCAGGCGATATTCTGCGCCATCCAGATCATCTTGCGGGTACATGGGGTTCAGAATGTCGTCCGTTTTCACTCGACGATAAAAGGCAGCGATCAGCTGCTCCAGTTGGACTTCCCCCAGATGGTCAAAGATTTCTTCCAGTGCGATCTGATTCATCGAGCTTCGCGTTTCCTCTATGGTGCCGTATATTTCTCTCTGTACTTAAAATTTGGCAGAACGTAGTAGGGCCTGCCGTTGAATTGGTGTATCTTAGGTTTTACAGGTTCAGATTCCTACCCTCCCGTAGTTCTGAGCTGGATGCACTCTTAAAGTCATTTCAATGGAGAAGTGATGTACTCCCGAATCTGTTGTCTGTTGACTCTCCTTGTTTTAACGTGCCACTCTGAACTGGGAGCGGGAGAACCTGTCTGGAAGAACTTCACTGCCAGCCCCTGGTTTGAAGAGCAGATCTCGTATCAGCATCTTGAACCCGATGTGCGTGCCATCATCGTCGCTCCGCTTCCCCGTCGCATTGCAGTCGAGAAGCCGACTCGCGTTGTGTTCTTCGCGACTCCCAATGGAAATACGATCGAACAGACACTGGGGTGTCAAAAACAGGAAGGACGCGACTGGCATTTTCAGATCCAGCAGATTGCCGCTCAGCACCGCCAGTGGCAGGCCTGGAATCCCCGGGAGAATCTGATCCTGGTCTGTCTGGAAGCCGAAGGTCTCAGCTGGCCACGCTGGCGGGCGCGTCACTCGGACAACCCTGTATTAATTCAGAACATCATTCGCAGCATTCTGTCTGAGATTCCGCTGAAAACACCACGGCTCACGCTGGCCTGTCACAGTGGGGGTGGCAGTTTTATGTGGGGATTTCTCAATGGCGCAGAACAGATTTCAGAACAGGTCGATCGGTTTCTCTTTCTGGATGCGAACTACTCTTTCAGTGTCGCGGATCAGCATGGTCAGAAGTTTCTGAACTGGCTCCAGGGGGATGAGAAACGCTGCCTGATTGTGATCTGTTATGATGACCGCAACGTACTCTTCCAGGGCAAGAAGGTCATCGGCCCGACGGGAGGCACTTACCGCGCGACGGGCCGCATGCGCGATCGGTTTGCCCGCGAGTTGAAGTTCCAGGAAACTCACTCGGGAGATTTACAGATCGCATCTGCCCTCAACGGCCGGTTGACTCTGATCACGCACCTTAATCCGCAGAATCGAATTCTGCATACCGCGCTGGTAGGCGACATGAACGGATACCTTTACGGTATGACAGTAAATACTCCACCCGGCCAGCAGATCAAATTACCGCAGGGACCCCGTCAGTATGTCCTCTGGATCCAACCGGAACCCTTCAAGGAACCGGTAGTGGAGAAGGCCGATTAAAACAGTGGCGCTTTCCCCAACTGGCGACGTATGACCGCCCACTGGCCGGCATGCATCATCCAGTGAGTCGCTTCTCCTGCAAAAATACAACCAACTGTTGGTCCCAGGTAGTTCACTTTTTCCGGCGCTGGTTGAGACAGCTGCTCATCACTCAGTGTCGCCAGCAGCTTTGAACTGGCTTCGCGCTGCTCGTGCATCAGCTGGAGATATTCGGCTTTACTCAGGAAGTCTCCCGGCTCATCACTGGCAGCGGTTTCTCTGGTGTGTCGTTCCGCAAATCCTGCGGGCAGCGCAGGCATCGCATCGGGGGCGACTTCCGATACATGCATGTGCTCACTCTGAATCAGGTGCCCCAGCTGCCAGGCGATGTGGTTCATGTTCTCTGCGGGTCTCACCAGCAATTCTGCGTCGGTCAGATCATCCAGGTACATGTTGACGACTGTGGTCGGAAGTTGCAGGGCTGCGGTAATGTGTTCTGCCAGGCTCATTATATGGCTCTCACTATCAAACAGGGATGATTCAGATTCGAGTAAATGCGATTATTGAAAAGCGACGGTTAGAGAATTTCCACGGGTTGTTTGCGCGGCGCCCAGAGCGCTTCGGCAAACTTGACACGACAGGTCTGACCGCGGTAGCGGGCCAGGTTCTCTTTTCCCTGCAGGGCTCCGTTGGATTGTGCGGGATCGTACTCGACGTTGCGTTGTAATGCCATATAACGTCCCAGCCATTCCTGAGATTTCTCCCAGTAATCCGTCACATCCACGAATGTGTCGGGTTCAAACCCAATGGTATGGCCCGGACCGTTATCGTAGTGATAAATCTTGCGCGGTCCTCTGAACCGATCCTCGTTCAGAACCCGTCCTCCATGATTCAAGGCGATTTTACTCAGCTGGGAGGCCACTGTGTGGTCGTGATGATGATCAAATTCCCAGAGCTGCAATGCGATGTCGGGTTTGATGTCGAGTACCGCGGCAGCCACTTTTTCTTTGGTTGCCTGATTGGTGTCATACCGGTGTGAGGCAAAATCCAGATAACGGGTTTCAATGCCGTAGTCCCGGGCAATGCGGACGACCCCCTCTTTAAATTCCGCTTCCCGCCCCTTGGTCGGGGGCCAGTTACTGTAGTCGCCGATCAGAATCAGCTGTACCACACGGTAGTTCTTGGCAACCGCCTGCAGCATGATCCCGGGGACGCCGTAAGCGCAGTCATCAAAGTGGGCTCCGATGGCGAGTAGTGTTTTCTGATCAGCCATGTCCGATATACTCCCTTCGAAGGAATCGTTTAAAATACAGAACCGCATCCGTTTGAATGTCGTATCTGATCATACCTGAGCAGGGCTGTGGTCGCTATGAATATGGGGCGGGATAGAAAAAGAAGGAGCCCGACCAGAAACATTGTTCTGGCCGGGCCTGGTTGATCAGAGTGCGCCTGATCGAGTAGTTTAGGCAGGACGTTTTTTAAGCGGGCGGGAGGTTATGCCAGTTCCGCGCGTTTGCTGGAACTGTTAATGAAAAACTCAAGGTATTCGGACTGGGCAATGATCAGGTCAAACAGTTCCTCAGCTGCCTCGAGGTTTTTGGTTTCAATAATATCTTTGACTGCTTCACACAAGTTTTGCGCGGGAGTGTAAATGTCGACCGGTGTTGCTTCCGACAGCTCACCCAGGGCACTCTTCAGATTATGAGCGAATGCCTGTTTGAGCTCTTCCCGGTCACGGGTTTTATATATGACCCCGGTGATCCCGAGTTTCTTTGCCAGTTCCAGTCGTTCCTGTTGTCGATTCTGAGTCTGGTTACCGGGCTGGATCGATGTCATCAGGAAATACATGGGGGCTTCAAGTTGGCCATCGTCGTTATAACGCTCCTGTTTCTGTACCTTGAGGAACAGATCCAGGCCGTCCAGCTCACGCATTACCAGTTCCGAGAACACGATTTTGATCTCGCTGTCCTGTTCCAGGATGGAAAGGGCTTCAAAACCGGAAGAGGCACAGATGACTTCATAACCCAACTCTTCCAGTAACCTGGTATGCACGTAGCAGGTATATCCAACATCATCAACAACTAATACTTTCATAGGCGCAATTCTCGATCAGGGGTGAATTCGTTTTTTTTCGGTACATCCACTTTAAAAAAACTGAAACTGTCATTCCTTTCGCAGTGAATTCTTTCTACTTGCTCGCACTCTGCGAAAAAAAGGGGGGAAACTCCATGAAAAAACACTCGACTCTGGTGAGAGGGAGTGTTCACTCGCAAATCACAACTTCGCAGCCAGCCTGCAGGCCGCTTGCGGTGTTTTTTGAAGTCGAACAGTTTGTGATTTAAAGTGTTTTGCATGATGTGTCCGTAAAAACTATATCACATATTTCTCTGCGTAAGCCTGATTTCGGTTCTCGTTCCAGCTTCCGAATCACCTGAAAATGCCACATTACCTGTTCATTTCCTTTCCTGTTTGAAGCCCTATTGCAACATTCACTCTGTCTGTTTACCGGACCTGTCAAAATGTGCCTGAAATCAGCGATTTTCTACTGCTGCGGAAATGTTGCTTTGGGACAACATCAGACCGCAGAATACTCCCCACTTTTTTCCGAAAATTCTGGGAGGTGATTGCCCGCCGAAGCGGGACTCAGTCTGGACTTTGCCAGAGGGGGGGCTTACGATTATAGGTTGAACAATTTTACCTCTGAAGCGGATCTGAATCTGTCTCAAATGCGTTTCATCAAACAGATAAGGGAATACAAATGAGTGAAGTCACACGTCGCAGTTTTCTGCAAACCAGCGCCGGTGCAGTGGCAGCAACTTCGCTGCTGAGCAATACCGCCCGTGCCGATGTGAATGGAAAAATCCGAGTCGCCGTACTGGGAGTCAACGGTCGCGGACGTACACACATCAAAGCCGTCGGCGATGTCGAAGGAGCCGATGTTGTTCTGCTCTGCGACCCCGATGAACAGGTTCTCGCGAAACGGGCCGCTGAATTCGAAAAGAAATACGGTCGCAAAGTGGAAACAGAGACCGATATGCGAAAGGTCTTTGATCGCGACGACATTGATGTCGTGACGGTAGCGACTCCCAATCACTGGCACTCTCTCGCCACCATCTGGGCCTGTCAGGCTGGTAAAGATGTTTATGTCGAAAAACCGGGTTCGCATAACCTGTTCGAAGGTCGCAAGATGATTGAAGCGGCTGACAAATATAAACGCATCGTCCAGCACGGCGTTCAGTTACGCAGCCAGCCTGCGATTCAGGAAGCGGTCGAACATCTCCGTAAAGGGACGATTGGAGATGTCTACATGGCGCGTGGCCTGGTCTTCCGCTGGCGTCCTTCGATCGGTAAAAAACCGAATGAAAAGGCACCTTCCTACCTCGACTGGAATCTCTGGCAGGGACCTGCTCAGGAAACCGATTTCTCCCGCCGTTATGTGCACTACAACTGGCACTGGACCTGGGATTACGGTAACGGCGATGTCGGAAACCAGGGCGTTCACGAAACCGACATGTGTCTCTGGGGACTGGACGTCAAACTACCTTCGCAGATCACTGCCATGGGCGGCAAGTTTCTCTGGGACGATGATAAAGTCACCCCGGAACTGCTGACGACGAACTACTTCTATCCGGAAGAGAACAAAATGATTCAGTTCGAAGTTCGTCCCTGGTGCACGAACACGGAAGATGGTGCCACCGTTGGTAATATCTTCTACGGTTCAGAAGGCTACATGGTCATCAAAGGTTATCAATCCTATGAGACCTATCTCGGCCAGAAACGGGAACCCGGTCCGAAGAACAGCGGCGACGATCCTGTCGTAGCTCACTTCACCAACTTCCTGGACGCCGTCCGTTCACGGAAAGCAGAAACGCTGAATGGTCCGGTTGAAACTGCTCACACGAGCTCCGGAATTGCTCACCTCGGTAACATCGCTTACCGTCTGGGACGGCAGCTGAACTTCGATCCGAAGACAGAACAGTTTGTAAACGATCCGGAAGCAGACAAGTATCTGACCCGTCAGTATCGCAAACCGTTTGTCGTACCCAACGAAGTCTAATCTACGACAAATACAGTTTATTGAATCGATCAACAGCACTGGAGCCCGGCTTCAGTGCTGTTTTTTATGCGCACTGTGAAAGAATTCACCAGGCAAAAAAATAGAGGCTGATCCGCGTTGCCGCAGATCAGCCTCCGGTTCAATTTCGTTTGGATCGAGGTGATCCTCACGAGTGGTGGTTGCCGATGACAACCCGCCAGTAGTCGCTAAGAACAACCACCTTTCTGGCTACAACAATAACTGTCCACTCAATCACCTCCTATTCTTTGTAAAACTCCCTGTTTCATCATCGGTCTGTAGCTCCAATTAGAATACAGGCTTCAGTCCTGTCGCACTGCGTGGGTGCGACACAGTCTACAATCATATTTTTGCAAATACTCGAGATCTGGCAATACCGATTTCTTGTCCTCTCGCGGAATTTCTCAAGAACAGGAATTACCTCAAAACCTAACTTATTCACCTTGAATGAGATAAGGATTTTGTATCTCGCCAGTATTTCAAACGAGGTCAGAATCGACTCTGCAGACCCGCGTCGAAAATACTGTTTTCCTGTGTACTGACACTCCTCCAGCAGGATGAGTTCGGAATTTTATTTTTGTTCTTCCGGTGCCATATGAGGTTCGAACACGGTCCGACTGGCCACCTCTGCCTGGCGGATGGCGGTGACGGCTTCGTCATACAATACTTCCTGACAACGCACCAGGTGCTTTTCCTTATTGGGCGTGATCCGCTCATAGACACCGTCAGCATTCAGTACCCGGGCCTTGGCGTTGTCTTCAAAATAACAGTTCAGAATTTTGATCAGTTTGTTCCGGCAGTTTTCTTCTTCAACGGGAACCAGCAGTTCCACCCGACGGTCGAGATTGCGTGGCATCCAGTCTGCACTGGAGATGAATACCCGCTCATCGCCTCCATGATAAAAATACAGAATCCGGGCATGTTCCAGGAAACGATCGATGATACTCACGACTTCGATATTTTTACTCAGCTTGGCAACTCCCGGGCGCAGGCAGCAGATGCCGCGAATATTTAGTTTGACTTTCACGCCGGCTTCGGAAGCCTCATACAGGGCATCAATGATTTCCGGGTCGACCAGAGAATTGATTTTGGCCACGATCCGCGCTTTCTGTCCCTGTTTCTTTCGCTCTGTTTCGTGATGGATCATATCCAGCAGTTTGTCGCGTAGACTGATCGGAGCCGCTTCCAGCTTCTGATATTTCTGGGGAATCGAATAACCGGTGATCGAATTGAAGAAGTTGATCGCATCGGAGGCGAGAACTTCGTCAGACGTGAAGTAACTGATGTCGCTGTAGATCTTGGCGGTAGCATCGTTATAGTTGCCGGTCCCGAAATGCATGTAGCGTTGAATTCCGTGAGGCTCGCGACGAATGATGCAGCAGATTTTGGCGTGGGTCTTGAGTCCTTTCACTCCATAGATCACCTGCACCCCTGCATGTTCAAGGTTTTTAGCCCATTCGATATTGCGGGCTTCGTCAAAGCGGGCCTTGAGTTCCACGATCACGGTGACATGCTTACCCTGCTCGGCAGCGCGAATCAGGGCTGCCACAATCGGGCTGTGTTTACTGGTACGATACAGAATCTGTTTGATGGCGAGCACATCCGGATCGATGGCTGCTTCTTCTACCAGCCGGACCACAGGCTCAAAGCTCTCGTAAGGATGGCAGAGCAGAATGTCCTGACGGGTAATGTTTTCAAACATACTGATTCGCGGATTCACTTCCGGAGAAGGCTGGGGAGGCCAGTTAGCATCCTTCTGGCTGTCGAAGCCGGAAATGTCGGTCAGTCGCATGAACGCAGTCAGATCCAGGGGGCCGGGAATGCGATAGACGTTCTCATCCAGTACCCCCAGACCACGCTCCAGAAATTCCAGGGTTTCAACGGAAACCGATTCGGCAATCTCCAGGCGAATGCAGTCGCCCTGCTTACGCTGATCGAGCATGTCTTCCATCTGGTGCAGCAGGTCTGAAGCGAATTCATCCTGCAGACTGACATCGGCGTTTTTTGTCACGCGAAAAGGAATGCATTCCAGAACTTCTTCGCCCCGGAAAAAATGTTCAATAAACAGACAGACGGCATCTTCCATCGGCAGATACTGATAGCCGCCTTCCGAAGGGAGCGTGATGAAACGAAAATCGGTGCGACCGAAGGGGATGATGGCAAACCGGTCCCGGGGCTTTTTACTTTTTTCATCGGGGCTCAGTCGTACCACAATGTTGAGCGTGTGATTGACCAGGTAAGGAAAATCCATATGCGGCGTCACGGCCATCGGTGTCAGGACCGGATAGATCTCATCCCGAAAGACGTGTTCTACGATTCTGCGTTGTGAGTCTGAAAGTTCGAGGGGATTGACGCGTTGAAAGCCGGCCTCTGCCAGCGGTGGTTCAATCTCTTTCAACAGACACTGATACTGATCCACCATCATTTGATGAGCGCGCAGGCTGACGGCTTCCAGTGTTTCTTTAGCGGTCATCCCAGAGGGATCTGTACTCGTATTACCACTGGCCTGCAGCAGGTGTAAGCCGCCCACGCGGACCATAAAGAACTCATCCAGATTGGAACTGGTGATGGCCAGAAATTTCAATCGTTCCAGTAAGGGAATACTCGGATCGTGGGCTTCATCCAGAACGCGTTGATTGAATTCCAGCCAGCTTAATTCACGGTTCAGGTAATTCGCAGTATTCGAAGCCATGGGCAAACTGATGTCCTGTTGGATATGGATGATGACTCAATCGGCAGTGATATCGAGTCCGCTGCCGGATGTTCCTTATTGTTTTTTTCTCAAATGGACTTTCATTCCGAAGACTTCTTCGAACAATGGTCCTTTTTCCACAAGCGCGATCTGTTCCAGAGAAACGTCTTCCACGTGGGGAATGGAAATAATTAACTGTCCCTGAGTAATTTCACATTCAATTTCCTGCACGCGTTGCGAGTAGGAATAATCCAGTGCGTCGGCAACGCGAAGAATAGCCGCCATCTTGGCGATCGCGATGCGACTGAAACGGTCTAAAGTGGAATACCCCTGGTGAGTCGCTTTGGGAGAAGCTCTCCGGTGGTAACGGGCAATCAGCGCCACCAGCAGCAGATCGACCTGACCGAGACCAAACAGGTTCCCGTTGCTGATCAGGTACATGGAATGTTTGTGGTAGCCGCGCTGGTTGACGTAAATGCCGATCTCGTGCAGCAGCGATGCGGTATAAAGCAGCAGTCGGTTTTTGGCGTCCAGCTTATGCTCGTTGTGCAATGACTGAAACAGCGTGTCGGCCAGAAACGCAACATGCCGGGCATGGGCCTCGTCGAAGTCGAACCGTTTCCCAAAGTCGATTGAGGAGCGGATTACCTGCTGATTGAACTCGTCAGTCCAGTTGTTCTGGTCAGCCATTTCTTTCAGCAGACCATCGCGGAAGTTCGCTTTGGTGACGTAGATGTGTTTCTGCTGGTAAGCCTCGGCCAGCTTGGTATAGGCCAGCAAGGCAGGCCCCAGAGTCTCTGCATCGGTAAAGGAGAGGTGGTAAGTCTGTGCCAGCTCATCCTCGCTCTGCTGAAGAATCCGATCAGTGAACTTGCTCAATTCCGAGACTTTGAGGCGATCCAGTTCGTCAGGTGAATTGCCAGGGTCCGGAATTTCATCATCGGGACGCAGCTGTGCGAGGGCAAATCGGACGTCGCCTCCCAGCACCACCAGTTTGATCGATTTATCCCCGGGGACTTCGTGGGTGATCTGCTGAATCACGCGTTCGATCTGGTTTTCCATGATCGTTCGCTCTTTGGAAAGAGGCACCCGGTATCCTTTGAGCATCTCCCGCAGACGGAGTGCTCCCAGCCGGTAGTTACTGGAGAACAGCACGTTCCCTTCCTGGACCAGCAGCAGTTCTGTCGTTCCGCCTCCGATTTCGGTGACGATTGTCTGAGCTTCATCCAGATTGGGTTTCGCTGTCAGGTAGGGACGGATCCCCTGGTAGGTGATGCGGTTGACCTCCGCTTCATCCAGTGGTGAGACTTCAAACCCGGTGGCGATGAAAATCCGGTCGGTAAACGCCAGGCGGTTGTCTGCTTCACGGACCGCACTGGTAGCGACCACGCGAATCTGGTCGTCACGGGTGATCTGATATTCATCCAGACGGCGGCGATAGCTTTTAAGAATACGAACGCATTCTTCCATCGTCGACTTCTGAATGTTTCGCGTCTGAAAAGTATCCTTCCCCAGCGTGACCGCCTGAGAGAGACGCTCCAGAGCATAGACCGTACCGTCTTCCTTGATCTCGGCAATCGCCATACGGATGGCACCGGTGCCGATATCGATCACAGCAATTAAACGATTGGGCATGGATTCCAGTCGGCTGGATCCACCACTCGCCTCAGCTGGAGGGGAATCTTTTGTGTTCATACCTGTGTTTTAATTCTCGAGGATGACTGTTCCTGAATGACTTTCTGAGCCCAGGCGGCTACTCCCATGACGCTGGAATCATCTCCCAGCTGGGCAGCGACGACTTTAAATGAATCTTTGAATGTCGGCATGACATTGTGCCGCGTGGCTTCCGAGACCGCTTCGACGAACAGGTCGGGCATCGCTTCCACAAGTCCCCCTCCCAGTACGATGACTTCGGGGGAAAGGGTGTGGACCATGTTACCTGCTGCAATTCCGATGTACTCGGCAGCCCGCAGAATAATTTTTCGTACACTTTCATCGCCCCCTTTAATCGAGGAAGCGAGAATGCCGCTGCGGATATCAGACAAGTCTGTGCCTGCCAGCGAGCGGAGCTTGGGAGCGTCACCACGGTAAGCTGCCTGAGCTGCAGCGGCGGAGATCGCCAGTCGACTGGCCAGCGCCTCCAGACAGCCATACTGTCCACACCCGCACTCGGGACCTCCCGGAAGGACTTTGATATGCCCGATTTCCATACAGGAGCTCTTACTGCCCTGAATCAACTGTCCTCGATAGACGGCTCCTCCGCCGATCCCCGTTCCCGGGAAGATGCCCAGCGTCGAACTCGCCCCCCGAGCGGCGCCGAAACGATATTCGCCATAGACACCCGCATCGACATCATTACAGAGGATCACAGGGCAACCGAACTCTTTCTCCAGTACCTGCTTAACCGGGGCATTGTACCAGCCGAGATTGGGGGCCTCGAAGATGATGCCCTGTTCGAGGTCCAGCGGTCCCGGACAACCCACGCCGATCCCAGCCAGTTCGGCAGGTGTGAGACCTGCTTCTTCCAGTGCCTGATGAATTGTCTGAGCCATCCGCTCGAGACCGAGTTCCACCCCTGCGTGCCCCTTGGTTTTTCGGCGCTTCTTTCCCAGGGTTTTATATTGTGCATCAAAGATCTTGGCGAGCATCTTCGTGCCCCCCAGATCGAAACCTGCCCAGTAGCCGCTCTTTGGTTGAACCGAATCAGTAGACATCTTCCAGTTTTCTATCTCAAGGATTTTGCTCTGCTGGTGTGTCAGCGTTAGAAGCGGCTCACCACTTCTCGACTGAACTCATTTTATTATAGCGAAAAGTTCTTATCTCGTGAATTCTGACGGTTTTAGAACTCGAGAAGCAAGATGGAGCATGAAATTTATACGATTCTTTACCAAATGGAGTCGATGATGCGGGATTTGAGCGGGAACAGTCCCCATTTATCGAGGATTCAGCCTCGGATATGAATCCAGTTCGCTGTTGACTTTAGTGTCTGCGTCAACTTGGATAAACTAATCGAAATGTAAGTGAAGCGAATTTCTCTGGAAAGGCGCTGTGTACGTAAGTCTATAAGTCCTTAGGGTTCCCGAGTAATGTATTTCCAGTTTCCTTGTGAAAAGTGTTCCAAAAAACTCAAAGTCCGCGATGAGAACGTTGGTAAGAAAGTCCGCTGTCCTTATTGCCATCATACGATGACAGTCAAAAAGCCTGAAACGCCCATCATCGATACGTCGGTTGATGTCAGCAGTTCCTCAGCGAGCAAATCGACAACCAGTAGTCGGGAAACCAAAAAACACGTATCCAGCGGCTGGGCTGACGGGACTGAAGTCAGTCTTTCCAAGAGTGGTCTGATTGCCGTTGGTATCTCCATCGCCTATCTCGCACTGATGTTTCCCATTCGGAATTACTATTTCGGGGAACTCTTCCTGGACCGCGGCATGGTGCCTTATGCTCTGGTCTTTCTGATGAGCTGGTCCGGCACCATCCTCGTTCTGAAATACTTCAAGCTGGTCAAGCAGAAGGAATCGATGCTGTTTGACACGCTGCCCACGGATATTTCGGAGGATATCTCTGAGAAAACCGTTCCTAAATTTATCGATCACGTGAGAAATCTCCCCGTCGATCCCCGTGAAAGCTTTCTGGTGAACCGGGTTTTGCGAGGTCTCGAACACTTCCGGGTTCTGAAAAGCAGTTCTGAAGTTTCCAACCGACTGCAGTCGCAATCGGAAATCGATGCGACCGCCGTTGATTCCAGTTATACGATTCTGAAGGTCTTCATCTGGGCTATTCCGATTCTCGGGTTCATCGGAACCGTGATCGGGATTAGTGCCGCGGTGGGGGGCTTCTCAGGCGGTATGGATAAAGCCCAGGACATTTCCGCTCTGAAAGAGTCGCTGGGAAGCGTGACCGGTGGTTTGTCGACCGCGTTCGATACGACGCTGGTCGCGCTCGTGATGAGTATGCTGGTGATGTTCCCCAGCAGTTCCATGCAGAAATCGGAAGAAGACCTGCTGAACTGGGTTGATGAATACTGTAATGAAAACCTGCTGAAGCGACTCAAGGAAAGTGATCATGGCGGCGGCGGAGGAGACGAGAAAGACCATCGACGCCTCATACAGCGAACCATCGATAAAGCGATGGCCAACCACCATGCCGAGTTACAGACGTGGATAGAAAAGCTGGAGGGCATCGGCGAAACCCTGTCTCAATCGGTGATGAAATCCTGGGGCAAGATCGACGAAAAAATTCGTGCACAGCAGGAAGAGCAGATTTCGCAGGTGCAGGAGGTCGTCAAGCAACTGGAAACGGTTGAGGAGAAGATGACCGAGCTGCAGGCAGCACACACGTCTCATCTGGAGAAGATGAATGGTGAAGCAACTGAAATGGCCGAAGCCGCCGGTGTGCTGACCCAGTCTTTCAATGGCGTTCAGCAGGGACTGAATGGACTGAATACCGTGCTGACCAACCTGGGAGAGAAACAGGTTCTGATTCAGCAGGTAGAAGCCCCCCGCAAGCGTTGGGGACTGTTTGGGAATTCAAGGAAAGTGCGATAACGTGGCGCGACGAAAGAAAAATGATGAAGAAACGGTCTCTCTCTTCCCGTTTCTGAGTATTCTTGCCTGCGTGATTGGTGTGCTGACGCTGATGATTACCGCCATGGCGCTCAGCCAGATGGATCAGCAGGATGACTCCTGGAAACGCGTAGAAGAATACGAAGAGAACATTAAGGAGATCAAAGAGAAAGAGCAGGAGCTGGAAGAGGTCGAGACTGAGGTCGCAGATTTATCGAAACTGAATCGCCAGTTGATGCTGGCCCTGGAAGAGTTGAAGAAGCTCAAACAGGAAAAACAGAAACTGCCTTCTGACATCAAGCCGGAAGAGAAAGTAAAGCTGCTGGCCGAAGCCAATCGTCTGGAAAAGCGGATCGAAGAAATTAAGGACGATCCCAAGAAGCTCCAGGAAGAAATTGACAAGCTCAAGAAGGAACTGGATAAACGGGAAAACCCGGTCGCTGCCGAAGTCAGGATTCAGCCGGGCGGGAGCGGCGTTGATCTGAACCCGACCTTTATCGAATGTACGAAAAACGGAATCGTTGTCCTGGACGGTCCCTCCAAGGATCTGCATGTCCGTCGTGACGACCTCCGCAAAAGCCTGCCGTTCGTGGAGATGCTCGATAAAATCGGTGCTCAGCCGAAAGGGACCGTGATCTTCCTGATTCGTCAGGATGCCGTCTACACTTACAATATTGCTTCCAGCGTGGCCCGTTCACGTTATTGTCCCAACGGGAAGCTGCCCGTCGAAGGGAACGGTAAAATCGATCTGAGTAAGTTCAAAAACAGTTCAGGTTGACCGCTGTCACTTCGAAGCTGGTTTTCGGGCGATGATCTGGATGCCCTGTATTGATATGAAAAAAGCTCTGCCAGTTTGATCTGACAGAGCTTTTCTTATTTAGTTGACTGACGAACTCAGTTCTGTTTTCTCAGGTCGTAGCACATCAGCACATCCTGATCCCGCAGGTAGAGTTTGCCGCCACAGACGACCGGGTGTGCCCAGGCTTTGCCCAGCACCTGATCCGCCTTGAAGCTCCCTTTGAGAATATATTCTTTGGGATTGGCTTCAATCAGGGCGACTTCACCACTCTGGTAGCGATAGATCAAATTGCCATCAGCGAAGACCACTGCAGCGGATCCGGAACCTTCACCCCGGATTTTGCCACCCCAGGCAACTTTGCCGGTTTTCAGGTCGAGGCAGAGGGGGAAGCCATTGTTGTGACCGTGGCCACAATAAATATGATCCTTGTAGAGGACCATACCACCATGGTGATTTTGCAGAGTCTTGGGATCCAGGAAGTAAACTTCTTCCGCTTTGATACCATCTCCCTCTTTGGAGAGCTTGAGCAGAGCACTGCCTGTACCATAACCGGTGGAACAGAATACATAATCGCCGGAAACGATGGGAGTTGGAATGTTGGCGACACCGTTGGCAACCGGATTGTAGTTCCAGAGCAGTTTGCCGTCGCTGGCACGTACGCCAATCACACCGCGACCGGTGAGCTGCACATACTGTTTGACGCCACCAGCGTTGGAGATCACGATGGAAGAGTAGCCGGCTCCATCTTTCCCTTTTTGGCCCAGATCGGAAACAGATGTCCGCCAGATTTCCCGCCCCGTCGTTTTATCCAGGGCAACCATCATGGCGTCTTTTCCGCCCGGTGTGCAGAGGACCCAGTCCCCGTCGACCAGGGGGGATTCAGAGAACCCCCATTTAGACATCATTTTGCCATCCCATTCGTCCTCGAAGTTTTTCGTCCAGATGACTTCGCCGTCAGCGACGCTCAGGCAGGAAATGGCTCCATTGGAGGTGATGGCATACAGACGATCGCCATCGATGGCAGGAGTGCAACGGGCTCCCGGATAACCGTGTTCCGGATTCAGCTCGAGCAGATTGGTTTTCCAGAGAATTTTACCGTCATCAATATTAACGGCGATGACGGCCTGACCCTCGGGCAGGTTTCCTGTGGTAAACAGGCGGTTGTCCTTAATGGAAACTCCGGCATACCCCTTGCCCAGACCAGTCGCGGTCCAGGTCAGTCTGGGGGGCGTTGCATTCCAGTCCTGCAGGAGACCGGTGTCCGACGAATGGTTCTGGCGATTCGGACCGCGCCACTGCTCCCAGGAGTCAGAGAGTTTGGTCGGTTCCAGAGCATGGGCAGACATGGTCAGTCCGCCAACGAGTAAAGCTCCCAGGAACAGACGAATGGGCATCGAGAAGCTCATAGTCAATTAATCCTTTTGTGTGATCTTAAAGACAAAGGGGGGAAATTAGTCTGAGGCAATCCCGGCTTTCCGGGTGTGGGTGGTTCGGGCAAGCGGGACGCAGGTATTCAGGTAAGACACGTAAGCTCCTGCTGATTATATGTGCCGGTTCCATCGGCTGCAATCAATGGTTTCCAATTCCGATTGAGCGGGGGGAATTCTTTCAGACGGGCAGGGTGAACAATAAAGAGTTCCAGTCTCAGTCGGAGATTCCCAAAGCGGTATCAATCCTGTGCTGAAGCTCTGTGGGAGTCAGGTCGGAGATACGAAAGACCTTCAACCCGGCGGTGTCTCCTTTGATGAGCTCAATCTGAGAGCGTTTCAGTTGGAGTCCATTCTGTAGCACTTTGAGCAGGGCTTTATTCGCTTTACCCTTTTCCGGAGCCTGTGTAACGCTGACTTTAAGCCGACCGTCGTGTACGCCTTCGATCTGATTCCGGCTGGCTTTCGGTTGTGCCCGAACCGGCAGCAGTACTGCAGAGCCGTCAGATTCCAGGTTCAGGGATGCTGTCACGATGAACACTCATTCTTTAATCAGAGGACTCCAGCCCTTCGTACAGGGCGCTGCCGACTCGTACCAGGGTTGCACCTTCTTCGATGCCCGTTTCAAAATCGCCACTCATGCCCATCGAAAGTTCCTGGAGCGAAACATGCTCCGGTGAACATTGCTGCAACTCGTCGCGGAGTTCGCGTAACTCACGAAAGACCGGACGAGCCAGTTCCCGATCTTCGACATGCGGAGCCATCGTCATCAGCCCTGCAATCTTTACATGCGAGACCTGACAGAGAGACTCCCACTCTGCCGTCAGAGATTCCCGGGAAAACCCTTTTTTGCTGGCTTCCCCTGCGAGATTGACTTCGATCAGAACTTCCGGCTTAAACTCCGACTCACCAGCAATACGATCAATGGCTTGCAGCAACTTCAGTGAATCAACCGAATGAATCAGGTTACAGTGCGCAATCGTACGTCTGACCTTATTGCGCTGTAACGGGCCAATGAAGTGCCAGCGTAGTTCGGGAGAGAGCAGGGTAGCCCGCTCTTCCAGTTGGGGAGTCCGGCTTTCACCCAGATCCAGGCATCCCAGTTCCACCAGTGCCTGAACCCACTCTAATCGGGCGTATTTGGTGACAGCTACCAGTCGGACGGACTGCGGATCACGCTGTGCGCGTTGGCAAGCCGCATCGATGCGGTTTTGTATGCGGGTGTAATTATCATGAATGATCACATTCAGGTCGTCCATTACCGGCCTGTCCTCATGCTGTTCTCAGTAGACGAGAGCGGTGCCCGTAAGCTCTCGGGCTCAGACAATTATCATACTGGTAGAGAATGCGAATTCAACAGTGTCAGATCTGCCGGGAATATACTCAGGCAATGACTTTGCCCAGGAAGCGGACGCCGTATTCCCAAAAGTGCTCTTCTTCAACTTCCTTCTGGCGAACGATTTCAGCTCGGAACCAGGTGACCTGATCAGCGCCCACGGGAACACCAACGCGAATCTGGGTCTCATAGATGCGCATCGGGTAGATAAACGAGAGTCCCGACTGGGAGATAGAGCGGGACCAGACTTTGGTCATTGCCTGGTCGAATTCCTGGGTGCCATCCGGAATCGACAACCAGACCAACCCGCGGAAATTCTTGCGTTCGTGCGCCCGCTTTTCTGAATAATGAGCGCTGGTTCGCGCGTCAAGGCGATCCAGGGTGTCCAGAACACGATTGATGGCACGGTTCTGTTTTTCACTATATTGTTCAAGGCTTATCAGACTCATCACTCACACTCACTAGGGAAAATCTTACGACTGAGGGGACATTCATAAAGTTCTGAATTTCAGTCAGCTTGATGAAAAGTGTTTGTATACGCCTTCACTCTTTTAGAACTATAGGTCCAATTCGAATACAGTCAAATCCCTCCTGAAACAAATCGATACCTTTTGATGTGTGGGTTGAAGAGTCAGATGGTAACTCTCTATGTATCAACGGTTTGCAGGTCCGAAAGAAAATCTTTCAATGAGGAGACTTCTTCGTTGAGGCATTCCATGAACTGCTCAGCAGCGCCGGAATTACGGGAGTTGATAATCCCCTGTACCACGTTTTTGACGCTCTGGGTGGGAGTATAGAGGTCGATCGCTTTATCTGAGGACGAAATCTGGGGCACGCCCATTGCCATTTCGTGTAAAGACTGTTTGAGTTCTTCCTGATCAAGTGGCTTAAACATGATTCTGGATATCCCCAGTTCGTCAGCCAGCTTAAGACGCATGACATCTTTATCCTGCGAATTCTTTTCCATACGGAGTGCCGTCATCAGGATGAACTGTGGAGGATCGAGGGGGCCTTCATCGGTGAACCGTTCCAGATGCTGGGCCTCCATATAAAGATCGACACCGTCCATGCCGCGCATCATCAGATCGGTAATTACAATATTTATATCGTTATCCATTTTCAGCATTTTTAATGCTTCGAACCCCGATGTGGCAGAACAGACTGAGTATCCGAACTGTTCAATCAAACGGGTATGGAAGTGACACGTGTATCCAACGTCGTCAACGACTAAAACTTTCATGGCGGTACACCCTTCTAGGTGGGTTTGGTCTCAACTGAAATTCTATTACAGGGACTGATTGACCTCAGTTTTTAAGGTCTCTAATTCGGTCAGCAGGGCATTGATCTCTTGTTCCAGTGTTTGAAACTTGCTCTGGCTCGCCTGGAGGTCTGCCGATTTGCCGTCATTTTCCAGTGACTGCAGCAGTGGATAAGGTCCGGTTTGAGTGTAGTTTCCGACAGTTCCCTTGTAGGCGTGGGCGACTTCCGCGAGCAGACCTGCATCATTACTGTCAATCGCCCGACGGATGTCCTGCATCTGTTCCGGAGCCAGGGCCACAAACAGATCAATCAGTTCGGTCAGGAATTCAACATCGTTGATTGCCATATCCAGAACCTGTTCTGGTTGGATCAAACGCCAGGTGCCTGTAGATTCAGCTGAACTTGAATTCGTCATTTTGGAGAGATCCTTGCCGGGACGGGGGTTTTAAATGCCCCTGCAGAAGATTTCTGAAGAGGTAAAAAGCTCGAGAACCGGTTGAAATGAAAAATAAACTGGTCTAATTTCAAACCTAGTTCTTGATTTTCAGGATCAGCGTGGATTATTCGAAATGCGTAGAAACACGGAGCGTTTCTGTGATGATTTTGTCGGCTATGCAGGTTGCTGACTGATAAATCGGATAGATATATCAAAAAGTATCAGTTCACAAACGGATAGAGAAGAGCCGTGTTTTACACTGTGAGGTAAATCACTGCAGGTGGATTCTCTCTGACAGAATCTTCTCTCGATTAAATCTGAAAATCATCTGTCGCTGTAGCTGAGTGCTCCAGTTCGGCGAGGACTTCGCGCACAAGTGCTTCCTGGATCTCTTTGAAGACTTCTACGCGCCCCAGGCAGGTGGGCAATACAAATCGCAGTTTGCCACCGACCGTTTTTTTATCGAGTTTCATTCGATCAATGATGTCATCAGCACTCAGGGAAACTCCCTCAGGAAGTTGCACGGGCAATCCCAGAGCTGAGAGCAGGTGAATCTGACGTTCCGTATCATGCTTCGAAATCAGATCCAGTTTTTCCGCAAGGGTGCTGGCGTAGATCATGCCGATTGCCACTGCCTCGCCATGCATGAGCTCACCATAGCCGCATAACGCTTCGAAGGCGTGAGCAAACGTATGTCCGTAATTCAAAATGGCTCTCAAACCTGTACGTTCATGCTCATCCTGCTCTACGACCTCTGCCTTGAGTTCGCAACTGCGGGCAATGATATTTCTCAATACTTCCGGATCTCGTTCATTAAGACCGGCGACATTCTCTTCCAGGTATTGAAAGAATTTGGCATCCAGGATGACACCATACTTGACCACCTCAGCCAGTCCACTGCGATAATCGCGTTCCGGCAGAGTTTCGAGCGTAGACGTATCGATAAAGACTCCCACAGGCTGGTAGAAGGCACCAATCAGGTTTTTGGCCTGCGAATGATTGACGCCTACTTTTCCACCTACGGAACTGTCCACATGAGCCAGCAATGATGTCGGCACCTGCACGAAAGGCAGACCTCGGACGTAAGTCGCTGCGACAAATCCACCCGCATCTCCAGTGACGCCTCCCCCGACAGCAATCAGCACGGTCTGGCGATCAGCTTTCATTGCCACCAGACGGTCGTACAGTTCAGAAATCACGGGCAGTGACTTCGATTTTTCACCCGGTTCGATGATCGCGGTTTCCCATTTCCAGCCTTGGGCAGTCAGACTTTTTTCGATATGGGTAGTATGGAGTTTCGAGAGGTTCCGATCCGTGACAATAAATGCCGTCTTATGCCCTTCCTGAATCGCATTATGATAGGCTGGACTCTGGCTCATCCAGGTTTCCAGTGTCTCTGCAAACCGGTCAAACTGATGGCTGACCACCGAAATATGATAACTGCGGGGGCCCAGAGCAACGTTAACATCTAAGCTTTCTGACACGGTAATTCCTTCATCCAGAATCGAATCAAGACGACAGCCCCTGAATTGTCTATTGATTTGATCACGACCGGGCTGATCTGAAAAGCGATTCTATCCTAACTCTGACGGAGTTTGAAGTCATCCGCCTACAGACGGAAATCCAGTGCCGAGCGTGTTTTTCAGGGGCCGCACGTGACAATCTGCTCCGGCCTGCTAAAATAACTGCGAATATGATCAAACCAGTCGACAGTCCGATTCAGTCGATGCAGGATCTGGTCCCGATACTGGCACGCAGTGATGGATTTTCTGCTGTCATGGAGGCTCTCAAGGCCGGCCAGAGCGGGACAATTGACGGAGCCTGGGGGGGATCGTGCGCGCTGACCACCGCAGCGGTCGCCACATCATTAAAATCACCATTGCTGGTCGTGTTGCCCCGCCTCGCAGAAATAGATGAATTCACAGGAGATCTGGCCAGTTTTCTGGGGGCAGTGCCGGATATCTTTCCTGCCTGGGAGACACTCCCCGACGAACATGATGTGGCTGATGCCGTTTTCGGGGCCCGCCTGAGGGTTCTCAGTCAGTTGCTGCAACTGGAATCTGCTACTGAAGATCGGCAGCAGGTGTTTGTTACCTCCTTTCCAGCCCTGTTACAGCCGGTTCCCAGTCGTAAAGCACGTGAAGCTGCCACGCGGACCCTCCGTGTGGGAGACGAAATCGAGACCGAGTCGTTCATGAGCTGGCTCATGGAACGGGGCTTCGAGCGTACCACGGCGATCGAACTGCCCGGCGAATTCAGTATGCATGGCGGGATCCTGGATATTTATTCTCCCGACGCTCAACTACCGATCCGAATTGAACTGTTCGGGGACGAAATCGACTCGATCCGACAGTTTGATGTAGAGACACAGCGGACCGTCGAGACCTGTCAGCAGATCGATCTCACCCTGATTGCACCTGACAGCGGGCAGACAACCTCACGACGTACGGAAGCGCGGGACTCGGCGGAAACAGCGTCCGAGAGCCTGCTGGATAATCTTCCTCAAGATACCTGTATCGTGCTGATCGAACTCCCCGAATTGATCGAAGAAGGAAAACGGTACCTGGATCGGCTGGACAATCCCCGTGGTCTGTTTAGCGTTCCGGCGACCATGTCCCGTTGTACCGACTTTCCGACTGTCACGATCGCCCCGATCTCTGCAGAATCGATGGAAGTCTCCTGTCATTTACAGATTGAATCGATTGAACGCTTCACGCGCGCGAAATCGGAAATGATCGAAGAACTGGCTTCGATAACCGGTCCACAGGACCGAATTGTGGTCTGCTGTCATAACCAGGGAGAACAGGACCGACTGCGGGAGTTGCTGAATGAGTCAGACCTGGATATCTCTGAGCGGGTCACCACCAGCATTGGTAATCTGGCTCTGGGATTTCGGATCGTCCCAGAACATCTCGTTGTACTGAGTGACCATGAACTGTTTGGTCGCGCCGATATCCGCCATAAACCCCGCAAACGCAAGGTGGAAAGCCGGGCCATCGACAGCTTTCTGGATCTGAATTTAGGCGATTATGTCGTGCATTTGACGCACGGGATTGCACGCTTCAAAGGACTGGAACTGCTGGAAAAAGATGGTTGCCGCGAAGAGCATCTCTCGCTGGAATTTCGTGAAAAAGTCCAGATGTATGTGCCTGTTTCGCTGGTCCATCTCGTACAGAAATATATCGGCGGTGGAAAACATGTTCCCCAACTCTCCAAACTGGGAACGCGCGGCTGGGCCAGCAAGAAAGAAAAAGCTGCCCAGGCTGTGCGGGATATGGCCAGCGACATGCTCCGGCTGCAGGCAATGCGTTCGGCGCAGCCGGGCATTGCTTATCCACCGGACAGTCACTGGCAGAAAGAGTTCGAAGCATCTTTCCCCTATAACGAAACCAGCGATCAGCTGCATGCGATCAGCGATGTGCGACACGACATGGAACGTCCTCAACCCATGGACCGCTTGATTTGCGGGGACGTCGGTTATGGGAAAACTGAAGTTGCTATTCGTGCCGCTTTTAAAGCCATTGATGCCGGCCGACAGGTGGCGATGCTGGTCCCCACCACGGTGCTTGCCGAACAGCATACGCGTACTTTCAGTGAGCGCATGGCGGATTATCCGATTACAGTCGCGGGGCTCTCACGGTTCAAAACCAAAGCAGAGCAGCGGGCAATTCTGGAAGGGATGGCCAGTGGCAGTGTCGACCTGGTGATCGGCACGCATCGCTTGATTCAGAAAGATATCAAGTTCAAAGATTTGGGGTTGCTGATCATCGATGAAGAGCAGCGGTTCGGTGTGGAAGCGAAGGAGATGCTCAAGCATCTGCGATTGCAGATTGACGTTTTGACTTTGAGCGCAACACCTGTTCCGCGGACCCTGCATATGTCGTTGTTGGGGATTCGGGATATCTCCAATCTGACCACAGCACCACGGGATCGGGTTCCCATTGAAACCCGTATTTCCCGCTTCGATGAAGAGCTTCTTCGGCATGCGATTGTACGGGAATTAAACCGTAACGGGCAGGTTTATTTCGTACATAACCGGGTTCATGATTTGCAGAAATACGCGGATCGGCTTCAGCAGATTGTTCCGGAAGCGAGTATCGGAATCGGCCATGGTCAGATGAAAGAATCAGAGCTGGAAGCAGCCATGCTCAATTTCGTGTCTGGCCGAGTCGACATTTTTGTCTGCACCACAATTGTGGAAAGTGGACTGGATATTCCCAATGCCAATACCATCTTTATCCATGATGCAGGAAACTATGGCCTGTCTGACCTGCATCAGTTGCGGGGACGCGTCGGTCGCTCGCACCATCGCGCTTACTGTTACCTGCTGCTGCGTGATGGTCAGATTCTGACGCCCATAGCTGCCAAGCGGTTAAAGGCGATTGAAGAATACAGCGAGTTGGGAGCAGGGTTTAAAATTGCCATGCGCGACCTTGAGATTCGAGGGGCAGGCAATATCCTGGGAACGGAGCAGAGCGGACATATTGCCGCCGTCGGTTACGAACTTTATTGCCAGCTTCTGGAAAAAGCCTGCAAAAAACTCAAAAATGAGCCCCTCCGCGAGCATCATCACGTCGCCATCGATCTACCTGTGACAGCTTATCTGCCCTCCGATTACATCCCTCCCGGGCGAATTAAGATTGAGTTTTACCGCAAGCTTTCCGCGGTCCGAAGTCTGGAAGAACTGGCTGCGCTGGAAGAGGAAATGCAGGATCGCTTTGGAGCTATCCCCGAACCAGTACACACTTTAGTTGCGTTGAAAGAAATACAGATTTTGTGTCAGCGCTGGCAGATCGACAGTATTCATCTGGAAGATCACTTCGCCGTTCTGGGGTATCGCGATAAAAATCATATTCTCGCTCTGGCGAAAAGTAATAAGAAACGCATCCCGGTGAGAATCGTGGATCATAAATCTGCCTACATCCCGCTGCCGGCACAGGCAGATGCCGTTGAGTCTATAATGCTAGAGCTCAAATCGGTATTGCAACAAAGTTTCGATCCGGCATATAATCTCGCCTCGTCGTCCTGAATGGTTTCAGAATTGGGCAATCGAGAAGCTCAATTCCAGCCACAGAGGGATGATTAAGATGGTGTCGAAGTCCAATCTCCCTTCCTTACATTTCCCATGTAAACCGGGCTGCTGACAACATCAGAAACTACGTTGTCTCTCAAATTCCCAATTAATTAGTTCGTTCATCAACTGCAGGATGCTCTTGATGCGCCACGCGCAAATCTATTTTCTGATACTGGCATTGCCTGGCTTATTCGGGTGTGAAACTACTCCCAAAGTAGATAACCCCGTGCTGGGACCACCACCGCCGCGCCTGGAGTCCGCTCTGAAGCAGCAGAAACTCGAAGAGACTGCCGTTGCCCGGCACACCCAGGAACGAAATGAACTGATCGAAGGTGATTTTTCAGAATCCGATAACCCCTTCGAAACACCGATCGTCACCGCGTCGACTACCTCCGAGGAAATCTCCATCAGCCCAGCCGGGGATGATGTAGAAGAACTTCGCGACAGTACGGTTGTGGCCATCGTCAACGGATTACCCCTGTTCGTATCTGATATTCTGGGAGTCTACGAATTCCAGTTGCTGCAGGCTGAACAGCGGATGGATTCGGAAGATTACAAAAAACTACGGCAGGCACTCGTCAAGCGTGACTTGAAAGGCCATGTCGAACGGTTACTCCTGCTGCACGAAATGAAAAGCACGCTCAAGAAAGAGCAACTCGATCAGCTGAATCAGCA
Organism: Gimesia benthica; assembly: GCF_009720525.1. Classification (NCBI taxonomy): domain Bacteria; kingdom Pseudomonadati; phylum Planctomycetota; class Planctomycetia; order Planctomycetales; family Planctomycetaceae; genus Gimesia; species Gimesia benthica. Next base: position 5,419,736 of record NZ_CP043930.1, read on the forward strand.
CCTGGAAACGGCGTTTGACGATCAGCGAGTCCCTGAACTTCAGAAGCAGATGGGTGTCAACTCTCCACAGGAGCTGGAAGAAAAACTTAATTCTCAAGGCCGCAGCCTGATTTTTGAAAAAGACCTGTTCATGAAACAGCAGGCTGCTGTGCAGTTCATGGCTGTCAAAGCCAAAGCGAAAGATCAATTCAGCCGGGAAGAAGTTCTGGCCCGGTATCGATCCAGAATCAAAGACTACGAAGTCCCCGCCAAAGTGCAGTGGCAGCGAATCCGGATTACTTACTCCAAACACGGTGGCAAGGATAAAGCCATCGCTGTGCTGGATGAAGTCATTCACAAACTGCAGTCCGGTGCCGACTTTGGGGAGATCGCAAAACAATACTCTGATGGAACCCGTTCCGATAAGAACGGATCCTGGGGCTGGACCCGGCGTGGCAGCCTGGCAGAGGCAGAAATTGAAGAAGCGCTGTTTTCACTCCCCGTGGGTGAAGTCAGCCAGGTATTCGAAACAGAAAGCTCTTTTCAAATCGTAAAGGTCAATGGTCGTAAAGAAGCAGGGCATGTCCCCTTTGCTGATGTCCAGGGAAAACTGGAACAAACCATGATTACAGAATCCCGAATGAAAGCCACCAAAGACATTCTGGATAAGCTGTATGCCAAAGCCATTATCGAATCGAAGTTTGAAATTGAACGCGAAGACGATGTAAAACCTGCAAATGCAACATCGGATTCAAACTGAAATATGAACTTCTGATGAAGACAAAAGTCATGAAATACAGACTCAAAAACTTTTTTGAAAACCGTACAAACTTTTTTGCAAATATTGTCATAAACATATTGACCTGATCTGCGGAAATAGATTATTACCCGCACACACTTCTCTCTACTCTCAAAAAATCAAATCACGATTCATCTCAACTACAGTCGTTTGTTTTCAGATTGCCTCCGGGCACACCTTTCATAACAAAACGTATTTCTGTTAATAAAATCCCAGAATTGATGTACGAAATTCGTATGGTACGAAATTCGTATTTCGGACTAAAATCCTACCCACATTAGATAGCGAGTTGGAAGTCATGATGACTCCTCAAAACAATCATAATCAAAGTTGGTGTTCTGGCTTGAAGGAGGGACCTACATTGGGCAAGGCATTTGGAGTACTGGCCTGTACGACGTTGATTGCAGCGTCGATGTGGCTGGCCAATCTTGGCAACACGACCAGGAAGGTCGCTGCTGATGTCGAGAGTAACGGTCAGTCGGTTTCTGGGCGTCAACAACGCTCAGCTCGTTACTATCTGAGTCTGGGGACTCAATACTATGAGCGGGGACAATTCTCCGAGGCGGTAGAAGCTCTTGAAAAAGCTTCTGTCTCTCCCGGACGTTTGTCTCAGGCAGAGTTTCGCAAAATGAACGAGTACCTGGGAAGGGCCCGTTCACGAGCTGCCGCTCCTCAACGCAAACAGGTAGTCCGGGCACAGTCTCCTGCTCCTGATTCCGAATTTTCCACAGGCTATTCGAATGCCGATGGGAAATCCCTGGAAGAAAAGAAGCAGCTGGCCCGCCAGTTACTACAGTCTGCTCGTGAAGACCTCAAGTTAAACGAGTTTGCCAAGGCCCGACGTAAAGCCGGCCAGGCAGCGGCTCTGAAACTGGAGTACGGTCCGTTCGATCCACGTCCTGAACAGGTTCTGGCCGATATTGCTCGCGCAGAACAGCGATTGCAGAAAGGCTCACCAATCCAGCAGGCCGGCGGTTTTACCGAAACCGGTTCTGGTGTGATGCAGGTGGCTGCAGTAGAAGAAGCTGCTGAAAGCAATCCCTTCGGTAACCCGGGGGCCAACCCGTTCGATGGAACACAGACTCGCAAACTGTCCGAAAAAGAACAGGCTATTGTGCTGCTGAAACAGGCACGCTCAGCTTTGAACTCCGGAAACTATGATGATGCCCGCACACTTGCCCTGCAGGCTCAAGATTATGATGTTGCTTATAAACTGTTTGAAGAACGCCCCCAACATATCCTGGCTGAAATCGAACGTAAGACGGGTGCGAAAATCTTCGCAGGTCAGTCTAAACCTTCGATGCAGGTCGCTCAGTCTGAATCTGGTTCCTCCAGCAAAGATCAGGCAACTCGACTGCTTAAACAGGCTCGGGCCGAACTTAACTCAGGTAATCTGAATTCCGCTCGCGAACTGGCCCAGCAGGCCAGCCAGCTGGATGTTGCCTATCGTCTGTTTGATGAACGTCCTGAACTCATCCTGGATGAGATCAAGCGTGCACAGTCTGCAGGACAGCTGGCTTCTACCGAAGACAACCGTGCTCAGATGGCTGCTGCCAATGCAGGACAGGGTGACTCGAAAGCTCAGGCTAATGAACTGCTGAGACAGGCTCGTCTGGATATCAAGAAACGGGACTTCGCTGGTGCACGCCAGAAAGTAGCTCAGGTCGAGCAGATGAAAGTTTCTTATGACCTGTTTGATGACCGTCCGGAACTGGTACTGGCAGCCATCGATCGGATTTCCGATGAGGCAGCGACCATCTCTGGTATGAAAGGTCTGCAACAGAATCAGGACGCTGTTCGTCCCCGGGTAAACCGTCTGATGGAACAGGCTAAACTGGCTCTGCAGCAGGGAGACAAAGATGAAGCCCTGATGCTGGCGTCATCTGCTCAGAAACTTGCTCAGACCCTGGACCTGAAGTTCACACCTGAAACCGAATCTCCTGAAGACTTTATCCGCCGCGTCGGAACTGCTTCCGATACCCGTCTCAATCCTGGAAACACCAGTGCTGACGGAAAAGCGAATGGAGAATACGCTCGTCGTCTGCTCTCATCCGCACGCGAAGACCTGGCCAAAGGTCGGGTGCAGGATGCTCGTCAGAAGGCGGAAGCAGCACAGGAAATTGATACAGCTTACAGCCTGTTCGAAGATCGTCCCGAACAGGTCCTGGCAGACATCCGTAAAATGGCTGGACAGCCTGGCGGACTCTCACAGGAAGAAATGTACGCTGCAGAACAGGAACGTAAAAAACAGTTCTCACAGAAACTGGTGGCTCAGGCTCGCACAGACCTGAAAGCCGGTCGATTTGACTCTGCCCGCATGAACGCTCAGGAAGCTCTGAGAGTGGGAGCCGAGTTCAAACCGGGTGAGGATAGTCCTCAGACCATTCTGCGTGATCTGGAAACCAGCATGAGCACTCAAACAGCTCAGGCTTCCCCCAAGAAGAATGTCGCCAGCGAAATCGCTGTGATTCATCCTGGTGCCTCTGCTCTGGAACTCTACAACCTTGGTATGCAGCGACTGTCTGAAGGCGACCGTGGTGCCGCTTATCAGGCATTCCTGGCTGCTTACCAGTCTGGTGAAAAACTTGACACTCATCGTGCACAGCAGTTGCAGGATGCAGTCCGAGAACTGGCTCCTTCACGAACTGACAAGATTCGTCAGGTTGCCAGCCAGACCTCAACCGATGCACCGGGAGCCGCCTCTGATCAGCCCAGTAACATTGACCTGGTTGAACAGAAACAGGCGATCGAATTCAGCCGACTTCGTTCAGAAGTTCTGAATGCCATCTTCAAAGCTGAAAGAATGCGGGAATCTGCTCCGACCGAAGCACTGGGGATTATCGACCAGACTATGGCCAAAGTCGAAAGCTCCAGCCTGAATCAGAAATCGACTCAGGCACTGATCGGCTCGCTGCAGCGTACTCGTACTTCAATCGATTCTTTCCGCAAGCAGGTTGCTCCGCTGGAAGAACTGAAGAAGAAGAACGAAGAAGTTGAAGAGTATATCAACCGACGTATCAAAAATAAGATTCGCGTCGAACAGGAACTGGCCGACCTGGTAGAGAAGTTCAACGAACTGATCGATCAGCGACGCTACGCGGAAGCAGAAGTGGTTGCTAAACAGGCCAAAGATCTGGATCCGCAAAACCCTGTCACCGTCACCATGGAATGGAAATCTCGCTTCCTGCGTCGCGAAGAATCCAACAACTCCATGCGTGATCGTAAAGAACAGAATGTCTGGAATCAGCTGAACGATGTAGAAGAAGCACTGGCTGATGCCTACACTCCCGATATCAAGTTTGGAAAGGATGCCAAAGAGTGGGCTGAATTAACCAAACGTCGTGAAAAATATCACGCTAAGAATCACAACCAGAAAACGGAACGCGAAATTCAGATCGAGGAGAGCCTGGATCGTCCAGTGAACCTCGCATTCGAAGGCGAACCGCTGTCGAACGTGATGAATAAGATTCAGGCACTGACCGGGATTAACATCTTCCTGGACAGCCTGGGACTGGAAGAGGAAGGGGTAACCACCGACGCACCCGTCACGATCAATGTGAACGGCATCAAACTGCGGAGTGCCCTGAACCTGCTCCTGGAACCACTGAACCTGTCTTACACAATTGATAACGAAGTATTGAAGATCACCAGCCGTATTCGTCAGCAGGGTACATTGAAAACAATGACCTACCCTGTGGCTGACCTGGTGGTTCCGATTCCTAACTTCGCTGCAAACGGCAGCATGGCCAGCAACCCTTACAGCCAGATGGGTGCAGTCAGCTTTGGATCCGGTATCGGCGGTAACCAGTCGACTCCCGGTAACTTCCAGGTTGCTGATCCACTGATTGGTGGCGTTCCCGGTGCCAATCCCTGGGCCGGTAATGCTCCGACTTCGAAGGTTGCCGGCGGTGGATCAAACATTGACTTCGATTCACTGACCGAACTGATTGTCTCCACTGTCGAGCCCGATTCCTGGGAAGAAATCGGTGGTGCAGGCAGCGTGCGTCCGTTTGAAACAACTCTGAGTCTGGTGATTCGTCAGACACAGAAAGTACACGATGAAATCGCCAACCTGCTGGAACAGCTGCGACGTCTGCAGGACCTGCAGGTCACCATTGAAGTCCGCTTTGTAACCGTCTCCGATCGCTTCTTCGAGCGAATTGGTGTCGACTTTGACTTCAACGTAGCTGATACCGTCGGCGGTCCAACCGTTGACAACAACGGCAACCCGGTTCCCGCCTTCGGTCAGGTCGACCTGCTGGGTGGAAACCAGAACGGCGGTGGCGGCGGTGGTAACAATAATAACCAGGGCGGCCAGGGTGGTCAGCAGGGACAGACTACGACGAGTGGTCAGACCGGTGGCCAGGGTGTTGCACCTTTCAGTAACCCACCTTCACGAACCCTGCTCAACTTCGACAACTGGCCCAAGAAAGGTACGATTGTCGGTATGGACTCTCCGGAATCCTTTACTCCAGACCTGGATGTGCAGTTCCGTCAGGGATCATTCGAAATTGGTGTACCTGAGTTCGGCAGCTTCAATGCGAACGCTGGTGTGAACGTGGGTCTGGCAATTCTGAGTGACATCGAAGCCTTCTTCTTCATCAACGCCGCTCAGGCAGATGAACGATCGAACCTGATGTTCGCTCCGAAAGTGACATTGTTCAACGGTCAGGTCGCCTTTGTGACCAGTAACGTATCGCGACCCTTCGTGATCAGTCTGGTGCCCACCGTGGGTAACTTCTCAGTCGGATTCACGCCGATCATCGCGAACATTCCTGAAGGGGTCTCACTGACTGTGTCAGCTGTGATCTCCGCAGACCGCCGTTATGTGCGACTTTCGGTGAACCCGAACTTCACCAACGTGACCGACGTCTTTACCTTCTCCTTCCAGGGTGGAACCACTGGTGGCCAGCAGGGCCAGCAGGGGCAACAAGGGCAGGGTGGTCAGCTCGGTCAGCAGGGTGGTGGTAACTTCGGAAACGGGGTTGGTGCCGGCCTGGGTGGTATCGGTGGTATCGGCGGCGGTGGTGGTGCCGGCGGTGGCGGGCAGGTGGGTCAGCAGGGCCAACAGGGTCAGCAAGGCCAGCAGGGCCAACAGGGTGGTGGTCTGGGGACCACAACCATTCAGCAGCCTGTGGTGGAACAGGTGACTGTCACCACGACTGTGAGTGTGCCCGATGGTGGTACTGTTCTCCTGGGTGGCGTCAAACGACTCCGCGAAGGACGCAGCATGGCTGGTGTCCCGATCCTGAACAAGCTGCCGTATGTCAGCCGACTGTTCAAGAACACCGGGGTTGGTCGTGAAACCGAAAGCCTGATGATGATGGTCACACCACGAATCATCATTCAGGAAGAAGAAGAGGAAGCTCTCCTCGGATATTAAAAGGAAATAGGAATCGCCTGAGAAATCGGGCGATTCCTGGAAATTGCAGATCGCGGGATCTGCAGAGGGGCTGATCGTCAGCAGCCCCGGGCTCTGGCCGTCGCGAATTCTCCCCCCCTGATTCGCGGCGGCTTTTTTCTATTAATCGCAGTTCAACTCCAGTACTTGTGTTGGAAGCTGCCTTTCGAAACCCTCTTGTGAAATCTGCGGTAAATGGATTAGACTGAACGCTTCAATGAGGCGTGAGAGACCCTGCAATTTCACAGAGACAAGCAAGAGGGATGTTGCGATGAAAAGCTTATTCACATTGGTCTGGATGATGGCAGCTACGGTGATGCTGGATGCTTCCAGTTGCCTGGCAGAGGCACCAGCGACTTATCAGGTGAAGATGGAGACCACCAAAGGGACATTTTACATCGACGTGCAACGCAGGTGGAGTCCTCACGGCGCAGACCGTTTCTATGAACTGGTAAACTCAGGCTTTTACAACCAGTGTGCTTTCTTCAGAGTCATTGAAGGCTTTATGGCCCAGGTGGGTATCAACGGCGATCCTGATACACAGGCCAAGTGGCGGGATCAGACCATTCAGGATGATCCTGTTGCGAAATCTAATTTGCGGGGCTATGTGACTTTCGCGAAAACGGGAGCCCCCAATTCCAGAACCACTCAGCTCTTCATTAATTTTCAGGATAACCGGCGACTTGATCAGATGGGGTTCGCTCCTTTTGGTTATATTTCCCCGGAAGGTATGCGCGTTGTGGATACCCTGTATAACGGCTACGGTGAGGCTGCGCCTCGAGGACGCGGTCCCTCGCAGGCACGACTTCAGCTTGAGGGTAATGCCTACCTGAAACGCGAATTCCCTCGACTGGATTACATTGTCAAAGCTTCAGTCGTGAAAAACGGGAAACGCTGATCGGGGATTTATTCTGTCAGATGCGGCTGGATGAACAGCGCTTTTTTCTCACCAGGCAATGTGAAATCAAAGCCGCAGCTTCGGAAGAATACGTCTGAAGACGTCACTGCCATCACTTCCAGGATATTCCGCTGTCGTGCGCGATCAACACATGCGGAGACCAGCTTTTTCCCTACTCCAATTCCCTGGCGGTGATCTGCGACTACCAGACTGCGGATTTCGGCCAGTTTGCGAGAATAGATTTCCAGGGATGCAAATCCAACTATCTCAGTACCTGCTTCGATCGCCACAAATCCGGTTTCAACCAGTTCGTCCAGTTCTTCTGAGGTCCGTGGCAGAATCTTGCCTTGCTCTACGAAAGGGACAATGAATTCGGAGAGCGGGGTGATATCCTCATGTTTAGCAGGGCGAATCTCTATCTGGTCAATCATCTTCTAAGGTTTTCGTGCTGAAATGGTGGTCTTTTACGGGGAATGACCTGCCAGAAACGTATGAGAACGCGGGCGCAGGATCGATTTCGCCTGCAACTCCTGAATCAGTGCCCGGACTGCCGGCAGACATCAGAATCCCATAATCTTTTCTTAAGTCCACTAAACTAGGACAGCTTGGTGGTGCAACCGATAGTCCTATCCGTTATGTTATCGCTCAGAGGCAATTCTGTGAATAGGCCCGCAGTATTATTATTTGCCTGATACAAAGGTAATCAACCTATGAAAAAAACACGATTTTTATTGGGATGCAGTCTGATCTGCCTGACAGCCACTGGCTGTAGTAACTATGTTCGCCAGGGAGAACAGGTTGATCCCCCGGCAGCCTCAGCGCAAGTCAGTCCAGCAGACAATCAGCAAACAGAAATGGAAGTAGCCGTGGCAGACGAAGCAAACCCCGGATATTCAACAACCGCCTCCGGACTCAAGTATCGTATCGTGCGTGAGGGAAATGACACCAAGCCCGGTCCGCAGGATCAGGTGACCGTTCATTACCGGGGCACTCTGGAAGATGGTACCGAATTTGACAGCTCCTACAAACGGGGCGAGACAATTTCATTCCCTCTCAACGGTGTGATTCCCGGTTGGACCGAAGGTCTTCAACTCATCGGTGAAGGGGGAGAGGTCGAACTGGTCATTCCGCCGGAACTGGGCTATGGTGCCGCTGGTGCTCCACCAGTGATTCCCGGTAATGCCACTCTTCATTTCAAAGTGGAACTCTTTAAAGTGAATTAGTTGATGCAGCGCAACTTCAGCTGATTCTTGATACTATTCAGCCATCATTCAGGAGAATAGCAGTGACCCACTGTTGGCACGATGTGACTCCCGGGCAGAACCTGCCTCGCGATTTCACGGCCGTTATCGAAATTCCTACTTTTTCCAAAGTGAAATATGAGTTAGACAAAGGCACGGGCCTGCTCAGGCTGGACCGAATGCTCTACTCAGCAGTCCATTATCCCGCCAACTATGGGTTCATTCCCCAGACTCTGGCTGAAGACGACGACCCTTTGGACGTTCTGGTACTCTGTCAGGAACCGGTAGACCCCCTGACAATTCTGGATGCCCGGGCTATCGGGGTGATGACCATGATCGACAGCGGCAAACCAGACCATAAAATTCTGGCGGTCGCCGTGAATGATCCGGAATACAATCCCTACACTGATGCTTCTGAACTACCACCACATCGTCTGGCCATGCTCAGACGCTTCTTCCAGGATTACAAAATGCTGGAAGGCAAGACGGTTGAGGTCGAAGAATTTCAGGCAGCTTCTGAAGCGTTTCCGATCATCGAAGATTCACTGCAGCGATACAGCAGCCAGCGACGTCGCGGTTTTCTATAAGATCAACTGTGACTATGAACAATCAAAAACAGGCAGCCGGTTCCCGATGGAATCAGCTGCCTGGATTGTCAGTTCGTACGGTCTTTAAGCCGCTTAGATCGGGCTGTCTGCATGGACCCGGATGGTTGGAATCCGAATGCGATGCAGCATGGTGCGAATCTGTTCCTGGATCGCGGGTGTCAGCTGTTCCAGTTCATTCGTAAAGACCTGATTCCCCAGAATCTGATTGACATTCAGATTCGGTCTATTTCCCAGCGGATGGTCGAGCTCAACCATGCGAACAGACTTCTCTTTGGTAGCCCGGCTCAACAGCACGCGGGTAAAGCGATCTTTCCCCTGCATGTGTGGTTTGATCTGCAACCGAAAACTGGCTTTGCCCTGGAGTGCCAGCTTCAACTCTTTGAGTCGCTCATTGATGATTAACTGCACGTTATCGGGCAGGTCGACGATCTGTTCGGTGATTTCCCGGGGATTGCCAGCGAAGTGATATGACTGCAGGGTCTCGGTCTCATCCTGATAATTGACTTCGACAGAATAATCCCCTTTGGCTTTGCCTACAAACAGCAGACAAAGGTTGTGGGTGTTGATCGTGGTTGGCGAGTTAAAGTTCAGTGGTTCTTTTCTTCCAAGGGGATCCGTTTCCGTTGAACGGGCTGCAATGGGTGCATCTTTGCCGGTATCTGGTTTTTTCGGTTTGTCCTTTTGGTTATTGTCCGCCAGTTGCGGTTTCTGACCGAGTGGAGTGACCTGAAACTTGTAGTAGCGAAACAGTTTCTGGGTCAGGGTCAGTTCAATCGTCTGTTTTCGGGACGCGCGGATGACTTCCAACTGGATGGTCTCACCCTTGTCTGAATCGAGGACAAACTTCCTTAGAATATCAGATGAGGTGATGGCTTTGCCGTTATAGCTGGTCAGCACGTCAAATGGTTTGAGACCTGCCTGTTGGGCAGGAGAGTCTGGCACCACCATCTTGATACCGATTCCCTGTCCTGCTGTCAGTATGTCGTGCAGCTGGGCTTCCAGATAAGCTGGGATCGGTTCCGTGACGACACCCACGAAGTTCCGCATTTCGGTCTCGCCGGTTGAGCGCGTAGTAACCCGGAACTTTCCCTGCGGGCCAGCGGCGTCTGTCGACGAAGACGGCGCTGGATTGAGGGTGGGGTTTTGCTGGAGAGACTGAGGTTGCCCTGGTTTTGGTGCCTGCAGGGGACTCTCGTCAGCAACTGACGTCTGAATGGCAATCAGAGACGTAATCAGCCCGCTCAATAAGAACCATTGAAACTGTTTCATTGTACTGCCTTGGATGTGATTCAAAAAAGACCTTCCCCGCGTCGGAAAATACTAATATTCCGGCCTGGCTGCGAACATCCTTTTTGTGGCCCGTTAAATTCCTACTTATTCCGCTTTATCGGCTCATTGATTGCAACAGTTGTTACTGTTGCTCGTGGCTCTCAATTTCATCACCAATCAGTGATAGACCGGCTTTGTTGACAGGCACAAAATCAATGGTGAGCTCAGGCATTGACATCTTGACGTGAGAACCAGTCTCCGGATTTTCAACGGTGATGTTTGTCCAGGACAATTCAGTTCGCTGTTCTACCGGACCCAGTTCCGTATTATAAAGTGTGATATCAATCGATTCTTTAATGTTGTCATTTATTTCAGGGGTCAACTCCAGAGGAGTCTCTCCCTGATCCAGAACTGCCAGCGTATCCGGCTCAATCTCTGGAATAGTCGCGACGACCGGTTTTTCAATTTCGGGTTGCTTGGTCAGTTCAGCAGTCGGCTGATTTGTCAGTCCGGACTCATCGGGAGTCCTCTGCATAAAGAGGCTGGCCAGTCCCGCCATGAGGCAAATCGAGAGAGCAGATACCAGCAGTCCCAACTGAAAGCCCCGACGAGAAGCAGGTTCCTGAGCCACGGGGACAGAGTTTTCTTCTGCGCGCAACTTTTGGTAGTGAGCTTCAAATTCCTCGTCAGTGAGCTCAGATAACTCCTGCAATTCAGGAGGCATTTCCTGCTGGAAATATTCGCGCAGAACACTCTCCAGCTCATCTTCATTCTCGAGCATTCCTGAAGTGTCATACGGTTTCATGATCAATCCCCACTTTTTCCAACTCTTCACAAAGACGCTTTCTGGCGCGAGAAAGCCTCATGTCGATTGCTGAAGTCGATGTATTCAGAGCAATTGACATTCGTTTTGATGACCATCCTAGTGCATAACGAAGTACGAGAACCTCGCGGTCCTCGGATCGAAGTTGTTGAAGTGCTTGCCGGATTCGGCTGTTAGTCTCGTTTCTCTGCAGATCCTCTGATGGATCAGCAGGTTTTCCCACAATGTTGTCCAAAAAATCTGCGGGCTTAGCTGCATGATTCTGCCTTCGTGCATAGTCACGCAACCAGTTTTGAGCAACAGTCAAAACCCAGGCCCGGATATTTCGAATTGACTCTACTTCTTGGCTTTGTAAACGTACGAACGCTTCCTGCAGCGCGTCATATGCGCGATCCGAGTCGGAACACTGGGCATATAACAAAGCCCAAAGTTCTCGTCCTTCACGCAAATAGACCGCCTCGATCTCTGCCGACCAGTTATTGGCCTGCTTATCAGGCATGCAAATTCCAATACGTTAGAAGAGGGATTATCTAAGTCGATTGGAGAGTGTTAATGGACTGGCATCTCTTGCCAGATTAACCACACTCGACTAACTCACATGCACTAGAATAGACGGAATCTGAACCAGAATCTAACGTCGTTTCAGCATATTTACGGTTTCCATTTTAAATTGGTGATCCCAGCCCCCGGGTTTGACCAGGTTGACAGGGATGTTCATGGTTCAAACTTATACTATCACCATATAGATAAACAACTTATAACGATTATAGCGACGACGGCCTGGACGACCAGATGCGATGCGTCATTTTGACTGAATTCGAAAATCAGCCTACCTCTGTCGATGGCTGTCAGTTGGGATCTGATAGTCAAGCGGACACTGTCAGGCACACGCTTACTGAATCTCAGAGTAAGGCAGTGGTTCCAGATACCAGTTTGTGATCTTGGATACAGTCCCCTTGTATTTGTCCATCTTTTTCATGCGGTCCCACTCGGGATGCTTGCGGAATCCTTCCCAGTGTTTTTCATGTGCCTCCCGGTTGGGGGCGGAAAGCATGTAGGTCAGGTTGGGAACATCGTCACCGATCAGCATCTCGCCATAGAACACGGGAGCAAGCAGCACGTCACGCATGATGTCAATCTCGCCCGAGTTGAACATGTCCACTTTCAGGCGGGCCAGATTGGCATTGTGACTTTCGTAGGTCCGCAGTTCGAACAGGTTGGGGCCTTTTCCTTTCGGGGTTTCCAGAATCGGCATCCCCTTGAAGGCTTTCATCAGACGACTTTCAATCCGACTGTAGGGGGCGTCTTTTTTAGGGATGGCGAAGTAGGATGCGGCTGCTGCGTGATATGCTTTGTCCGCTTCCAGTTTATCATTCAGACTGGACAGCTGATTCAGCGATTGGAAGGGAATCAGCATGTAGAGGGAATAGTCATCCTTGGCATCGATTTCTTTGAACACGCCCACTTTCTTGATTCCCGCGCGATTCAGCGCCGGCAACAGGGCCTGTTCCAGGTAGTCGCTGACCACCTTCTGATTCTGCTCTTTCGTGATGCGGTAGGTCCGCAGTTCATAATATTCCTGACTCTGCTGCTCTGCCGCGGGCACGGGTTGTCCCAGTCCCAGAGCAGCAACGGCTCCCAGAATACCTGCCAGCAGGCTGCGTCGGTTAATTCGATTCTGTTGCATGATTACCTCACTTTTATCCTGAACTGATTTTTGATTCAGAGTTGGTTCAAAACGGTTGAAGACGGCCGTGTGCTGCCACAACAGCTCAAGGTTTCACAGGCGCCAGAATACGGGATGCCTGGCCGCTGCTGTGATGAATTTTATTTTTGGCGACGACCACTTTCTCGGGAAACTCGATTGTAATCGGCTCTCCCGTATTGGGATTGGGTTCGTAGAATGGGGCTCCTGTCGAACAGACGGTTACCCGAATTTTATGCCCTTTGTTGAAGATCTGGCTCAGCCAGCCCACATTGAAGCCGACCTTGTAAACCTCTCCCGGTTCCATGAATTTCTGCTGTTCGAAACCATCCCGGTAGCGGGCGCGACGGATCATATCAATGATCAGAATCGAACGCCCGTCCGGATAGACATCGCTGACGCGGACAATGAAGTCGGTATCTTTGGCCGAGGATGAGACCAGCAGCTCGGCCTTCACATTTCCCGTCCATTCGACCGCTTCAGTCAGTGTGTCGGTCGTGAAGGTCAGTACGTTTTCCTGTTCTTCGACAACGCGGGCATCGCGGGCACCGGGGAAGCCCCGGCCTTCAATTTTCTCCGGGTTCAATGGGTCTGCAATCAACTCGGTGAACGAGTCTGCTGCAGTCGGCTTAGAGGTCGACAGTTTGCCATCTTGTTGCAGGTAGTAGGGGGTTTCCTCAACTGGTACCGGCCAGTCGTTGGTTGCCCGCCAGACATTACCTGGTGCCCCCGGTTCACCAACCGCTCCCATCACGTAGTAACGGACATTGGGATCAATTTCGATCTCGTTCCGCTTTCCCTTCAGGTAGTGATCGAACCAGCGGATCATCTCGGCCATCATGTCGAAGTTCGCATTCTCTGGATAGAGCATGTCACCGACTTTATTGACCTTATTAAACCGGCCGTGCAACCAAGGCCCGATATACAGTTTCTGATGACCGCGGGAATTCGGTCCCCCTTTGTGCTGGCGTCCGATATAGCTCTGGATCGAGCCGACGCACATAAAGTCGTACCAGCTTCCCACGGTAAAGCAGGGCACGTTCATCTTATCAAAATGCAGGGTACAGTCTTCTGCCTGCCAGTATTCATCGTAATCGGGGTGCGAAAACCATTCTTCCATCAGAGCCCGGTTGTGGGCAGCCACGCGGCAGACAGCATCCATTCCCTTGAATCGATTCGGTTTCGCTGCACCACCAATGAAATAGCCCTCATGATACAGGCTGAGCCCCGTATCGATCATGAACTGACAGACCAGGTGGGGTGGTTGTGTCACTGCCAGATAGTTCTGCGCATAGCCCCCCTGGGAGCTGCCGAACGTGCCGATCTTGCCAGTCGACCAGGGCTGTTTAGCCAGCCATTCAACGACATCGTAACCATCCTGCTTTTCCCCCCATTGCAGGTCCCTGTAGCCGACCCAAGTGCCTTCTGACTGCTGGGAACCCCGGTAGTTGACGGCACAGACCACATAATCATGTCCGGCCATCTCTGCGAATGAAAGCCGCGAACCCTTGCCTCGCAGGCTGGCGTAGCGCTGTTCCATCAGAACCGGCCAGGGGCCTTTACCCTGAGGAATATAGAGGTAGGCGGAGAGCTTGACGCCATCCCGCATGGGGATCATGACATGTTTTTCGGTGACCCCTTTTTCAAATTTGAGTGGCGGGGCTTCCTGCGCGAACAAGGCAGGACAGAAAACGAGGCATAAAATCATCCACAGGCAGGCAGGGGCCAGTTTTCGCATGGGCTATCTCCGGTTGGATTTTCAGGGCAGGTATTTCTTCTTCGATTGTGGTCAACCATTGTCAATTCAGCAAGCATAAACGCCGGTAGATCTGAAGAGTCTCCGGAACCCGCACAACAGTCAGAAGCGACATCCCCCCTGTTTTCGTCAGTGCAGCAGAAATTCTTACCCTTGATTCAGCAGTCAGACAGAGGCGGGAAATCGATTTTTCAGCGCTGAAATCGGGGCAGAATCCTTTCACCAGCCATAAAAAGGGGGTATGCTACCGCAGAGCAGCAGTGGGAGTTTTCTTCAACTGACTGCTGAATCGATTCCCGCCGGGCGAACCTGATGGACGCCTGATGTATCCAGATGCATAAGCACCGGGAACAAAACGCCGCCGTAGCTCAGTTGGCAGAGCAACGCATTCGTAATGCGTAGGTCAGGAGTTCGACTCTCCTCGGCGGCTCTTCTTTTTTCTGCCAGTCTCTCTGACTTGTGTCCTGCTTCTGCGATCGATTCAGAACTGCGGAACCTGCTTCAAATCGGTGATCTTTTTCAAAGCCGCATCCACTTCGCCATCCTCGGGGTAAAACTGTTTCAGTTTCTGATAACTGGCTTCCGCTTCGGGGAGCAGATGATAAAACAGCTGCAGTTCTGCCAGACGCTGAAGAATCGATTGATCAGCGGGCATCAACCCATGGGCTTTGCTCAGAAGAGTGATCGCTTTGCCGGGAATTCCCTCTGACTGGTAAAGTGAAGCCAGTCTCAAAACCGCCTTTTGCTTCTCTGGTTTCAGTTCGGCCAGCATATTCTCCAGCTCAAGTCGCTCGGATAAGCTCTGGTATTCCTTGTCTTCACGATTCTGAATCTGTTTGAGTTGTGCGGAAGCCTGCTCTGGATGTCCGTTGATCAGGTCAAACTGTGCCAGAATAAGACGTGCCTTGTCACTCGTTTGCTCATCGGCGTTCTGAGACTCAAGCACTTTCTGGGCGTACCGCTGCGCTTTTCGATAAAACGTCAACTTCCAGAATGCCTGGGCGATCTGCAGATTTCGCTGGGGAGTCTCCGCTGAATTCTGTTTTGTATTCGCGGCTTTATTCGACAGTTGTTGTTCACAGAGTTTTATGCCGCGCTGAATACTGCCGCGTAGCGCGATGTGGCCTGGCATCTGGCTGGCTTTGGTGAATTCTGTCAGTGCCTGCTGGAACTGACGATCTCCTACATAGGCCCAGCCCAGATAGTTCGTCAGGTGAACGTCCTGCACGGTTCCCAGTTGCTTCACAAAATCAATGCCCTCTTTATATTGCTCCGCTTCGAGTAACTGTTTGAGATAAGAAACCTGCGCTGACAATCGCTGCGGAAATTTTTCCAGAATCGTTCGGGCCCGATTAAGCCCTGCGTTTTCCTGCCAGTAGCCCTCACGAATGGTTCCCTCATAATTAGGTTCGATTTTTATTATGACGACTCCCAATTCATCATAAACGGGAGTCAGACGATAAACCAGATCGTCGTTCAACAGATGCCGGGGAAACCCGTCGATGGTATTTTCGTCGAAACAGACCATATATTGCGCGCCCAGCGATTGAATCTGCTCATGCAACTGTTCCGGGCTGGTCTTTTCAAAATAGACGAGTTTCTGGAAGCGGTGTCCCGATGTTGCGAGATCGTTGCGTCTGGTCAGAATTCTGGTTTCCGGCGGCGTTTGTTCCCTGATCCAGTTTCCGGCGGCAACAAAATTACTGAAGTGGCTCGAGGGATACTGCGTCTGATAAAACGTTTCGCCGTTGCGCAGCAACTGCACATTGGTTGTTACCAGCCGCGCATCGGTCATCGCTTGAACGCAGAGCAGGGCTATCGCAGGAACTGAAAGCAAACAGACCAGCGTCTTTCGAGTACTAGATTTGGGATTACCCAGCCGACTGCCGAGCGTTCTCAGTCCTGCAGGCACAAAGGCGAGGATGACGGGTAACAATGGGAGCACAAAGCGGGGCTGCATCCAGGGCCAGACAGAGAGAATCACAAAAGTAAAGATCAGGTACAGCAGGCAGAGCAGGCCGCCCCGATCTTTTAACTGGAGCATTCCATAGATGGAGACGGCCAGCACCAGCAGGCTTACTAATGAGTAAAACCATAGCGGTCCAGGCAGAAACGTCAGCCCATCCAGCAGGTAGCGTTCGTACGCGGGAGTTGCCCCCGGCATATTCGGGATCAATGTTTCGCACAGACTTTGAAAGTGCGTCAGGCTGCGATTGATCATAGAAGTCACAGTACCAACGGGACCGGCGGAACGCAGATTATTCAGAATCAGGGAACTGTAAAGATCAGAGTTCAACGAGCGATTCCGCAGCATCCAGAGCCCCAGAGTGACCAGAGAACCAGTAATCGGAATCAGATAGCGCCAGCGCTGCCGACTGGTGATTGCCCAGGTCCCGAGTGCCAGTGTCAGTGCGATACCAACGGTTCGCAGCAGGGGGAGAAACAGGAACAGACCGGTTAACAGGATCAGATTACGTTTGCGATTCCCTTCGTTCTCGCTGGCGATTAAATAGAGGATTCCGAGGCTCAATGCCATGAAAGGGACTTCGCTCATGATAAGCGTCGAGAAGAGCAGGAAGTACGGGTTGTTCGCCAGGAGCAGCACCATGCACAACACTGGCCAGCGACGCGTGGGTTGCTCTGCGTCTGTTGACGAACCTGTACTATCCTCAAGCTTGCAGAGGTAAGCGTAGAACAGGATCAGCAGCAGAATTCCGAACAGAATGACCGTCACTTTTGCGAGGATCGCCTGATAAGGAGCGATTAACGCAGCGGGGATCAACAGCAATGACATGCCGGGGGGACGCAGGGTGAATGGCGGCGAGCCGGGAAAATCAAACTGCTCGTAAGCCAGATGGTTCACCAGTCCCCGCGCCATCAGGACATAGTCGGCACTGTCCGGATAAAAGAAGTAGAGCTGATTCAAGCGGGCCGCTGCCAGGCCTGCAAAACAGAACAGGATGACGACCAGCGCGTAGCGGGCGCCCCGATTCTTTGTTAGCACTTCGTTGTTCATGGCATTACAGGTTAGAAAGAGCAGGACAGGCCGGGAGCCTTATCTCAATCGGAAAACACAGCGACAGCAATTGTGGTGTAAGAACTCGATCATAAACCGGCAGTGGGGGCGCAGGCGAAATGAAACTGTGGAAATTCCTCTGAATGCAGGCCGGGATATACCAGATAAAGCGATTCTACTGATTATGAAGCAGCCTGTTGTTTCCCGGCTTTTGAAGTTGTAGGCGTGCGCGGGTTATCACGTTAGCAAGGGCAGAAATGCCTGAGCTAATGAGAGCACCAGGAAGAATCCGCACATGTCGGTGATGGTGGTCAGGATCGGACCTGAGGCCAGGGCGGGGTCGAGTTTGAATCCTTTGAGAACCATCGGGATCAGAGCACCCAGACAGACCGCCATCAGGGTATTCGCGGCCAGGGCGCCACCGATCACCAGGCCCAGGTAACCATTGCCTTTCCAGATATAGGCGACGATGCCCAGCAGAAACCCGAGGGCCAGACCGTTAACCATGCCTAACGCAAATTCTTTTTTGAATACGTATACCCAGTCGCGCGGTCGAATCACACCCAGGACCAGTTCCCGCGTACTCACCGCGATCGCCTGGTTACCTGTGCAACCACTCATGTCGGAAACAATCGGCAGGAAAACTGCCAGAGCGATGACGCTGGAAAGCGTATCTTCATACATGGCAATCACACTGGCGGCAACAATATTCAGCACAATGTTGATGCTCAACCAGGACAGACGCCGGGCGCTGCGAATTTTGAGAGGTAGACTGCGGAGTTCTTCCCCGCCCATAATCCCTGCAAATCGCAGAAAGGTCTTGCCAGCCTGTTCTTCTCCAGCTTCTTCGACATCTTCGCGACGGACGACGCCGACCAGTACATTGGCTTCGTCGACAACCGGCAGGCCGAACAGCGGGTGTGAATCAAAGAAGTGCTGTAACTCCTGCAGGCTCGTGGAGTCAGGCACACAGAGTGGGCTGGGAATCATCAGGTTGGAAAGACGCTTGCCGGGAGGCGCCATCAGCAGGTCCCGCAAACGCAGAACACCGACCAGTTGCAGATCCTGATTGATGACATAAATATACTGCACGTTATATTCAGCGTATTGTTCGGCGTTCTGACGGAGGTCGGATACCACATCGTCAACCGTTTGCGACTCTTCAAAGGAGAGCAGCTCTGTGATCATCAGACCGCCGGCACAGAGTCTGGTGTATTTCGAAAGGAAGCGGACGTTTTCCGCTTCTTCTGGATCCATGACTTCCAGAATCTTTTCCGACTGTTCCTCGGGTAGTTGATCCAGGAGGTCGGCCTGCTCGTCACTGTTCATTTCATCAACAATGTGAGCGGCCTGTTCGGGAGACAGAGACGAGAGCAGCGCCGCTGCCTGCAGGTCCGGCAGCGCTTCCATCAGCCAGGCGGCATGCTCGCCATCCAGCAGGTTCAAAAACGCCTGCTGCTCATCGATGGAGAGCTGTGCCAGAATTCGCGCTTCTTCCCCGGGGGGGAGCGCATTCAGGAAGTTGATCGCCGCTTCGGATTCACCAGCTTTGACGATCTCATCCAGTTGATCCCAGACATCAGGCAGTTCGATATGTGTCGATTCGCTGAGTGGCTGTGAGTCGTTCATTTATCCCTCTCCCTTCCTGGAACAGGCTGAGCCGGTTCAGGTTGGATCTGTCTGTCTTAGTTGAATTCTTAGGTGAAAGCCTGTGGAACGCGTGACTATTGATTTTATAGTCAAACCGCGTAAAAAATGAAGCCCATTCGACTTACGTTTACGACTCAATTCAGGCAAAAACGGACATTCGGTCTAAAATCAGGTCTACTGAGAGGGAGCGTTTGAACAGAAGACGAAGAGAAACTGTGAGCACAGAATATCCATGTGCGCAATGGAGATAGTGATGCAGGGGGGGGATTATGGTGTCACTTTTTCTCTTTCAACAGGCGATCGACTGTCTTCAAAGCTTCACTGAAGTACCCCACGTGCGCCACGTTTCCCTGTTGATCGATGACGGCTGCCGAGGGAATGCCACGTACGTTGAAATTGCGAATAGTTTCACCAAAGAATCCTTTGCGGGTCGAAGGACGATCGATGGCCAACTGGAAGTCGAGCTCTTCTTTTTGTGCGAACTCCTGCAGTTCTGCAACGCTGGTATGGCTGTCGTGCATGCCGATCAACACGAACGGCTGGTCTGCGTAATAGCGGGCGGCGGTCCGGACTTCCGGCAGTTGTGAGATGCAGGGAGCACAGTGTGTGCCCCAGAATTCAATCAGCACGACCTTGCCTTTCGTATCCGGCGGAGCGGAGACACCTTCGCGCGTCATCCAGCTGACAGGTTTGATTTCAGGAGCTGGCCTGCCGTAGTGCACCTGCTGTTCGACCTTCGGGGTGTGCCGGGGATGACGCTGCAGATACGCAGCGAAATCTGTGACAGGACCTCTTAGCGTCGTCGTGTAGGGGCGACCTGGTCTGGTCCTGGAAGCCTCTGGAGAAAGGTGGCGGGAGTCGACGAAAACCGCTCCCGGAGGTATCGCTACGGCAAATGCATCGGGGGGCAACTGATCGAAGAGTTCGACTTTTTCAATTTCAAAGATTCGAACTAAATTCAGTCTGCCCCGGTAGCGTTGCCAGCTCATATAGAAGCGAGGCAGGAGCAGGCCGTTCTCCTGCTTCTGAGGGGCGAAAGCGAGGGAAACACGCTCTACATCAAATTTTGGTTCTTCCAGATTACTTTCAAAAATGAAACCGGTATCCCGGTCAAAAACACGTCTTTGGAGATACGTTAATTTCTGACCCTGGCTTTCCGAATCCGTCTGAGTGGTGTAGATCGTGCGTCGCCCTGACTGTTCGATTTTCACTTCGGGCCGGGGCCGGTCTTCAGGAGCTGGACGCTGGAAACGCAGGGTAGGCCAGTTCGTGAAGTCATTAGGAGTATGGATATGTAAAAAATTTCTCCGGTATACTGAGGCCTGATTATTGGAAGCATCATACGTTAATGTCTCCCAGCCATCCCGGAATGAAATACTGTCGGGCAGAAGTCGCCTCTGTGCATCATGGAGATGATTGCGCCATTCATACAGGCGTTCTTCTTTGTGGAATTGACCGGTCGAAGTCATGATCGTTCGGCCTCCCCGTTTGATTTCTCCGCCGTGTTTTTTAAGCAGCGCGTCGATATCAGGTATCTGGTAGGGATCCAGCGCACGCAGGTCTTTGAGCAGGCCTTTCGTATCCAGGCCGGGTTGTCGTCCCAGCGTCAATTGCGCCGTCACCCGCATTGCGGAACCTCGCAGCAGTTCGGACTGCCTGTGCCATTTCAGCTGTAGTTCGGGTGGATAGATCGAATCGGGATTCGGTTTGACCTCCTCTCTGAATGTTTCGGCATCCACGAATTGCGGCTGGCTTAATTTGAATTCGAATGTGGTCACTTCGCCTGCGGGGAGTTTGATTAATTCGCCCCGGCTCCCCTCAGCCTGTGCCAGTGTTAATGGCTCTGCTACGACGAACCGCCGCTGGCCGGGTGCCATGAAAGCCTGGATTTCCCCGGCAGTGTTTGTTTTTGGATAATCCACATAGACCGACTGAGTGGAAACAGGCCGGGGATCGCTGGAATCGTGTGATTCATAGTTAAACCGCACTCCGGGAATCGGCTGACCGGTCTGCGCATCGACGGCTTTTAAGATCACAGTCGCCGCTGGTCTCAATTTAACCGTATGCTGAACAGGACCGTGCTGCTCTTTAACGAAAAACTGTTCACTCTGAAAATAAAATGGCTGATTCGGTTGGGGCTCAGTGATTAATTTGTATTCGCCGGGCACCAGTTGCAGATGGGCATTTCCCCGACTGTCCGAGCGGGCTTGAATCCCGGCGCGACGAATGGGACCGATAGACCGCGCTGTCACCCGCACGCCTGCGACCGGCTGCTCAGTCTGCTCTTGCACTACTTGTACTGTTACATTGCGGGGCGCGAAAAATTCCCGGTTCAATTCTCCCGCGTAACCCACCACTGCCTGACGTTTGTTGTTTGCCTTCTCAGCAGGAGAGGTGACGACAGTGGATTGCCAGGGGGCAAAAGTGGGGCCAGGGTCGATACGGGCAAGATAACTGGTATTACGACGGAGTCGTTTGAATTCATAGAAACCTTCTGCATCGGTGTGTGTTTCCCTGAATTCTTCGGGCAGAACATGGATGCTGGAGAAACTGACTGGATCTTTGATCGGCTGGTTTTTATTTCCCAGAAATCGACACGAGAGTATGCCCCAGCCTGCAGGGTTTCGTTGACTGTCAACACGCCCCAGTTGCACTTTAGCATTGGCGAGTGGGTGCCCCTGTTTGTCGGTGATGCGGCCCTTGAGCAGAGCAGGGAGGTCAAACATCAGATCGACAATCAACGGTTCATCGAGATAAAACGCATTCTCGGTAGCACGCGCATTTTTATCGCCCAGTTCGGTTCCCTGGGGGCGCGTATCGGGACGGTAATAACAGGTCTCATGCCAGGTGAAACCGTATCCATCGCAGGTACCGAAAATTTCAAATCTGCCTTCTGCAGGTTTCGGAATCGGATTGGGACGTTCGCGATTTACGAGGAGTTGAATGTCTTTCAGCTCGTAATGACCCGTTTCGTCAGTTCGCGTCTGGCCGCGCAACATTTCAAAACCGCCCGGCATGCGTCTGGCCGCCGACCCCACATAAATGGTTGCATTTTTCAGTGGAGTACCGTCAAAAGTGCGTGCGGTTCCCGAAATACTGACCCGATGCAGTTCTGCTCCATGGCCCCCACCATCCTCTACAGTCTGCAGAATTTCTACTTGGGGAGGCCGTTTATTCTCCGACTGCTCTCTGGGCTTCTTAGTTGAATCCTGATCTGGTTTCAGCGCCAGTTGGACGGGAGGATTTCCCTGTCTGCTTTGTGGTTCTGCTGACTGTAAGGCAGATCCAGAGAGGGATAAAACTACGATCGCGAAGAGTGAATTTAGTGATCGCGTTGATATGAATTGTGACCCCTTGCCGGTAACCCTGAACAGACTCATTCCCGTGCTCCTTACAGTAATTGCCTCAGCGAACGACACACGCTAGCCGCGTGTTCATCCGGGGTGGTTCTGTCAGTATACACAAGTGAACTGGGAATGCAAATTGGCACTTACATTATAGTGGTTCACAAAGCAGGAGAATCAGCGCTCAGGCTGAAACAGTCACCTAATCCTGCAGATCAAATTTGAGATCGGTGATTTCGTTACCGTCTTCGACAATGACGGTCAGGCAGAACGTTGTGCGTTTAATACAATTCTGCCTCTCAATGCACCTTCTTGTGCAGAAGGAACCAATGTTAACGCCGATTCCACTCACGCTGCATTGGCACCTTCCAGTATGCACACAGGTGGCGTATACGCGCTGATGGCCGATGGTGCGGTGCGTTTCATCTCTTCCAACATCGATACCGGCAACTTAAGCACTGCCACTCCCAGCCCGAGTGCCCTGTCACCTAGCCCTTATGGTGTCTGGGGTGCCCTGGGAACCAAAGAGGGCTTTTTCTTTCTCTATGTACTATTTCAGAGCGAGTTCTTTTTTCGCTTGAACGTTTTTTCTACTTCGACTGCGATGAACACAATTGAAGAGAGCGCGAGCGTGATGGCCAACTCAGCCGCCGTCAAGGGAGCGGTCTTAAAGACCTCGTTCAAAATCGGAATATAAATCGTGCCCATTTGCAAAATGAATGTCAGCAGTACGGCACCAAACAGGGGCTTGTTCGATAAGGGTCCCTGCGAAAAGAACGACTCCCGTTCTGAGCGAATTGCCAGCACATGGCCCATCTGACTTAAGCAGAGGACGGTAAAAACCATTGTCTGCCAGTGTTCCTGACTGCGATCGATAAACCAGGCCTGCGTAAACAGTGAAACCGCTCCCATCAATAATCCAACCCAGATGATATGCGTGCCCAGTCCGTGGGCAAAAATGCTTTCCTGGGGATGACGGGGTGACCGTTGCATCAGATTTTTTTCACCAGGCTCTGCCGTCAAGGCCAGGCCGGGAACACCATCGGTGACGAGGTTGATCCATAGAATATGAATCGGCAACAACGGAATCGGCAAGCCGAGCAGGGGAGCCAGAAAGATCGTCCAGATTTCACCCAGGTTGCTGGTCATCGTGTACTTGATAAATTTGCGAATGTTGTCAAAGATCCGCCGTCCTTCTCTGACCGTTTTGACGATCGTCGAAAAATTATCGTCCAGCAGAATCATGTGGGCTGCTTCCTTGGAGACATCTGTGCCGGTGATGCCCATCGCCACTCCGATGTCGGCGCGTTTCAAGGCCGGTGCATCATTAACGCCGTCTCCAGTCATGGCTACAAAATGGCCGCGATTCTGTAAGGCCTGCACGATCTTCAGTTTCTGTTGCGGTGAAACGCGTGCATAAACCCGAATTTTCTCCACCCGTGCTTCCAGCTCTTCAAGTGTAAGCGGTTGAAGTTCCTTTCCGGTGATGACCGATTCCGTTTCCTCTTCATCAATGATTCCCACCCGTCGGGCGATGACTGCTGCGGTCAGCGGGTGGTCTCCGGTAATCATCACGGGATGGATGCCTGCTGTCCGACAGAGGGCGACCGACTCGGCTGCTTCCGGACGGGGAGGATCCAGCATGCCGACCAGCCCCACTAATGCCAGGTCTGCTTCAATCTCTTCCGGAATCAGTGACTCTGGAACAGCGTCCCAGATCCGCAAAGCGAAGCCAAGTGTTCTCAATCCCTCGCCGGCGATCTGTTCGGTGTGCTGCATCACCTGACTCTGGTCGATGTCAGTCGGTCCCTCTTTCGCATGCAGATGAGTCGCACGCACAACGATCTCTTCAGCAGCCCCTTTGGTGATCGATACGACTTTCCCTTCGTTCCAGGGATGGAAAGTCGTCATCAGTTTGCGTTCCGCGTCGAAAGGAATTTCAGCCAGGCGGGGAAAAGCGGATTCCAGCGCATCCCGCAGGAAACCTTTTTCCCGGGCGAGTTCAAAGAGTGCCGTTTCTGTTGGATCGCCAACGACTTCATCATCTCCGTCCAGGCGTGTGTCGTTACAGAGTGACAGGGCAGAGAGCAGTAATTCCGCGTGCGGTTTGTCAGCGAGACTTTGACTGGTCGTAGAACCTGATTCTGTTTCAGGGAGTTCATTTGTGGAACGAATCTGATTGTCAAAGTAAACCTGCTCAACCGTCATGCGGTTCTGGGTGAGGGTTCCGGTCTTGTCGGTGCAGATATACGAGACTGATCCCAGGGTCTCTACCGCGGGGAGTTTGCGAATCAGTGCCTGCTGCTTAACCAGCTTGCGGGCACCCAGTGCCAGGGAAATCGTGATCACCGCAGGCAGTGCTTCGGGAATGGCGGCGACTGCCAGCGAGATTGCCGTCAGCAGCATCAGCAAAGGTGGTTCACCGCGTAACAGACCTGCGACAAACACGATGATACAGATCGCGAAAATGGCATAAGCCAGTTTCTGACCGAACGTGGCCAGTCGTTTCTGGAGTGGTGTTCGTCCCTGTTCCTGGTCCTGCAGTAGTGCTGCGATCTGTCCCAGTTGGGTCCGCATGCCCGTCTCAGTGACGATTCCCTGGCCGTGACCTTTGGTAATCAGTGTTCCTTTAAAAGCAAGATTTTTACGATCACCGAGAGGAAGCTCCTCTTCTGTAATCTGCCTGGTCTGCTTCTCTACCGCCAGCGATTCCCCTGTCAAAGCTGCTTCATCAATCTGCAGTTGGACCGCCTCCGTCAGCCTCATATCTGCAGGAACAATGTTCCCCGCTTCGAGCATGACGCGGTCGCCGGGAACCAGTTGATTCACTGGCAGCGTTGTGACTTTTCCTCCGCGCAGCACATTGGCGGAAGGGGCGGCCATCTTCTTCAGTGCTGCCATCGCTTTTTCGGCCCGGTATTCCTGCACGAACCCCAGGATGGCATTCAGTAATACAATTACGGTGATGGCGATCGTGTCGGCTGGCTCGCCGATGATCCCGGAAACGACCGCAGCTGCGATCAGAACCAGAATCATGAAATCTTTAAACTGGTCCAGAAACATCATCCAGACCGATTTACGTTGTTTTTCAACGAGTTCATTCAGACCATACTCAGCCTGACGGGATTCGACCTCCGCGGAAGTCAATCCTTGCTCAGGGGAGTGCAGTCGGTCTGACGCAGTATTGACATCAAGCAGATACCAGGCGGGTGAGGTGTGGTCTGCAGAGTTCATCAGGCAA
Organism: Gimesia benthica; assembly: GCF_009720525.1. NCBI lineage: Bacteria > Pseudomonadati > Planctomycetota > Planctomycetia > Planctomycetales > Planctomycetaceae > Gimesia > Gimesia benthica. Next base: position 5,445,466 of record NZ_CP043930.1, read on the forward strand.
CACTCCTCTCGGTTGCAGAGCAGTTGCTGGCTAGTGACAGGTAAACCTGAAAACCAGGGATCACGTCAGGAACTCGCAGTATTGATTTCATGGGCTTTCAAATCTTTGGTCGAGGCGTATGTTCCGATTCGGAACCGGTCCTGGATTGGAACGCATATTCGATTCTAACGGATCAAAACCATTTCAGCTATGGCTTGTACAAGGAGTGGTCTTTGTCAAAAACAGTTCAGCCGGTGACTGACTCATGTTTGAACTGGTGTTCCTTCTGGCATCAATGCTGGTTGATGGTTAGAATAAAATCAGTCTGCAGTGGAGTCTGCAGAGAGTGTCGCATCTGAAGAATTGAATCCGAGAGGAAGTCTGGACATGTTATCGAACCTGTATCGCATCTTGCCAATAACAATCTGTATTACCCTGGCGCTGACTTTGTGTGTTAAAACGCAGGCCGAAGAGAAACAGCCTGTCTTACTGGCAGGAGCGGCCACCAGTAATATCACTCCCCCCTTAGGCGAACTGATTGTCGGAGGCTGGAAACCGATTCCCGCCAAGCGCATTCACGACGAACTGCACGCCCGCTGCATTGTGCTCGATAACGGTAAAGTCAAGCTGGCGATCGTGCTCTGCGATAACGTCGGGATTCCGGAATCAGTCTTTGATCTGGCGAAAGAGCAGGTTCATCAACATACCAGCATTCCCAAATCACATCTGCTGATGGCTTCAACGCACACGCATTCCGCCACCACAGCCCGTGGACCTTCCAAGGTGCTGCGGGAAACCGAATTCACCGAATATCAGAAATTCCTGGCCAGCCGGATTTCCGACGGCGTGCGTCGCGCCCTGTACCAACTGGAGCCGGCACGAATTGGCTGGGGACAGGTCGATGAGCCCTCAGAAGTCTTTAACCGTCGCTGGTATGTGAATGACACTTCCCTGTTGACCAACCCCTTTGGAGGCCTGGATCGCGTCCGCATGAATCCGCCGCGAGGTAATAAAGCCCTCGATCGTCCGGCTGGTCCGACCGACCCGCAGGTCAGCTTCATTTCGATCCAAAGTCAAAAGGGACGTCCCATCGCCCTGCTGGCAAATTACTCGCTGCACTATGTAGGCGGCGTGCAGTCCGGTGATGTCTCGGCTGATTACTTCGGCTACTTTGCGAAATACATTGAGCAGAAACTGGGGGCTCAGGATCAGTCGCCACCTTTTGTCGGTATTTTATCCAACGGCACCAGTGGTGATGTCAACAACATCAATTTCACCGAGAAGGGGGGCAAGCGTTATCAGCGTTATGAAAAAATGCAGGAAGTCGCAGAGAAAGTGGCCAGCCGCGTCTATGAAGCACAGCAGACTATCAAGTATCACAACTGGGTCCCGCTGGGGGCCGCTGCTGCGAAACTGCCTCTGAAACTCCGCAAACCAACGCTGGAGATGCTGGCACACTTCGAGAAAATCAAAGCCGAAGCTGGGGACGGGAACCGGGCAAAGCATCGACGGGAAGAAATCTATGCAGACCGGATTGCCAAAATCATGGAAGCACCGGATCAGATAGAAGTCCCGCTGCAGGTGATACGGATCGGCTCACTGGGGATCTGTGCGATTCCCTTTGAAACATTTACCGAAACCGGTCTGGAACTCAAAGAACGCAGTCCCTTCCAGCCCACATTTACTATTGAGCTGGCCAATGGTTCGTTCGGTTATCTGCCCACGCCCGAGCAGCATCGGCTGGGGGGGTATGAAACCTGGCTGGGTACTAACTACGTACAAAAAGACGCGAGTACCAAAATTGTGAACACGTTGCTCGAACTGTTTGCCCAGTTGAAAAAAGAAGACTCGTAACCATCAGTCTGTCAGCCTATGGAACGCAGCCCATAAGGGGGTTGTTTCAGGTGAGAGACTCGGGTTAGAATGGTCTCTCACCGATGTGTTTATCCTGCCTCACGATCCCAGCCTCCCGCGAGCAACCCGAAAGATCGTCGATTTATGACTGATTCGAGAATTCGGACCACACTGATCATTCTCCTGAGTGGCCTGTGCCTGATGGCTGGCAATCAGTTCTGCGCTGCAGAGCCGGTTGACTTTCGTCGTGATGTGGCACCGATCCTGGAACAGCATTGTCTGGTCTGCCATAACAGACGGGTTCGACAGGGCGAACTTTCGCTGCATTCCCTGGAGGCAACTTTACACGGGGGCGAGAGTGGGGAGATCGTGGATCCCGGAGATCCGGACGCGAGCTACCTGCTGGATCTGATCACTCCCAGTAACGGAGTTGCAGAGATGCCCCGCGAGGCACCTCCACTCTCGGAACAGGAGCAGTCAATCCTCCGTCGCTGGATTAAAGAGGGCGCTGTCTGGCCGGAAAAACTGGAGCTGGAAGCACCACTCTTATGGTCACTCGCGCCGCTGAGTCAACCAGCGGTTCCCGTGGATGTACAATCGACGGATCATTTCCCGCTCCGCAACCCGATAGATGCGTTTATTGCCTCGCGACTGCAAGCGGCCGGTGTTCAGCCAGCTCCGCCTGCAGATCGACGGACGTTGATCCGCCGTCTGTATCTGGATCTGGTGGGACTGCTCCCTGCGCCAGACGAAGTCGAAGCATTCGTGGCCGATGCCGATCCTCAAAGCTACGAAAAACTCGTCGACAAACTGCTGGCCTCACCCCATTTTGGCGAACGCTGGGGACGCTACTGGCTGGACATGGCTCGCTATGCGGACAGTTCCGGTTACCTGGGCGACAGCATACGACCACACGTCTGGGTTTATCGGGAGTGGGTCATCGATGCGATCAATCAGGATCTACCCTTCGATCAGTTTTCAAAAGAACAGTTAGCCGGTGATTTGTTTGAGAAGCCGACCGTTTCGCAAAAGGTGGCGACCGGCTTTCATCGTAATACCCTGAAAAACACAGAAGCCGGCGTCGATCTCGAACTCTATCGGACTAAAGAGATCGTCGACCGTGTCAATACGACCGGCATGGTCTGGCTGGGACTGACATTCGGCTGTGCCGAGTGTCACGATCACAAACACGATCCCATTTCCCAGAACGAATTTTACCAGCTGTATTCTTTCTTTAACAACGCGGATGAGACTACGGTGAAGGTCACGCGGGACTGGGAAGAACAGGAATACCAGCAGGCCCTCGCTGACTGGCAACCCGATTACGATCGCTGTCAACAGGAAATTAAGACTTACGAAATTGCAGACCTTACCGATAAACAGCGCACGGAGATCGATAAGATTCTGAAGGGCTACAAACGTTCGTCTGATTTGAAAAAGCTGGAACCGTTTTATCAGACAAAAAAAGAGGGGTGGGACAAACTCTCAGCCAGGCTGGGGAAACTCCTCTCCTCCCGGCCGCAGGCTCCCTCTACGCGTGCCCCGATTTTCACGGAACGGACCAAAGACCGTCGCGAAACGTTCGTGCATGTCCGCGGCGTTTATAATCGGCCGGGAGATAAGGTCAGTCCGGGGACGCCCTCTGTACTGCCGGATCTGCAGTCGCGTCAGCCCGCACCCGATCGACTCGATCTGGCCAACTGGCTCTTCCGGGAAGAGAACCCGTTAACCGCACGCGTGGCGGTGAATCGCATCTGGCAGCATCTGTTCGGACGGGGCATCGTCTCGACGCCGAACGACTTTGGCACTAAAGGAGCCACTCCCACACATCCGCTTTTATTAGACTGGCTTGCTTCAGAATACAGACAACGCGACTGGAGCCGCAAAGCGATGATCAAACTGATCGTGATGTCTTCAGCCTATCAGATGTCGTCCGCCGCCAATGCACGCGATGTTCCCCAGGATGTCAACAATCTGCTCTTCTGGAGACAGAACAGTTTTCGCGTCGAAGCGGAAATCGTCCGTGATATTCATCTGACCGCCAGTGGTCTGTTAGATAGAACCATCGGTCGTAAGGGAATTCGTCCACCGCTGCCTGCCTTCGTGACCGATGTGGGGCGGAGCGTCAAATGGCCCGCTACCCAGGGGAGTGCCCGTTATCGACGGGGGATGTATATTGTTTTCAAACGAACGGTGCCGTTTCCGATGCTGATGACGTTCGATGCACCCGATGCGACCGTCTCCTGCAGTCGACGCGAACGTTCCAATACACCGCTGCAGGCTTTGACTTTACTTAATAGTCCCATGTTTTACGAATGTGCAGAAGTACTGGGAAAACAGATGCAGGAGAAACACGACGACAACATTTCCGCAGCGATTCAGGAAATGTATCTGCGCTGTCTGTCGCGACCTGCCGGTGAGCCGGAAGCGGTCGCCCTGCAGTCTGCCTGGAGCGATCTGCTGCATCTGGCGGAAGCGAAACAAACTGATACAAAGCCACCACAGAAACCAGCAGAGACCGCGATGGTTCAGCTGGCACGCATCATTATGAACCTGGATGAATTTGTTACGAGAGACTGATCATGCTGTTTCCACCACAGTCACATTCTGAGCAGACGCTGCTGAATCGGCGGCGGTTCTTCGCCACCGGTGCCAGTGGTCTGGGAACGCTGGCACTGGCTTCACTGCTGAAAGAGGAAGGCCTGCTCGCTTCTGAGACTTCCGCGCCTCAGGCCCACTTCGCCCCGAAGGCCAAACGCTGCATCTATCTGTTCATGGAAGGGGGGCCGAGCCAGATGGATCTGTTCGACCCGAAGCCGAAGCTGAATGAACTCGATGGTCAGCCGATGCCCGAGTCGATGCTCAAAGACATCAAGTTTGCTTTCATTCAGAAAGAGGCAGCCCGCCTGATGGGGAGCCCGCGGACCTTCAAACGTTATGGTGAGTGTGGCATGGAGCTTTCCGATCTGCTGCCCCACCTGAGTACCTGCGTGGACGACATCGCCATGATCCGTTCCATGCACTGTGAGCAGTTCAATCACCTGCCCGGCCAGCTGATGATGCTCACGGGATCCGATCTGCAGGGGCGCCCTACACTGGGCTCGTGGCTCAACTATGGACTGGGGAGCGAATCCTCAAACCTGCCGGGCTACGTGGTGCTGGCGACATTGGGACGCGGCCTGCCTGGCGGTGCTTCCAGCTGGTCCAGCGGTTTTCTTCCCTCGCAATACGCGGGCACACTCTTTCGAAATCAGGGGAGCCCGGTTCTGAATCTGGAGACACCTCAACAGGTTTCTTCCGCGGCACAGATGCGGAGCCTGCAGGCGATCAATGAATTAAACGGTCTGCGGTTCGAGCAGGTGGGGAATCCGGAAATTGCCAGCCGGATCAATGCATACGAGCTCGCGTTCCGCATGCAGCAGACCGCACCGGAGCTGCTCGATCTTTCGGGCGAGACGAAAGCGACACTCGAAGAGTACGGTGTGACTCGTGACGAGGCTTCGAAGAGCGGCACAGCCGGTTTCCTTGGTTCGTATGCCCGCAACTGTCTGCTGGCACGACGGATGGTCGAACGTGGCGTGCGTTTCGTGACGCTGTTCCTCTCCACCTGGGATCATCACAGTTCACTCGACAGCGGGTTGGAGCGTTATACTCAAATCTCCGATCAGCCAGTTGCAGCTCTGCTCAAGGATCTCAAACGCCGTGGTCTTCTGGACGACACCCTCGTCGTCTGGGGAGGCGAATTCGGCCGCACGCCGTTGGGAGAAAACCGGGTCAATTTCAAGAAAGTCACCGGCCGCGACCATCACCCCTATTCCTTCAGTATGTGGATGGCGGGGGGCGGCATCAAAGGGGGCCAGACGATCGGCGAAACTGACGAAATCGGCTGGGGCGTCGCCAAAGATCCAATTCACGTCCACGATCTGCACGCTACGATTCTGCATCTGTTCGGCCTGAATCACGAAGAACTGACCTACCGCTTCCAGGGCCGCGACTTCCGGTTGACCGACGTGGAAGGGACGGTTGTGCAACGATTGCTGGCTTGAGAATTCAACATTTAATGGTTCGAGATTTTCAGCTTGAGTTGACCGTAGAATAAAACTTGGATGGACTCATTCAGGACCTTCCGAATGGAATGGAGTGCACAGGTTCGAAATTTAAGCGCATCATTTGATTCTGGCATTCGGTGGACAGGCTGGGCTTGATGAAGAATGCCGAACATTCAAGGACGTCAATAATGAAATTGAAGTTAGTCACCTTCAGCTTTGAGAGTGCAGAGAACAAAAAACAATTAATCGTACTATCAACGCAGCCCTGACCCGGCTGCATTTTTTTATTTACGATTGATATTTGTACATATATTCGCTTAAATAGGTTCTTTAATTGGAGGACCTTATGAAGAAGAAACTTAGTATCACCCTCATTGTTTGTGCTTTACTGGTGGTGTCATTAATAGTGTATGCCTCTGTTCAGAATGCAAGGCAGAAGCGACTGGATGCGGAAAGGGTTGCAGCAGAGGCGAGGCAGGAAGAGATAGATAAAAGGCGTGAAGAGGAAGCGGAAAAAAAGCGTATACAGGAGAAGATCGATGAAATTGAAATATCCCTGGAACGTGAACTGAAGCGTCGCAAGGCAGAGCGAGAGACGGCGGCACTGAAGCGTCGAGTTGACTTTACAATCAGCGACGACAGCCAGGACCCTCTAAAAGTTGCTGAATTCAAGAGTAACGAGGCATTTCTCAAGGTAAAAGCTGCTGAAGCTGACCTTGAACTCGTGAATAAGGCAGCTGATATGAAAGAGAAGATACTCGCCGGCCAATCTGAAAAATAAAACCTACCTCGATGCCTGGATTCACTTCCGCAACTCATAGGGTGTATCTCAACACTTTTTGAATCTAGTTACATTATGCGCGCATATCAGCCGGCTACTCTAAATAAGATTCTATAGCTGCGATTGATGGGCTCTCTGAAGCTTTAAACCGTGTCTTACTGGAAGCGGTCCATGCTTTGATGGACAGGTTTTTGGAAATGACAGCAGCAGCACTGGGAAAGATCTTCGAGAAGACACATATCTGTCATTTGGTCTTCCGGGATCTAAAAGATCACGACGGAAACGATCTTGATATCAGAGGTGAAGTACTGTCGCGCATCAAAAAAAATTTTAAGACCAGCTGCTTCACAACGTCACCTGTTGCGAACCAGGCGATCAGAAAGAGGGCTCGTCCTCTCATGATGAGTCAGGCGAACTTGATTTCGACAAGCTTCTCATAGGCGAGAGAGAGGCTGATAATTATTGCGAGAATGAGCTGAACCCTTAATCGGAGCCAGTGTTTGATTTACTGATCATGATTCTGGTCGACAAGTGGGGCCTGTAAGTGAACACGCGAAAATAAAAAACCCCTGAAAAGCAGGGAGTTCCTGCAAGTCAGGGGTGAACGGCAAATGCCTAAGTGGGCGATGAGGGACTCGAACCCCCGACCCTCTCGGTGTAAACGAGATGCTCTAGCCAACTGAGCTAATCGCCCGGATTTTCAATATACATCGGAAAATCCGATGTTTTTGTTGCGTCATTCTTAATGACACGCTCGTATTATGGCAGGTTCGTAGCGAAATGCAACTCTAGCGTGTAAACTGTTTTAAGCCTTCGCTGACATTGGCCCGAATTTATCCGTTCTGCGGTTTTTTCCTTATCTCGAGAAAGAAGTTCGTTATGTCTCATTGCCTCGTTACCGGTGGGGCCGGCTTTATTGGCAGTCACCTCTGTGAACAATTAATTCAGCAGGGACAACAGGTTACAGCCGTAGATGATCTCTCGACCGGGTTCTTGAAAAACCTGGATGCGATTATCGACCATCCTCAGTTTACCTTCAGGACCGGGTCGATTACCGACCCCGTGCTGATGGCAGAAATGGTGCAGGGCGTTGACACAATTTATCACATGGCGGCAGCCGTCGGGGTGAAACTGGTCGCAGATAACCCGGTACGTACGATTGAGACCAATATTTATCCCACTGAAGTGCTGCTGCGACACGCCGTGCAGGGAAAACAGAAATTTTTCCTGGCTTCCACCAGTGAAGTTTACGGCAAAAACCCCAAAGAACGCTGGACCGAAGAAGACGATCTGCAGTTCGGACCGACGACGCGCCCCCGCTGGGCTTATGGAGCCTCGAAGGCCATCGACGAATTTCTGGCACTGGCCTATCACCAGAAATACGGTCTGGATGTGCGGATCGGCCGCTTTTTCAACGTGGTGGGTCCCCGACAGGTGGGACAATATGGGATGGTGATTCCCCGTTTCATCGATCAGGCTCTGGACGGCGGTCCGGTAGTCGTATTTGATGATGGATCCCAGATCCGCTGCTTTGGACACGTTTCCGAAATCGTGGATTGCGTGGTCGATCTGACCAATCTGGATTCTGCTTCCGGACAGGTTTATAACATTGGCGGTGATGAGCCGGTTTCGATCAAAGGACTGGCCGAAGCGATTATCGCTAAGGTCAACCCGAGTGTTAAAGTCGATTACCTGCCTTATAACAAGGCCTATAATGAAGACTTCGAAGATGTCCAGCGCCGGATTCCCGACCTGGGTCGGCTGGAGCAGACACTGGGACGCAAACCAAGCGTGAAGCTGGATGCGATCCTGGATGACATCATCGCGTTCAAAAAACAGGTCCGCGGCCTGGCCTGAGCGTCAGGAATAACCGTTAAAACTGGAATCATCCGTAGAATTCGAGTGGGAAATCCGCTCTGAATTCGATCCCGGCTGCACGCTCTCATCTCGCCCGCGCTCCTGATCCGATGAGTAGTATGGCGAATATTGCAGTTATCCTGGCAACATGCGGTCCAATGGATGGGAGAGATGATGAACGGATTCCAGAAAAAATTATTTGTATCAGCAGTTCTACTGGGGATTTGGGGAACAGGTCTTTCTGTCCAGAGCGCCCAGGCAGGCGGGGGGCGGATGTTTCTCTCGTTTTGTGAACTATGCCAGGAAACCAGCCGGGGAAAACAGGCCAAAGGCAGTACGTATCCCTGGCCCCTCTATTCTTACCATCAGTACCGGGGTAAGCATTGCAACAACGAATATCAGCCCGGGCTGTATCGACGATATGAATATGCACGCTACCACGTGAAAAGCCCGCAGCCCTTCCCGGGACAGATCAATCCCTGATCTGAGGACAGAACGCTCAGGCAACTCGCATTTATTCTCAGTTATATCTCTCCTGCAGTGACGTTTGCAGATGGTTCCCATCATCTCGAACAGCACTCGCAGGAGATTGTTTTTTTACAGACTGACATGGTGTGTGGGATTACGCTGAAAACCGTTCCCGGATTGTTGCTCCTTATGCGCGAGGCCGGTTACACTGTATAGATCAGTCTCCATTGATGGAATGGAGACTGGACCTTGCTGGTAGCCCGCCTGATCTCATCCCGCTGGAGTGCTTATGTCTGTCCTGTTCCGGAATTGCTTTCGTCCCACCTGCCTGGTTCTGTTTGTCTGCCTGATTACATCGATGGTCTCCGCTGAGACAGCGACGTTGATCTTCAAAAACGGGAAGGTCATCACACTCGACTCCAAATCAAAGATCGCAGAAGCGATTGCCATACGCGACGGAAAAATCCTGGCGGTGGGCAGTAATGCTGAGATGAAGCCTTTTCAGAGGGAACAGACAAAGGTGGTCTCCCTGGACGGTAAGACTGTGATTCCCGGATTGATTGAGTCGCACGTTCATGCTCTACGGGCGGCCCGCGGAGAGTTGATTCAGCCGCATCAGGAACTGAATTCCGTTGCAGAGATTCAGACCTGGATCCGGGAAAAAGTCAAAGAGGTGCCCCCGGGACGCTGGATCACCGTTCCCCGCACCGATATTACGCGGCTGAAGGAACGTCGACGTCCCACCCCGGCTGAACTGGATGCGGCCTCTAGTACGCACCCGGTCTATATGAATATCGCCCGTAAGAATGTGTTAAACACCCGCGGGTTTGAAATGATCGGCATTCGAAAAGAGGGAGATAAACTTGCGGGGGCTAAGGTGATTTTTGATGAAGCAGGCAAACCTTTAATGATGGAAGGGGGCGGCGGTGCGATCAGCAAGCTGATTCCGCGGGAAACCGTTCCCCCCGAAGCGACGCGGGAAGCCTTAAAGAAACTGCATGCGATTTATAATTCAGTCGGGATTACCAGTATCCTGGAGCGGGGCTCGCGCGTCGACGAGTATCGGGAATATGAGTTGTTGAAGGAGCAGAATGAGCTGACCGTGCGGATGACGATGACGATTCGCGAACAGCTGCGGAGCGCCGAGGCGGTGCGGGAGTTCACAAAGAAACTGGGACTGATTACCGGAGACGGAGACGATTGGGTTCGCGTAGGTCCGCTGAAGATCTCCGTAGATGGCGGGATTCATTGGGGGAGTACCCGGCTTTCTGAACCTTACGGAGAAAAGCGAATCAAGTTTTATGTACTCGAAGATCCCGACTATCGGGGAGACCTGGCTTATTCGCGTGAGCTGATGGCGGAAATCTTTGAAGAGGGACAGAAACTGGGCTGGCAGATGTGTTGTCACGCGACCGGGGATGGGAGTGTGAATGAAATTCTCTCTGCTCTGGAAGAGGTGAATCAGCGGCTGCCCGTCAAGGGGCGTCGGTTCTGTATCACGCATGCCTACTTCCCCTCAGACGAGTCAGTCAAGCGTTCGAGCAATCTCGGGGTCTGTTACGATACGCAGACCTACCTGTTCTATCGCGATGCCGATGCCATCAATCAGATTTATGGTCCGTCGTGGGTGAACCGTTTCATGGGTCTCAAAATGTTTGTGGATGCCGGTGTGCCTGTGGCGATCAACAGCGATCACATGAACGGCTTTGATCCGGATCATTCGATGAACGCCTTCAATCCGTTTCTGGCGTTGTATATCGCGGTCAGTCGTCGAGATATCTACGGGGACGTGTACGGTCCTCAGCAGAAACTGGGCCGGGAAGAGGCCCTCCGCTGCATGACCAGCGATGCAGCCTTCATCAGTTTTGAAGAGGATAAAAAGGGGACGCTGGAACCGGGCAAGCTGGCTGACCTGGTCGTACTGGATCGGGACTATCTGACCTGTCCTGAGGAAGAGATCAAGCAGATCAAACCCCTGCTGACGGTTCTGGACGGAAAAGTCGTCTACGATGCAGCGCAAGACAGTGGAACCTGATTTGTCAGGGAATGCTCTCTGAAACCGCTACAACGGGTATATTCGTTCTGAGATGTCCTGATGACTGACCGTAAATCGGGCTGAATCTTCATTTTTCGGATCGAAAAAGCGTTACCCTTGGACATTAAAATTGTCATGAGATATGATGCGATCTCTATTTCAGGAGAGAGACCGTACGTATCGGAATTTGACTCATTTCAGGACTCTGACGGGGTAATTGATTTCTTATGTTGGATTTGCAGTTCATCTGCGAGAATCAGGAAGCGATTCTTGAGAATTGTCGTAATCGGGGAATTGAAGTCGATCTGGCACGGCTGACCGAACTGGATCAGCGTCGCCGGGAGCTGATTGTTCAAGGCGATCAGGTTCGTCAGGAGCAGAAATCGGTCTCTTCCCAGATTCCGAAAGCCGCAGACAACGATGAGAAGCAGTCTTTGATTGCCAAGGGCAAAGAGCTCCGAGAGCAGGTATCTGCCATCGATATCGAACTGCGGGAAGTCGAAACCGAACTGCGAACCGAGCAGGCGCGGGTACCCAACCTGGCCCATCCGGATGTCCCGATTGGGAAAGAGGACAAGGCGAACACCGTTGTGCGATTGTGGGGTGAGAAGCCCGCCTTCGACTTTACCCCCCTGGATCACGTGGCCCTGGCTGAAAAACATGATCTGATCGATTTCGAAGCCGGTACGCGGGTGGCGGGACATGGCTTCTACTACCTGAAAAATGAGGCGGTTCTGCTGGAAATGGCCCTCTGCCAGTATGCCATGCAGAAGCTGGTGCAGGAAGGATTCATTCTGCACAGCACGCCGGACCTGGCGCGGAAAGAGATTCTGGAAGGGATTGGTTTTAATCCCCGCGGCGATGAAACCCAGATTTACTCTGTCGAAAACACCGACCTCAGCCTGGTTGCGACTGCAGAGATTACTCTGGGGGGATCGCAAAAAGATCAGATTCTGGATCGGGAAACGTTGCCCCGCAAAGTCGCAGGGCTGTCACACTGTTTCCGTACTGAAGCGGGCGCACACGGTAAAGCGACACGTGGTATCTATCGCGTGCACCAGTTTACCAAGGTCGAAATGTTTGCTTTCACCGAGCCCACTAATGCAGCTTCTGATGCGATGCACGAAGAAATCGTCCGGATCGAAGAAGAGATCTTCCAGGGACTGGGCCTGCATTATCGCGTGGTCGATACCTGCACCGGAGACCTGGGAGCACCCGCTTATCGTAAATACGACCTGGAAGCCTGGATGCCCGGTCGAGGCGATGCCGGCGACTACGGCGAAGTGACTTCCGCCTCTAACTGTACCGACTACCAGTCTCGCCGACTCGGGACCCGCTGCAAATCCAGCGGCCAGAAAGGGACCGAATTCGTTCACACGCTGAACGGGACCGCAGTTTCAATCGCCCGGGCGATTATCGCAGTGCTGGAAAACAACCAACAGGCAGACGGCTCCATTCTGATTCCGGAAGTACTCCGTCCGTGGGTCGGAAAAGAGCGGATCGGTTAAATCTTCCACTTTGGAACAAACGCGGTCAGTTCAGAACTCGTAGTAAAGCAGGGTGACTTTGCAAACGGACAAGGTCTCCCTGCAGAGGGGCGGACCTGATTTAGATCCTGATTATTACTGGATTTAGACCGATTTCGGGTTTATTTGTCAGGAATACAGGGTAAGTTAGACCGAGTACATGACTCCATCATCGGACAGGATTATCGTGCTGTCCGAAACGGTCTGGATCTGTACAGACCCGCCCCATCTGATCTCGGCGTGTGGTTCGCTGTTTGTTTCTATTCCCGTTTCAGATCCAGAGAATTTACGTGAACGATCAACCAGACAAAGATTTGCCTGAAGACAATACTCCCGACGCTTCCGAGCACGCTGCTGATCAGAATCAGGGCCCCGAGGATTCGGAAGAAACACCCGCCGGGGAGGCTGGTCAGACTGATGAGGAAAATTCCCAGGATCCTGTGGAAGAAGGTCTGCCCGAATGGGAACCATTGACCCCGGAACTGGTCGAAGACGAAGCGATCCGAGGCGACTTCATGTTGCGTTGGGCCGCGATTCTGTTGGCCTGTCTGTTTGCAGCAACCTATATCACGGATACCCAGACCCTGGTGCATGTCAAAACGGGACAGTACCTGGCCAGCCACGGCTTCTGGCCACCCGCGAATGATGTTTTCTCCTATACGGCCACCGATCGTCCCTGGCACAACAACGGCTGGTTGTTTGACCTGTCACTCTCCGCCGTCTATGGCGTACTGGGGGGGGCTGGTTTAACGCTCCTGAAAGTCCTGTTAGTCGGAGTGACGTTTTATTTCATTGTCCGGCAGAGTGAGCGGGAGATTTCCACGTGGTGGGGCTCGATACTCGCGGTGCTGGCTCTGATTGCCTGTTTTCCACAACTCACGGTCACGCCCGAGATCATTACGATACTGGGCGTTGTGTTGACCCTGTATTGTCTATCGGCGTGGCAGAAGCAGAATTCTCCCCGCGCACTCTGGGCTCTGGTCCCGCTGTTTCTTGTCTGGGCTAATATGGATTCACGAGTGGTGCTGGGGATTGCGCTACTGTTGTTATATGCCTTGGGTGAAACCGTGGCAGCGATGCTGGATCGCTCAGTGCTCAATGATGATACCGATTATAAAGCCTTGTGGATGGTGCTGGGAGGCAGTCTCGTTGCGACACTGTTGAATCCGACCGGCTGGCATGCTCTGACGGCAGGTCTGAGTTATTACACAGTCGATTATCCCATCATGCAGTCCATGTTCCAGGGCCAGTTGCGACCGGAAGAGCTGGGGTATTTTCCGATGACCTCTCCCCAGTTCTGGAGCTCGCTGAATCATTATGCCGTCGCAGCGTTTATTCTAATGCTGCTGACACTGGTGAGTTTCGTGTTGAATCAGTCGCGCATGAGCTGGGGGCAGTTGTTTGTCTTTGTGGGCTTCTGCGGATTCTCTGTCCTGGCCAGTCACGAACTGGTGGTCACAAGTGTGTTGTGTGCCATCTTTGCAAACCGTAATTTTCAGTTGTGGTATCGCGATAACTTCCGGCAGACCTACAGTGTCGAGACTTCGGAGCTGTTGTTTTCACGGGGTGGACGCGCCCTGACTGTGCTGACATTTTTCGCCCTGGCCTATCTGGTCGTCTGCGGACGTTTCCAAGGACAGGGAGTGACCCGGCACGCCATCGGTTTGGGCTTGAGCCCTTCACTCAGTCGGACGATTGATGGCTATCGTGCCGCCCTGGAAGAGTCTCTTGATGATCGTCCTTTCCATTTTGTACTGGAGCAGGGCGACCTGTTGATCTGGCTGGATCAGAAATCCTTCGTCGATAATCGTCTGGCTCTGTTTACTGGAACCGGGGAATCCGACCTGATCGCGTTACACGACACAACGCGCCGGGCGCTCCGCTCTGAGCGTAAGGAGCAGCAGGGAAGCGGTAAGCCTGAGATCTGGAAGTCCACTTTTAATCATTATCATGTGACCCATGTGTTGCCGCGACTCTCGGGAATGAACCCGGACTACCGCACCTTCTTCGATTTACTGACCACGCCGGACTGGCAATTGACCAGCCTTAATGCGGCAACAGCCGTCTTTTATCGCACCGATACCGAAAATGAAAAGACAGTCGAATTTCTGGCATCCCATAAGCTGAATTTCAAAGAGCTCGCATTTCAGCAACAGAAAGACTTTCCTGAAATTCGCAGTGACTGGGCACGTCCGCAGTCGATTTATAGTCGCTACCTGCTGCCTCAAACAGTCAGTCTGGAGAACGATGTGCAGACCGCACGTCATTATCTGGGACTCATGTCGCAGGCAGGTGGGAACCATGAATTAACCTCCAGCTTTGCGATTCTGGCGATCCAACTGGCCAATCGTGGGTTGATCGAAAATCCAAACAGTGCGGAAGCCTACCGCATCCTGGGAAGTGCCTACAGCTATCTGGCGCGACTGGAAGCACAACTGCTGATTCCCCCTGACGCCAATGGTCAGCAACGACAGCAGGTCGGAATTGACCGCATGCGTTACTTCCAGATCCTGCATGCCTACCACCAGTCGTTGATTATTGAACCCGACTTTGCTCCCACTCATATGCTGCTGTTTGAGATCTATTCCAATATGCGGAAAGTCGATCTGGCACATCGGGAACTGAAAGCCTACCTGGAAATGGTAGAAGGTCAGGAACAGATGGACGACGAAGCCTTTGCCCGTCTGCGTGCCTATTCAGAACACGTTGAGAAACTGCAGGGGCAGATCAATCAGATTTCTGAGGAACTGGCGCAGCTGGAAGAAAAAGGCGGTGATCGGCTGCAGCTGGCAAGCCAGGCTTACCAGAACGGGTTTGTCCTGCTGGCACAGCATTACCTGGATGACCCGGTCTATGTGAAGCAGAATCCCCTCGCGCAGAATCTGCAGGCGACGATTCTGATGGAAGTCGGTCAGTCTGAAGCAGCGGCGAATCAGGTAGCGCAGTTGCAGCGTGATGCACAGAATCAGCCCCAGATTCCCTGGCGGGCGCAAGCCGCATTTACCAGTCTGGGGAATGGTAATTACCGTGGTTGCTTTGATCTCTGGCGACAGGAGATTCGAGAGCACGAAGAGGCCCGGATTGCAGGTGTGCTACAGACACTGCCTCTGGTTCAACCTCCCACCAACAGCTTCTGGCCTACTCAGCATGCGGTTTCGGTAATCAACTATCAGTATGGACTGGCCCAGCAGCAGACGCCGTTGAAGTTGAACATGGCCCGCTGTGAAATTGAAGCGGGTCAACCGGAGCAGGCAAGGGCTTTGTTTCAGGAGATCATTGATGACGCGCCGGACACGCCGTATCGACCTATGATCCGCTTTTACCTGTATCAGCTGACGGGAACGTTGATTCCGGAACAACCGGAAGCACCGGCGGGGCAGACAGAGCCAGAGGAAGTAGAACTACCCCTCGTAGCTCCGAAACCCTGAGTGTGATTAAGCCGGTTTCAAGACTTTGATCGTGGTCCCTTTGACCAGGTCTGCGACCTGTTCGCGGTAGGTCAGCATGTGGGGGGCCGCGAGATGAGCCTTGAGGGCATCGACGCTTTCCCATTTCTCCATGACGGTCACAATCTGGCTGCCGTTTTTCACCTGAACCGGGATGTCGGTATCTTCATCCACGGCCGGTCCGTATTCGATGCAACCATCTTCCGCGTGGACCAGGGGAACCAGCTTGTGGAAGGCTTCCAGGAAGGCGGCCTGTTTGCCTTCCGCGATTTCGATATCTGCGATCACAAAAATCATGTTACTGCTTTCTGGAGGGAGTTATTGTTTTCGTAAGCGTTTTGCCAACTGGCTCAGACGTACGATGCGGCGGGAATGCAGGCCGCTGGCGATCTTGTCACCACCTGCAAACGCTTCTACATTGAAGCGATACACCGGACCGTCCTGATAGATGAGCCGTGCGGTGCACTGCACCTGCTCGCCTGGAGGAGTGGGAGCCAGATGCTCGATATCCACATGGGTGCCGATGCTCAAAGAGTCCGCTTCCAGCCAGGGCTCCAGAAATTGTAACGCAGCCTGCTCCAGAAACCAAATCAGCGACGGGGTGGAGAGTACGGAAATTTCTGTATCTCCACCGCCGAAGGTGATCGTCAATTCGGGAGTGACTTCAAAGGTGATTGACTTGCTCTCACCGATTTTGGGACGCTGCCCCTGCATGCTGCTGCCTGTCTTTCTCAATTCTCGTTTTGGTTCAGCAGACTACTGCGAGATTTCAATCGGTATGTAATCTGAGATCCGATCATCACTGGTCGAGACACTGATGTAAGAGCGAATGATCTGTTTCGCCAGAGTCGATTTGACATCCGGGGTCACTGTCACAGGCAGGGTCACTTTGATCTTGGAGATACCATTGATTTTGGTGGGAATCTCCAGTGTCGCCTGTGAGGAACTGCTGGGATCCGTTTTGGCAGCAGAGGCATCAATCAGTTTCTGGGGACCTGTGACCTTGAGGATGTAAACATCAGGGCGTCCGACAGTCAGGATGTTGAGATTGATTGATCCTTCCATTTTGACAGGGATACTCGGGAAGAGAGCTTCCAGGGTAATGGTGCCTTGGCTGTCCTTTAATCCTTCGTCGTAGGGAACCGTGAAGTAGGTGTCCACAGCGGCATACAGCGTTTCGTAGGGTTTGCCCGGTTCGGGACGGGGAATATTGTTGAAGGATTTTCCGCGTCCGTAGAACGAACCTTTATAGGCTTCGACCAGTTTCCCGTCCGCACCTTTTTTATACAGTCGGTGATCGATACGGCCACTGAAGCCCTTTGTTTTTTTATCGTCGGAGGGGAAGGTCAGCCGAACCGTTGTGGTCTGGCTCTCACCGCTCTCCGGTCTCCACTCGGGAATGTCCAGTTTACGGAACGTCCGGTAGTTGGCCATGATCGGAAAATGATCCTGGGGAACGACACGCGTCAGGCTGCCCAGGCTGGCGGACATGCTGCGTACCTGATTGGACGAGTTGGAGTAGGTAATCAGTTTCTCTGATTCTTTGCCGGAATCGACGGTCGACAGAGAGAGTTCGTCGGACGAGGCGCGGAATCGTTGTGCTTCGATGAGCAGATCGTATTTGGATTCGTTCAACCAGTTACCACTGAAGGTACTCACGAGCACCTCGTGGATGCCTTCTTCCTTGGTTGAGACAGTCAGGGTGGCGTTAGAACGGTCTCCCCCCAGCTGCGAGGTCTGTTGAATCACACGGTAGCCGATCTCATCTCCATCCGGATTGAATACGCTGACGAGCAGACGTCCTGAGCTGTTGGCTTCAAAACCCAGCATGACGGTCAGACTGCTGTCCCGTCGGGTGACTGCAATCGGGTAGCGGTGATAGGCACCTGCAGTAATGGTTTTCTGAGGAACGACAAACGCTGCCTGGCGATCGGAGTCACGCAGGCCCAGTCCAGGCAGGCTGACTTCGGTTTCGAGGTCCGAGAGTTCGATCGGTTTGTGAACCACATCCAGGAAGCTGAATTCCCGTTCGCCATGCTGAGTGACGGTGTAGTAAGCCAGGTAGGTTTTTCCACGCTCCATCAGGTGGCGTTTACGGGTACTGTAGAAAAATGATTTGCTGCTGTTGGAAAGGACCAGGGTGATCTGGTTCCCCAGTGCCTCTTCCTTACCGGGCAGGGCAATTGAGAACGGGATTTTTTCTTTGTCCTTTTTGACATCCAGAGTCACGACGGAGCCGTCGATATCCTGGATTTCAACTTTTTCCAGCTTCACGATGGCGGGAGTGTTCTTCAGTAACAGGCTTCCCTGATCGGAAACTTCCCCGTCAATATTCAGGTCCAGGTCGACCCGCTTGTGAGCGGCGATGTTATTGGCCCGGTCGTACAGACGGTTGAATTTGGAATAATGATTGATACTGAATTCCGCAGACTGTTTCTTGGGATCCAGGGTCTCTTTCGCCAGTCGCAGGAATTCGGTGTAGGCTTTATCGATATCGATCAAACCCGCTCCCTGCTGAGCATAAGTAAATCCGGTCATCCGCTGCGCTGTATTTTCCAGTGCGATACGCATACTCAACGCAAGCGAAGTCAGGGAATAGCGACTGTCAGACGATTTCTTACGGATAGACTCAATTTTCTTCTGCTGTCGTTCCAGCACCTCCGCATATTCTTTGTCAGCCTTGATCAGGGAGAGCATGGCAGCAGCGGCACCGGCGGCAATCGGAGACGACATACTGGTTCCGTTAAACATGCTGGAACCATCCGAGTTCAACGGAGTCGAAGACAGAGCTGAACCAGGGGCTACGACGTTAGGTCGCATTTCACCTGTGTAGGAAGGTCCTAACGAGGAAAAGTAAAGCAGCCCGTGTTCCGGGGCTTTGACCCCTTCGGCCAGGCGGTAGTGTTCCATCAGAGTATTGGCCGACACATGGGCACCCACAAATACGGCAGGGCTGGAACCTCCCAACCCGTTGATTGTACGATAGCCGGGGCCATCATTTGAGGCGGAGACGAAGAAGGTGGTTCCGAATTTCGCCGAGAGGTCCTGCAACAGGATGCTCAAGGGACGCTTCAGATAACCTTCATGACTACCCAGGGAAATGTTGACCACATCGGGGACATAGCCTTGTGGATTAAAGAAGGCCGAGATGATGCCCCGCAGGATTGCCTGGTCGGTACAACTGCGTCCCGAACAGACCTTGATTGCCATCAGTTCTGCTTTCGGGGCGGCTCCTTCGATCTGGAGTCCACTACCGGCAACGATACCGGCCACATGGGTTCCGTGTGACTGCTGATCGAAGGCCACGGTAATTTCGGTGATCTGCTTTTTGGAATCAGGACGGAACAACAGCGGATAGGCGATCCGTTTCGTACGTGACGGAAATTCCAGCATGCTCTGATAAGGCACTTTCAACCCGTCTTTCTGCATTTTACGGGCTGTGTTGAAATCAATAATTGCTGTTTTTGCTTCTTCCCCAGTAAATTTGCCGTCCATGTCCACGTCGACGAACGCCAGTGCATACTCTTTGGGAAGATCATGGATAGTCGGATCCGGCTTGCGGGCGACTGCGGGGGCTTCGGGATCTTTGGCTCGTTCTTCTGCTTCTGCCTTCTTTTCTTCTTCGATTTTTTTCAGGATCGGGTTAGGAATCAGCCCGACCGCAACCAGAAGTTTGTCATCTTTGGTGCCGTTACGGTTGATATCAACCCCTTCACGACCCAGGGTTGTCCAGAGGTCTCCCTGCTGAAAACCGAGTTTCTTTTCATCGATATAACCGAAGAAGACCGTTTCGTTTTCTTTGATCAGTTCCGGCAGGGCGACAAATTTCCGATCTTCAATTTCGATTTTGCCATCCAGTTGACGGACGCGGGTCAGGGGAGAACGACCTTCGCGGGTGGCATCATCCCAGAAGATTACGCGATCCTGAAAGACGGGGTGGCTCGTATCGATGCCGGTATCAATGATCGCTACAATCGTACCCTCGCCCAGACCTTTACCGGCGACGCGTTTCCGCAGTGCGGGGACTTTGATGTCGTCCAGCGGGACGTAGAGGGAATCGAAGTCGGCTTCAGGGACATCCTGCAGTTCAGGAACTTTTGGCTGTTCCGGCGTTGGTTCCAGTACACCCTGAGGTGTGTTTTTGTGAGGCAAAATCTCTTCCATGACTCCCGAGGGGAGCTTCAGAGAATCAATAAACTTCTTGTCGTTCAATTTGCTCGGGGGGAGGTTGACCACGAGGAAGGGAATATCATTACCGATTCCCAGGTTAGGGTCGTAAACAATTTTTCCACCCGCTTTCTTGACCAGGTCCGCGGTGCGACGGACGTCGTTTACCCGCAGCAGCACGGTCAACTCTGGCGAGCAGTCGCAGAGTTCTTCTTTCAACTGGGCGTCAGCCGGGGCAGCAAACTGGTTGAAACCAGCGGCCATGATGGTCAGGATCAGGGTGTATTTCGACAAGCGAGATAAATTGAAAAAGTTCATCCGTCCCTCAAGCTTTCGAGCATCAGGACACTAGGTCCTGTAAAATGATTATGTTTTGGAATTCAGCAGGCAGGTGGGTCGTGTCGAGTTATCGGGCTCCTGGATCACACTTGATAAAGCATGATCGTTAAGCTTTCTCTATAAGACCACACTTTAATATAGGTTACATTTTGTTGAAGTTATTCATATTCTCACATGATGAGAGGTGAATGTGAATACCACAGACCGAGGAAAATATGATTTAATCATGACTCGCAAAGCACTTAGGGTTAAATTCTGAACTTTATTACCCTGCGGGGGCTTCCCTGAATTCAGATAAATTTGTCAAGAAATAATTGACAAATCGAATCGGGTAAAATACCTTTTATGAATGTTTCAGACTGCCCGCCATGCCCTGATGTTTCTCTGCTGTGCCATTGTTGCACTCGACATCGTATTGTTTCTGGGCGGACCTGCTCTTGTGCAGTCTGAAGGTGAGAGTCAGGACTGGTTCTTCTCTGAATTTGAGTTTGAAGAAAACGAAGAATCCGGTGAAGAAGAGCCGCTGATCCAGGATGTGGAACTGCTCATTGAAGTTTCCCACCTAAGCTCACCCCTCTTTGATGTTGAATATCACATCAACGAATCCGATCGAGACGAAACCCATGTTTCTCGGGGGCCGCCAGCGCTTAGCTGAGTTCACGCCTGTTTTTTCGATATTCTCCGTCGCGCTCACTAAAGTTACTCCTGTGTCCCACTGTTGAGTCTGCTGCGCGATCAATTCTGTGTTGGTGCATGACCAGTCTGGTCGTTGTTACCGGGATAGAGGATATCTTCAAGTTCACCCCGCCTGAGCTTAACTGATTCAGGTCCATCGATCATGGATTCTTTCAATGTCGCAAAATCAATTCGATCAACCCAGGTTCAACCTCAAAAGCTATCTCAACGAATTTAATCCCTGGCACAATATTAAAATCATGCATACCAACGTCCCCAACGATATTCTGGCGGGGATCACGGTGGCTGTCATCGCGATGCCGCTGGCACTGGCATTCGGGGTCGCTTCCGGTCTGGGAGCGGAAGCCGGGATGTGGGCCGCCATCTGCGGCGGGATTCTGGTCGGTATCTTCGGTGGATCCAACACCGGAGTCAGTGGGCCAACGGGGCCCAAAGTCGTTCAGTTGGCTGCGATTATTGCGGCAACCAAACTGGCCAGTGGAGAACCCGATATTGTCTTTGCGATGTCGATGGTCTTTCTCAGTGGGCTGATCTGTATCGTCCTGGCACTGATGAAGATTGGACGGTTTATTTATTACACCCCTTATTCGGTTGTCTCCGGATTCATGTGCGGGATCGGCGTGATCATCATCCTGCTTGAAATCCCACCCATGCTCGGATTTGCTACTCCCAATTCCGTGATGAGTGCCATCAAACAGATTCCGTATGACATCATGCACGAAAAGCCGCATGCCCTGATTGTGTCCCTGGCGACATTTGCGACGATTCTCATCTGGCCGCGACTGACTAAGAAACAGTGGTTGCCTGCCCCGTTGATGGGGCTGATCGTGGGAACCAGCCTTGCGCATCTGCTGCAGTTCAGGGATATTGAATATATCGCTTCGATGCCGGTAGGCGTGCCCCACCTTTACTGGCCGGACTTTTCCCGCTTTGGCGATATGGTCGGCGGTGCGTTCGCTCTGGCCGGACTGTGTATTTTTGACTCGCTGCTGACCTGTCTGGTGGCAGATAATATGACCAACGAACGGCATAACAGCGACCGGGAAATCTTCGGTCAGGGAATTGCCAACATGGGCTGCGGGATTGTCGGGGGCGTGACCACTGCAACTGCCACCATGCGGACCGTGGCGAATATCAAGTGTGGCGGAAAGACCGGCCTGGCTTCGATCACGCATGGCCTGGTACTGCTGGCACTCATGCTCGGGCTGGCTCCTTATGCCAGTTACATCCCCATGGCCTGTCTGGCAGGAATCCTGTTGAAAGTCGGCATGGATATCATTGACTACCGGGTTCTGCCGGTCCTGCATCGCATGCCGTTTATGGATTCAATCTGCTTCTGGGCAGTTTTAATTCTGACGATCTCGGTCGACCTGCTCGTGGCGATGGGAGTCGGTATTACGATCGCCTTTGTACGGATTGTGCAGGAACTGGGGCAGGCTTATGAACAGAATGTGGTCAATCTGAATGAAATCAGCCGGCCGTTGCCCGCTGATGTATCCATGCCGGAGGACCTCAAGGAAAAAGTTCTCAAACTGCGACTGGAAGGTCCGCTGTTCTTTGGAGTTTCTGATACAATCTACCGGACATCCTCAGCGCTGGTCGATTACAAGTATCTGATCATCCGCATGGCCCGTGTGCCCATGGTGGATATGTCGGGGGCGTATCTCCTGGAAGATATCATCGACAAGGCGCATGAGCAGGGAGCAACCGTGTTCTTTACCGGTTTGCGCCCTCAGGTGGAGCGAACCTTGACTCGCTTGAAGATTATTGAGAAGGTGACTGAAGAGAACTGCCTGGCGACCTTCAATGACGCCATTCTGCGGATTCAGGAACTGGAAAGCCGGCAGTCTGACACAGAACATCAGGTTGAGTACGAAGACGTAAGCAGGGTTTAATGCGAATACTGGCAATCAATGCGTATCATGGTGGGAGTCATCGTGATTTCCTGCAGCATTGGGTCTCGCATAGTTGCCATGAATTCACTGTCCTGACATTACCTCCGCGGCACTGGAAGTGGAGAATGCAGCACGCTGCTTTAACCCTCGCTACCGAGGTTGAGCAGCGATTTGTATCCGGCGACCGCTGGGATGTGCTGTTTGTGACCGACATGTTCGATCTGACGACGTTTCTGGGGCTGGTCCGTAAAGAGATGATGGACTTGCCCCGTGTCGTCTATTTTCATGAGAACCAGTGGACGTATCCGGTTCCTGAAAACGAAGTTCGTGATCTGACCTACGGATTTATCAATCTGAAATCCGCTATTTCCGCGGACGCACTCTGGTTCAATTCCGATTTTCATCGGCTGGATTTTTTTCAGGGCTCCGCTGAGTTCCTGCAACGTATGCCGGACTATGCTTCTGTAGACTTACTGAAACCACTGCAGCATAAGTCGTCTGTGCGACCTCCGGGAATTCCATCTTTTGAAGGAATGCATCAAGAACAGAAGTCCGGGCCAATTCAGATTCTATGGGTGGCTCGCTGGGAATATGATAAGAATCCGGAACAGTTCTGTGACGCGGTGGCGCAACTGGATGCGCAAGGTGTTGATTTCCGACTGAGCGTGCTGGGCCAGTCCACCCCGGAAATCCCCGACTGCTTTCTGGAATTGAAATCACAATTTGCAGACCGGATTGATCATTGGGGGTTTCTCGAAAGTCGATCCGACTATCAGCGTGCCCTGCAGGCGTCGGATATTGTGATCTCAACCGCCTGGCATGAATTCTTCGGGATTTCGATCCTGGAAGCGGTCGAAGCCGGTTGTCTGCCAGTATTGCCGAACCGACTCTCTTACCCTGAGATATTTGCTGAGGCTCCCGAATGTTTCTATAACGGATCGACTGAGGCACTGGTTACGAAGGTCATGGAGTATTCACAACTACTGCAATCGGACCAGGTAACCACGGATGTGCGGGAGCGGCTGAAAAAAATATGTCTCCACTACCATTGGGAGCGAGTTGCCGAGGCGCTGGATGAAGGTGTTACAGAGTGCTGCCACAGGCCTCGTCACTGAATCACATCTGAAGTAATAACCGGCATAAACCCGCTTCAGAATTGTGCTGATATGTATAACTGGTAGCCGTTCCAGAGGACTGTAACGGTTATAACAATCGGAGACAGAATACCGGTTACGCGAGATGCATGAAATCTGGCTTGATGAGTAATTTGGGCCCTGTTTTATAGTACTGACAGAGAGTCATGCACTTGAATCAATCCAGTGTTTTTCGCTGTAAATTGAAAACTTTTTTATTGTGTTTGGGATACTGCTCTGGCAAAGTAATACCTGTCAGTGACCGCGTGTTTCTGATTTCATGACGGTCTCACCAACTTTGATTAAAGACTGTATGAAGCATCTGAGATCTACCCACTTTTGCCAAGCGATTATCATCATGCTTACAATTTCAAAAGACATCCTGCCACAGACTTTTCTGAGCTACATCGCCTTCCGGATTGCATTCATGGACACTCTGGAACGCATTGCTCTGGCAAAGCAGGTTGGAGACGATCCGTTCGAATCATTCGGATATCTGACTGAGGTCCCGTTCCTGAGAAGTGTGCCGCCACACGTGCAACTGGATCTGCTGTCAGTCACCTGGGCCAAGCATCTGGCCAGTGAAAACGTGGAAGGCGACCTCGTTGATGAAAGCGTTGTATACGCAGTCTGTGAAACGGCTGCCCGCATCATCGACGAACAACCTGACGAAGCACGTCGTTACCTTGAGGGGGGACCACTTGACGTGCATATCGCCATTGATCATTTCCTGTCATCGGAAGTTCGCAATCTGCACCTGAATCTGTCTAACGAAGGCGATTTTCTGCTGATCAGCCAGTTCCAGGATATGTCTCCTGAAGAGGCTCTGCCGATGAAAGAAGAATTTGGGATTCAAGAAGAGGAAATTGAACCCATGTTCGACGTGTTGATGCAATGGTACATGTCGGTTGACTTCATGCCCAACCTGGAAGGGTTGCTGCAGGAACGGGAAGTCGCCCGGGCGATCACAATCGTCGGTCTGAAACAGCAGCCATTGTGCTGAATCAGCACAGTCAGGCTTTGACTGACGAGATGCAAAGAGGGGGATCAGGAACGGTTGTTATCATCCGTTCCTGATTTTTTTTCGCGCCGTTCCTTGAAGACCTCCAGTCGCTTGCGGATTGTGGCTTCGAAACCGCGCTCGACGGGGCGGTAGTATTCACGTTCCACGCCCAGGTAATCCTGGTCGACCCAACCCTCCTCTGACGCATGGGCGTACTGGTAACCTTCGCCGTGTCCCAGTTGACTGGCCCCGCGGTAATGCGTGTCCTTTAAATGCACGGGGACAGGCAGCAGGGACTTGTTTCGCACGTCAGAGAGTGCTTCATCAATGGCAACGTAGGAAGCGTTCGATTTCGGCGCGGTGGCGATATAGGTCACCGCCTGTGCCAGCAGGATCCGACCTTCGGGCATACCGATCTTCTCGACCGCCGCAAAGGCGGAATTCGCGATCAGGAGTGCCATCGGGTCTGCATTGCCTACGTCTTCTGAGGCTGCGATCACGATGCGGCGGGCCAGGAAACGCGGGTCTTCGCCCGCTTCAATCATACGGGCCAGCCAGTACAGGGCGGCGTCCGGATCACTGCCGCGCATGCTTTTAATCAAGGCGGAGGCGGAATCGTAGTGAGCATCGCCATCCTGGTCGTATTGAATCGCTTTTTTCTGAATCGATTCCTGGGCGACTTCCAGATCGAATACCCGGTCTTGTCCGTAGAGGGAGAGGACCCCGATTTCCAGTGCATTCAGAGAGCGTCGGGCATCTCCATCACAGACTTCAATCAGAAAGTCGAGTGCCTCGTCTTCGACTTCAACGTTGTAGCGGGCCAGTCCCCGTTTTTCATCCTGCAGGGCCCGGTGCATCAGCGTACGGATTTCGTCTGCCGTCAGTGCCTGGAATTCGAAGATCTGGCTGCGACTGATGAGAGCCGAGACGAGCGAAAAAAACGGGTTCGAAGTCGTTGCACCGATCAGGGAGACAACCCCCGATTCCACATCAGGCAACAAGACGTCCTGCTGAACTTTGCTGAAGTGATGCAGCTCATCAATGAAGAGAATGGTCTGCTTGCCACCCGAGGCCAGTTCGTCGCGGGCCCGGTCCAGGGCGGCGCGGACTTCTTTGATTCCGGCGGAGGCGGCATTGAGTGCTTCAAAGCGGCGATTAGATTGACGAGCAATCAGTTCTGCCAGAGAGGTTTTACCGGTGCCGGGGGAGCCGAAGAAGATGAGCGAGCCAATCCGGTCGGCGGCGAGGATGCGTCGCAGAAGCTTCCCCTCGCCCAGAAAATGCTGCTGTCCGACAAACTCTTCCAGGGAACGCGGACGCATGCGGGCTGCCAGCGGTTTCGCCTTTTCGAGGTGCTGCGATTCCTGCTGATCGAACAAGCCCATGTAAAAAACCTCCGCCAAGTGATTCGTTCGCGGGTGTTATTAGAACCCGTGATTGCAAAGTGGGAACCTGATAACTCGGGTTGTGTGAGCCGGATATACCGGATTTACACGCGGCCGAATCTCGTGGGTCCCCCTAGAAATATTTGTAGGGTCAACTCACGATTTTGAATCAACATGACAGAGGCTTGTTTCTCTGTTTCGTATGTTCTCATTTTAACCGGCAACCCTTCGTAAAACAAGGAGCTGATTTTAGAAATAATATTCTTCAAAAACAACCAGATCAGCCTTCGTGCTTAGCCGATGGACCTTTTGGTTTCTGTTTCTGTTGAAAGAGAAATTCAACGAGGTCCCGCAGATCATCTTTACTGAGCTGCTTGACAATTTCTTCGGGCATTGCCGATTTCCCGGTAGCCCGTTCGTCGATTTCGTCTTTGGGAACGCGAATCACGGTCCCTTTGGCATCCATAACCTCCAGGGTGTCATCGGTTTCATTGCGGATGATACCAACGACCACCTTACCGTCCAGCAAAGCCAGCACGGCGGTTTCGAATCCTTTCGCGATCGCTTTGTTAGGAGCGACGATTGCTTCGAGCAGATAACGACGGTCTTTATCACGGCCGATTCCCGAAAGATCGGGGCCGACTTCGCCGCCGTTATTGCGGATTTGATGACAGCGCCGACAGGAGGTGTCGCTACGACCAAAAAAGATTTCACGTCCCCGGGCGGCATTTCCGCCGGACAGCGATTCGAGGTAGTTCGCTAATGCATCCCCCTTGGGACGCTGTGCTTCAAACTGATCACGGAGTTGATCGAGTTCGGGAGATTTCTTCTGAGCGGCTGCTTTGAGCAGATCCAGTTGAATTTCCGCGGGAACCTCCTGCTTGACCAGTCGCTGCATCCATTTGGTCAGGATGGTAGTCGCTTCCTGGATCTGCATCTCAGCCAGGGTCTCGATGGCTCCCTGTTTTTCTGACGTTTGTCCCGATTCAATGGCCTGTTCCAGTGGCTGCAGAGCGGCCTCGGGTTCGTGGCGGGCCAGTACATTACGACCTGCGACTCTCAATGCGGCATGCTTGTCCCGAATCGCGGTTTTAGCGATCTCTGAAATGCCCGGGTAGCCGAGTTTATCCAGCGCCTTAAGCGATGCAACGCGCACATCAACGGGACGTTTTGCATCTTCCACCATTTTGGCCAGCATGGGGGCGGCTTCCTTGATGCCATATTTCGCTGCCAGTCCGGTGCCTGCTTCCTTGATCTTCTCCGAACTGCTGAACAGATCGGGGACGATGGGGCCGACGATTACCGCCAGTTCGACCGGTTGCCGGTTTTCGATGGGCTGCCAGCGTCCAAGAACCCGATCCAGGGGCTCCGGTTCGTTCCACTGGCTCAATTCCTGGATCGCTTCCAGGCGGAGCGTTTCAGGGACATTTTTATCGGCGGCGATCTTTGCCACCAGGGCGGCGTTTTCAGCACCTCCCAACCGGAAGTTCGCATTCATCACCCGGCGGAGCAGGGGATCAGCTATATCGGGACTCAAGGAAACAGCTGCGAGGTCTGGTACCGCTGCCGGAATGGGAGCATCATTTATCGCCCGGGCCGCTTCGAGTACGACCTGGGGATCGGAATCCTGCAGGAACAGACCAACTTCTTTACGCTGTAGACGACGCAGAGCAACAACCGCGGCCAGGCGAACTGCCGCCGATTCGTTGTTGGCCGCGGCAATTAACTGGTCAGCAGCTTCGATGCGGGACAGTGCCAGAATCGCCGAGTGACGCAGCATCGGGTCGGCATTGTTATTCAGTTTGAGAAGCTCAAATAACGCGGGAACCGCCGCCTGTGACTTAAAGTGCCCCAGGGCAACTGCGGCGAAGTATTGTACGCGGGCATTTGAATCTTTGAGCAGTTCAATCAGGGTAGGTGTTGCAGAGGAAAATCCGGCCTCCCCGATCACTTTGGCAGTCTGAGCTCTGACTTCGCTGGCCTGATCTTTGAGCAGACTTTGAATGCCGGCGACTGCAGAACTTGTCTGACGCCCCAGCTGTCCGATGCCCCAGATGGCATGCAGGCGGGCAAACAGATCTTTCCCATTCAGGGCGACCTTTTGTAGAGAGTCCAAGGCACTCCGATTGACCAGAGCAAACTGGGCTTCCATGCGAATTCGCTGATCCGGATGCGCGAGCAGACCGACCAGTACCTCAGTGGAACGTTCTGAAAAGCCTTCTTTCATCAGTTCTGCAGAGTGAACTTCTTTCGCTTCCCCTGCATGTCTGGTGTCGGTGAACTGGTAGATGCGGCCTTTGCCCAGTCCGTTCCAGCCGTTGACCCAGTCAGAGACATACATGCTGCCGTCGTAGCCAAAGTCGACGTCGGTCGCCAGGATCTGCCAGATGAATTCGTGAGAGTCGGTCAGTTCAAAGGAAGCTCCCTTCGGTTTAACGGCAAACGAACGGATACCGCTGCGTGAGGGAGTACCCCGGAAGTCGGCCAGGAAGAAGTGACCTTTATAACGATCTGAGAGCCCCACGCCCGGGTAGTGGACCAGTCCGGAAGGACCGTCAGACAAATTTACGATCGGGGGAACCATGTAAGCCGGCTGACCTTCGTGAGCGGGGTGCCAGATCTTTTCCCGGTTGAAAGGTCCACGGTCGGACAGATACTGGTAGTACATCCGCCAGCCGGTATCTCCCCCTTCGACAACATAGACCCAGCGGGCCTTGTCGCCGCTATCTGAGTTGTTGTCGCCTGTGAACAGGTTGCCGTAATCATCAAACGCCAGTTCCTGCGGGTTACGCAGGCCGTAAGCGAATTCCTCGAGTTCGGTGCCGTCCAGGTTACAGCGGAAGACGGCTCCCGTGTCAGGGCGAAACAGGTGTTTGCCTTCTTTGGTTTTGATATTGTAACCCCGGTCGCCGATGCTGAAGTAGAGCCGACCGTCGGGACCGAGCTTGAGTCCGTGCAGGTCGTGTCCGCGGAAGGCGACCCTGACCCCGTAACCGCTGCTCAGTTTTTCCCGCAGGGTGGCTTTCCCTTCTCCTGCCGTGTCTTTGAGACGCCAGACATGGGGAATGCACGTGTAATAGACGTATCCACCGCGGGCCAGCACGCCGGCCCCGGTACCGTCCTCAATATTATTGAAGCCATCCGCGAAGACGCTGGCATGGTCGGCTTTGCCGTCGTGATCCCGATCCTCGACCAGGCGGATCCGATCGTGTTCGAGCGTGTAGTCTTTGACGTTTTCCTTGAGATGCTTCTTGAAGTAAGCGACGCGGTCGGCCACGGTTTCTGCGGAGAGGTCATCGTGCAACCAGTCCATATGACTCCGGTTGTCTTCTACCCCTTTAGACTGCCGGTAGGTTTCTGCTACGTAAAAACGTCCCTGTTCATCAATGCAGAAGGCGACCGGATTGGCCATCAGCGGTTCCGCAGCAAACAGGCTGACGTGCATCCCTTCGGGAACGCGAAAGCCCGAAATCGCCTGCTCCCCTTCCTGCGATGCTTCGGCGATCGCAGGAGTATAAGGCGTCTCGCTGAAAGCATTGTGAGGGTTCAGAAAGGGAATCAGACTGACCGAACAGGCCAGCAGGAGACGCAAACGAAACGGGAGTTGCAGACAGTGGGCAGGAAACAAAGTAACACTCCTTGGGGTGAGCGGCGGGATGCTGTGGATGAAATTTGTATGAATTCAGGTCGGAAAATCACTACTATCTTAACCGCCTGTAGAGGCGGTTTACAGACTGAGTTTCTCCTATATTCGCTGATCAATACAAATTTGAACCCGAACCGGAATTTTTCCAGAGCTGTGAGAGTACAGTTCATTCTCAACTGGTTTGCAGGGTAGAATCTCAGTAACATGAACTAAATACAATACAGTATCACTAAGAGGCAAGCTGTTCATTAAGTTTGCTTACAAAAGAGAACGTCATTCGTCTAGAGTGTGCTCAACGCACTAGAATCAGGTTAATCCATGAAAAATGTTGTCAGCCTCATCCTGGGAGGGGGTAAAGGAACCCGTCTGTTTCCACTTACACAACTCCGTTCCAAACCCGCTGTTCCCCTGGCCGGCAAGTATCGTTTGATCGATATTCCGATCTCAAACTGTATCAACAGTGAACTGAATCGCATCTATCTGCTCACGCAGTTCAATTCGGTCAGTCTGCACCGTCACATCCGACAGACATACAAATTCGATTCCTTCGGCGGTGGCTTTGTCGAAATTCTGGCAGCCCAGCAGACGATGGAAGGGACCGACTGGTACCAGGGGACCGCAGATGCAGTCCGTAAGAACATCCGCTGTATTGAACAGTCCGACATCGATTACGTACTGATTCTCTCCGGCGATCAGTTGTATCGCATGGACTATTCGGAAATGTTGACCAATCATATCGAGTCCAAGGCCGACGTATCGATCGCGACGGTGCCGCTCTCCAGCGAACAGGCCTCGGCGTTCGGGATCATGCGGGTTGATGACACGGGTCGCGTGAAAGGCTTCCTGGAAAAACCGCAGACCGAAGAAGACCTGTCGATGGTGCGGACGCCTCCCGAGTGGATCGACCAGCAGGGCATTGAAAGCCGTGGCCGGGACTGTCTGGCCAGCATGGGCATTTATCTGTTCAATCGCGATCTGCTCGTTGACCTGTTGAAGGCGACCGATTACGAAGATTTCGGTAAGGAAATCTTTCCGATGTCAATCCGGACTCACAAGGTGCATGCGCACCTGTTTGACGGTTACTGGGAAGATATCGGGACGATCCGTTCCTTCTACGAAGCGAACCTGGCTCTGGCACATCCCCAGCCGCCATTTGACTTCGTGGTGGAGAAGGCGCCGATCTACTCACGTCCCCGCTTTCTGCCTCCGACACGCTGCGAAGGAACGCAGATCACCCGCAGCCTGATCGCCGATGGGTGTGAGATTGATGAAGGCTCTGTGATCGAGAACAGTGTGATTGGCCTGCGGTGTCGAATTGGTAAGAATGTAACCATTCGCAACTCGGTCATTATGGGGGCCGACTTCTACCAGGACCAATGCAAAGAACTGGACCAGGACGACCGTCCGCCGATCGGCATTGGCGATGGGGCCTATATTGATGGCGCGATTGTCGACAAGAACTGCCGCGTCGGTAAAGGAGCCCGCATCGAACTCAACGGTCGTACCGAAACCGACTTTGATCAGAGCGACGTGATGATTCGCGACGGCATCATTGTGGTGCCTAAGGGAACAGTTCTGGCCGAGGGGTGGAAACTATAACTTCCGCTACTTTTTATATTTAACTTAACAGGCAGCCTTTCGGGGCTGCCTTTTTTTACATCTCGCTTGAAAAATGTATGGGTGTATACATAATGGGTTTGTGGATATGTTGCGAGTCGGATTATTGGAACTGCGAGTCAGGGGAATTCTCTCATGCGTTTTTTGATGATGAATGTAATTATTCTGTGCTTTTCATCAGTTTCCGTTCTCATGGCGGAAGAACTGCCTTCAATAGACTATCCGGCTCTGGGCTTCAGGACTGTGAAGGTTCTGGATTACAAGAAAGCACTGCGGGAACAGGGAGAGGAGATTCCCCGATTTCCACCTCGTTCAGGGAACGCGCTCATTGTAAAAATGGATCAATATCAAACCCGAATTAATAGTGCACTGACTGTTGTAGAAGATACGCGCGCTTCGCGATCAGAACTTAAGGACCGGGATTTAATTGTAGTGATCAATGGGAAATTACTACGTTCACCTGATGATGGGGACAAGCTTCTAGAGAAGATTACACATAAGGATAAACTGGAATTAAATGTGATTCGTCGTAACAGGAGCAAGTGGGAACGGATCAACATTACTTTAGAACCTATGGGCGATCTGGAATTTTCCAAGTCGAAGGTGAAGAATGTGAAAGCTTACGATGATGATTTTGCCTTAGCTCGATTTGGAGTTCACCGCGACGCGCGACCCCGGTTCAGTGATGGTCATTTTCAGCTGTATATCAAACAGAAAAGCCAGGAATTATCGAAACTGTATTTGCAGTTGTCACTGTTCCTGCCAGATGCACCACCACAGAAGGATACGACAAAAATCCAAGGTTTTATCATCAAAACCGATGGTGCAGAGTATCGAGTTGCGATAGAAGATGAAGAGAAAAATAATCCGCAGGCGGCAGAAGCGAGAAGAAATAAGTCAATCGCAAATTTTTCTGAATTCTACAATCGTTCGACGAATCGGACGCGCAAGATGCTGGATGAACTGGGCGAAAAAATCAGCAATTTTGAAAAAGCTCCTGAAGAAACTCTGATCGAGTTTGAACGTCGTGGCATTGCCCGATCACAGGTCGGTTTTGCCAGAATGCTTGAAGGTTGGGAATTATATGACAGTCGTCTGAAGAGAGATCAGAGAAAAATGATTGCGGATATCATCTCATCGAAAAAAGTGAGTTTTTATCATGAATCTGTTCCCGACAAACCATTTGAAGTCACTCCGGCGCAGAAGGCGCAAATGAAAGCTGTGCTGACAGTCTTTAAGGATGAGGAAGGCAATGTGGGGGAGTAGTCACACGTTTGATTATTTAGAGGAGTATTCAATTATAGTTGTGTATGCGATCGAGGCCAGATTGATGAGAGTGTTGTGCGTTTTAGCTGTCTTGTGTTCATCCGCGTTTCAGGTTCAAGCACAACCGCCTGTTAAACAGTACGAGATGGGGTTTGAGACAGTTGAAGTCTTTGAATATATCAAGTCGCTTCGTGAAGCGAATCAACCGGTTCCGATTTTTCCGTCACGCACCAGTAATGCTTTGATTGTGAAGACCGTTGCGGACAAATCACGAGCCTCGATGGCAGGGCTTCAGAAAAATGATCTGATTCACATTGTCAACGGAAGTCACCTGCGTGCACCCGGCGCGGGAGATAAGAAACTCAGTCGGATCACCAGTCAGGATGAGTTGAAACTGGGAGTGATCCGACGGGAGGAAAATCGATGGAATCGAATCTCCATTGTGCTACCTGCGATCTCAGATGAGATGGCACTCAGACTGAAATTAAGGAAAACTCCAGGTCTCGATTCCGAGCTGCTGCCTGTGGTCAAAGTCAGCCATCGGGAATCTCCGGCTACGATATTTGCTCCGGATAATTTCCAGCTCTACTTTACGGAAACGAATTCACGTCCCGCTCAACTCCATCTGAGAATGGCTCAATTACTTCCAGGTAAAACTGTCGGCGGAACATTCATCATCGCGACCGAACAAGGTCAAACTGCTTTCGTGCCCGAGGGGGGCTTTGACAGAGATCACAAACCGAGTATTTTTCGACGATCGAATAGTCCAGAGTGGGAGCCGATTCAGGTAGAACTGCAACTGTTGCTGACTGAAGAAGGTCAGCGGAAAATCAAAGAGGAATTCCGGGTTGCAGAAGAAGCGTATGAGCGCGAATTCAAAGATTTTAAATTCGATGAAAAGCGGACCGACAAAGCATACCAGGAACGGAATAAAGAGCGATTAAAACAGATTGCCGCGATGGAACGGATCAATGCCGAGCTGATGCGAGTCGAACAAAACCATCAGCGTCTCCTGCGTCGTCAGGAACAGTTGGCGAATCCAGCGAGTATCTCAGGCCGAAACTCGAGGCAACTGACCGAACAATCGCGAAAGGCGATTCGAGCTCTTTACACGGGGCTCACGCCAGAGCAGCAGGAGATCGTCAGAAAATCGGTTGTATCTCACAGAACTCCTGCATTTCTCAATGAAGCTGGTCTACTGCAACTGGAAGAAACGGGATTCGCTGAGTGGGA
The DNA here is from genome assembly GCF_009720525.1 of Gimesia benthica. NCBI lineage: Bacteria > Pseudomonadati > Planctomycetota > Planctomycetia > Planctomycetales > Planctomycetaceae > Gimesia > Gimesia benthica. The sequence goes on from NZ_CP043930.1 coordinate 5,479,841, forward strand.
AATCAAATTGAAAAGAGCCAGTCAAGGCTGGAAATGGTATGACGCACCTGTGAATCCGCAGCAGTTGAAACTACTGCGGGATATCATTTCATCGGATAATGTGACAGTCCATCACGCGAGAGTTCCCGGGCAGAAATTTACAGTCTCTGCCGCTCAGAGGGAGCAGATGAAAATTGTATTAGACGTCTTTTTTGAGCAGGGAGGCAAGGTGCAGTAATCGTCGATCAATTCATTCTTGATAAGTCGCTCTGAGTTCAAGAATGGTTGAACGCTTTCCATAGATCCGTGTGTCTGACATCGATGGCATACCAGCAGGCTCCCGAATCTGCTGCGGGGAAATCCTGCCAGGCGACAATGAAGTGAAAACTGCATCGGTTTCCTTTTTTCAGGTCAGGCAGTGTCAGCGAGATGCCTTTTTCGTCATGTCCCAGCGGGCAGAATTCATATTTCTGCTCTTCCGGCAGGCGCGCATTAAGACACTCTTCATCTTCAGTGCCGATCATAAGCTGCGTCTGAGCATTCTCCCAGGACATAGCAAACAGATGCTGGCCCCCTTCATAAGAGCAGGAGTCGTACTTATGGCCCCGCAGTCGGCACTCGAATATCAGATCTTCTGCTGGTTCGCGACAGTTAGTTTGAAGCAGAATTCCCAGGCAGTTGTCTAGCGACATCCCAGCCGGCAACCGGGGTGAGAGCGGCACCTCATCAAGCTGTACCTGTACCCCCGGTGTGACACCAAAGACGAAGAAATTGATTTCCCCCAGTGGGGTGTTGATGATGAGATTGTGCATGTCAGGAAGTGAAGGAATGTGGCGTTAGTCTTTTTTTGAGGAATTCCAGCGATTGATGAAATGTAACCGATTCATTGGAGAGATGATTATCAACTGGAGACAGTGATTTTTATGATTATGATAAGCTGTAAGACCTGGTTTGAATGACGGCGGTTATCAGATAGTAGTAAATTCTGTCTGGGAAACAAATCGAATGCATTTTTATGAACAGCACTACGAGCGATATTGTTTGCGAGAATATATTGGAATGTGGCATCCGAATATTCCCAAAGCTGTTATTTACTGGATTTTGATTAAGCTCAATTTAAAGCGACTGAATAGAAAACCGTTTCCCGTGTTTCGCTCCGTTCGAGCTAATCAAATTGAGTTGGATCAGGTACCTGAAAAATATCGTGCTGCAATTTCTGAAGAACTGAACCTGTTATTCAGGTATGACTTTGTGGATCCCCTTCTGTCTGGTGTCATCTCTGGTTCCAGTTTAAAAGAACTAAGACAAACGGGAGTCTGTTTGCTTTCACGTCATAAGAATGGAAATTCAGCAGTATCTGTCATTATTGATTATCATGACGGTCGTGTAACACGGCGGCCTAATTTTATTTTTACATTTATTTCAGACCCTCCTGGTGATATCACAACCAGTAACGGTCGATTTATGTGTTATTCAGATCCGGGAGGTGAGAATGCATACTATCCCAAAGTTCCTTTTGAAAAACTGGTGCATATTCACAATCAGAGAATTCTGAGTTCGAACAGAGACTTTTTACCAATCAATGACAATGAAGATCTCGTGCGAATGACAGACGGTAGATTGGTGAAAAGTATCGATGAGTTAATCCGTCGTGGGATTCTGAAGTATAAATATACTGAATAGTTCCTGCTCCTGTATTTAGAGAACCATCATGAACGTTGACTCTCATCTGGTTCGTCTGGTGCATGACATTTTGTTTCGTGAGTGGGACCCGCTGGGTGTGAATGCAGATGAAGCCGCCTTCAGTGAGTATTCTCGGTATGATGTTGTGCTTCTCCAATTACTCAAGAGAGAGGCGGATGAACGGCGTGTTGCAGAGCATCTGCTGCGAATTCAGGAAAACTCGCTGGGGATCAGTCCGACTGATCTTGAGAGGGATAAGGTGATCGCCTCGCGACTGCTGGCTGCGTATGAGATTGCCCAGCGTCGCATTCGACCGGCCCGCTCCGCGGAAGAGTTACTGGAACGTTATCAGACGGGAGAACGTGTTTTCAATGGCAGCCGGATTGAGACGGACGAAAGTGGAATTCTGGCGGGTTGTACTCTGAATGGTCTGGTGCTCCGCAATGCTTATGTGAAGCTCTCATTTCAGCGAGTGTCACTGCGAGGTGCCGATTTCTGGGACTCGGAGTTAAAGGGCTCTGACTTCTCTTATGCCGATTTAAGGGGGGCCAGGTTTGTCGGAAGCGTGCTGAGCGACACTTCTTTTCAAGGGGCCCGGCTCGAAGGAGCCCAGTTTAACAATGCCTGTTATCAGCTGCGCATGTTGAAAACAGGTGAGTTCCCAGACAGTTGATGAACCGCGCTGATCGGAAACTTCAAGCAAATTCAGCGTGAATGTATTCTCCGATTGGCTGGAATCCCAGTCTGGTGTAGGCCCGGATGGCGGGGGTGTTGTCGTTGTTGACGAACAGGGTGATTTGTCTGTCCCGGGCGAACCAGTGTCTGCAGGTGGCGCTGACGGTCTGTTTGGCGTAGCCTTTTTCCTGGTGGGCGGGATGTGTCATTACGCCGCCTACCTGGGCGTAGTGTCGGGATAGCCCGTGGACATTGGCTTTGGCGATGATCTCGCCATCCTGTTTCAGTAGCCATTCGTATTCGGGGACTATACGCGCCCGCTCGTTTTCAGGCACCTCTCTGTCGGCGGGCTGCTCATCCATGATGTTTCCCAGGCGAATGATGCCGTCTATGTCGCCTGACGTCCCCTGGACTTCTGCTCCTGTAGAACAGTCATGGAAATTCTCCTGCTCCAGCAGGTACAGGGTCTGCTCCCGAACTTTGATGGGGGTGATGCCATGCTGCTGGAGACGGTCGAGGGTCGGGAGTGCATGCCGCTGGAAGGCGACGACATATTTCACGGGCCGGTTCTGTTTCACGAACTCATCGACAAAAGCATCGATGACAGTGGTACTCTCAGCATGCAGTGTGATGTCGTTCCAGAGGCCGAAGTAGACACCCAGACCCGTCAGCACATCATTTTCGAAATAGCCCAGATAAGTGTTGAACTCGAAAGGATTGTCAGAGAATTCAAAGCTGCCGATCACGAACATGTTTTCGAGTTCGTGCTGGTAAGCATAGTCCAGAATGAGCTGTTGATCTGAGGCGGTTAGTTCACGAAGCATGGAGTGTCGGTTCCGGAAGTTGAGCTGTTGAAAGTAGTTCGCGACTAATCGTACAAGACAAAAAAACGCCCGACAAGGTTCACACCTCATCGGACGTTTTACGGGTTGCCTGCAGTGTCATGTATTGCTTACTCCTAGAAGCTGGCTGCGGGCAGCTGAGTCATCTGAACGGTTGCCTGAAGTGGCTCGCCTTCGATGGATTCCAGCAGTTCCATTTCCAGTACACCACCTGACTGAGCGATGACCTGGCCGAACACTTCGTTGTCGGTGATAACAACGCCGTTGCACTTCGTGATCACCATTCCCGGTTGCATGCCGACAGCAGCGGCAGGTGAATTTTCTGCGACTGTTTCTACGCCAATCCCTTTGCCGGGCAGCATCATTCCTTTCAGACCGAGGAACCAGCGAACGTCTTCCACAACCACTCCGTTGGGAGCGACATAGTCACAAGTTGGATACACGTAGTTGCAGTACTGGTAGTTACCGGGCACGCAGTTTCGCAGTGGTGTGCAGTAGTTGTACCACCACCAGGAGAAGCGAGGACGATGGTTGTGCCAGTGATGGTTTCCGTGGTGACCATGATTGTGTCCGTTATGATGTCCATTGTGGTGACCATTATGATGTCCATTGTGGTTTCCATTATGGTGTCCGTTGCCCTGACCTGGTTTGTGAGGCATGGGCTTGGAAGGCCGTGGTTTTGGAGGACCATTGCCAACGGGAGGCCGAGGACGAGGTCGTGGTTTGGGAGCTCCCATGCCAGGTTTCGGAGGAGTGATTCCGCCATTGCCTGGTTTGCCGTTACCGATACCCGGATCGAGAGGTTTCGGGAACGGTTTGGGTTTGGTGCTTCCGATGCCTGTGAACGGTTTCCTGGTTGGGCGAGTAAAAGTGTTGCCTGGCTTCTTGTTGTTGAACTGGGAGTGAACCTGTTTCATCGAAGTGCGTGGCTGCAGGGGAGAACCCTTATGCTGCATCTTGGAAAACGAGTTCTGATTCATCCGCGTGTTTGTGACACGGTGGTTGAAGTTCTGAGGAGCCTTCATCGTTGATGTTCGGGATCGCATCCCGTTATTTCGTGATTGGAAATTCCCTCGTGACCGAGAGGAAAAGTTCGAGCGAGATGAGCTCGAGCGGGAGAAACCAGAGCGACCATTCGAGTGTCCTCTTCCCCCGGCATAAGTTTCTAATGTCATTGTTCCGGCGACCATTGCCACAATAACCAAACTGAGTGTGAAGCGTTTCATTGTCCTGTTCCCCTTATTTCGTATCAGATTCCACGATTGTGTTTGTTTTGTTTAACAGGTCCCATGCCTGTCTGACTTACTCAGCGTGAAGTGGGAAAAACTGTTACAGGAAAAATGAGAAAAGTTCTAACTTGTTAAATAACAGGTGTATGGCGCGTTGCTCGGCACGTGGGAATGTTACATATGCAGGTTTTTTGATGAGCAGGTTGCAATCAATTGATGGTCCGCGGATACTGGAATGGTTCGCCTCTGAACAGGGGGGACGTCTTATTTCGGCTGACTTATTAATCTGAATATTTAATGGACAGGAATCCGGATGATGAAGAAGTGCTTGCGTTCAATTGCGGTAGCTGTGGTCTGTTGTCTGGCAGTGCCGGTGATGGCGGGAGAGAAGGTCGAACCGGTGCGGATGGGCAGCGGTATCATGACTTTTGATACCGTGCCCGGCTGGGGGTTCGACGAACAGGGGCGTTCCGTTCTGGGCCCCACCCATGGCGGCGTGGTTGTCGACAAAGAGGGAAATATCTACACAAGTGCCAAGCTGGGTGTGTTCGTCTTCTCACCCGACGGGAAAGTAGTGCGCCGTTTTCTGGGAGACGAGTACTCAAACATTCACGATATTGAAATCCGGGATGAACCCGAAGGGGAATTCATTTACGGTGCCCGCAACGTGGCCGGGGAAGGGATCAAGTTTCACGCCGAGACGGGAGACATCGTTCTCAAACTGCCGTTCCCGAAAGAGTCCGGACTGAACCTCAAGAAGTTTGCCCCGACTGCAATTACCGTCGCCCCCAATGGAGACATTATTCTCTCAGACGGTTACGCCAGTAATTACATCTTCAAGTTTGATAAAGATGGTAAATACAAATCCCACTTCGGTAAGAAGGGGAACGGCTTGAAGGAATTTAACACCGCACACGGGATGACGCTGGATACGCGATACAATCCGCCCCGCCTGTTGATCTGCGACCGTAACCATCAGCCCAAGGGCCGCCTGGTGCATTACGATCTGGACGGGAACTACATCGAAGAAGTAATCACCGGACTGGGCATGCCGACTTCAGTCGCGATCCAGGGAGATTACGTTTCGGTTCCCGACCTGCACGGACGGCTGGTCATTCTGGACAAGACCAACACCATCGTCGCCGTACTGGGTAACAACGAAGATCCGAAAACGCATCGCAACTTCAACGTCCCCCAGGATCAGTGGCGCGAGGGCATCTTCAGCGGCACTCACGGTTCCTACTGGGACAAAGAGGGCAACCTCTACGTGCAGGACTGGAATGTTTCCGGCCGACTGATGAAGCTGGTGCGGGTGAAGTAACGGGGAAGAGCTGATCCTGCCTCAACAGGAGTCTGTCGATGAATGGGATTCCGGAGGAGTTTCGTATTGCTGGTGATACTAAAGATGTTTCCAGTGATGTGGACGCCTCCGCGGATCCAGACATCCCTCTGCGAAAGCGGTATGTCATCCTGTTGTTACTGCTGGCGGTCCTGTTTGTGGGCATGCCTGTGGTATTGCTGGCGGCTCTGTTCCTGTTGCCTCCCGCGAAATATTCACAAGAGCCACGCTACTATGAAGTGACCGACCCGGGAAGTGACTTTAAGCACTATACCGGTTTCGACTGGCCGGAGTCGGCCCGGGTTGTCTCTGCGGGTGAAGTGAGGCTCGAATTCCTCGGGGATGGTGGATACTACCTGGTCTTTGATACCGATGCGGAGACCATTTCACACTGGTCAAAGCAACCTACCCCGTGGGGAGAAACTGAGTGGCAACCGGGACCGGTGCCAGCTGAGATTCCCCGGTTTTTCAACTTCGGCATCTCGGGGATGAGTGCTCCCACTCTGGGAACTGACGCCGCGGGCCCGATCGAAGCGTTGCAGATAGAACGCCTGCTGGATTCTCCAGAGATTCGCTACGCCGCACGACAGCGGGCAAAGAACTCCTGGAACAATGGAGAGATCCTGCTGCTGGACCCTGTGCAGAATCGAGTCTGGTATTCCCGCTGGGATTTATGAAGTCCCTCTTTGGTTGAGCGGGAGAGCCGTTCAGTCCACCTGGGCGGCCCAGTAGACTCCGGAGGCGACCAGTGATTTCGGACCGTCCTGAGCTTCCGGGTGAGGACTGTAACAGATCACGCGACCGGCACCAAATTTGGAACGGATGATGGCATGAGTGCCTACCATCGCTCCGGCGGGGGCGCCGTTGCGGGCCACTTCGGTTTCGAAACGCGCCAGAACTTCGTAGCCCGGGAGGTGCTGCTGGTTGTCGGGGACCAGCAGTGGCCCGTTCTGGTAGCGTACTTTGTAACTTTTCGGACCGCGGGCGAGGACCTGTTGTCCGGCGGGTGTAAGACCGATTTCAACGGTTTCAGCGCCTCGGGCCCAGTGCTGGCGATCCCAGACGCGGGCATTGATTACTCCCAGCGACCATTGGTAATGCGATGAGGCGAGGTAGGCCCCGGCGCAGATCCCCACATAACCACCGCCGTTCTGGACAAACTGGCGGACCGCTTTGCGGCCTTCCGGGGCCAGTGCTTTCGACTGCTTGCTGCCACTGCCGCCGGGCATGATGAGGACGTCAAAGTCTTTGAGTACGCCGTTACGAATTTCAGCAGGACGGACGACCTGATACTTGAAACCATTGGCTGGCGTGAGGAACTGTTTCAGATTACGCGGGCCGTTTGATTCCTTGTCCAGATAGTCAAACACCGCGACTCGAACCAGTTTCGTTTCAGCTGTCTGTTCTTCTGCCTGAACTGTGATCGGCAGACAGGCCAGACACAGGATGAAGAAATTCGCACAACGGAATTTAATAGTAGAACGCATGGAAGCTATCCTTGGTTTCGTCAGATGTTTCAGGGGATCACGATTGTTTTCTTGACCGGAGCGAACCGGGGAGGCGGAGGAGCAGGCAGGTCGATCGCGGCCTGCTTCATTTCCTGCAGTTCCTGTTGCATCGCCTGCATGGCGAGTGCCGCCATCTTCTGATGGAAGCGGGTGACTGCCCCTTGTGAATAACCGTGCTGTCTGCGACTGGTCTGAAAAGCTTGCGTGAGCTTGAGGATTTTGTCTTCTGTTTTCCAGAGGTCTTCCCAGATACCGGGGAGGCCCTGGGTGTCGATGCCGTCACCCTCGGCTGATTTACTCCAGGCACGCAGGGAAATTGCGATCTCTCCCAGCTCGGCTCCCCTGCGATCTTCCAGCGGGTCCGCGACCTGTTCCATGTCGACCCAACAGGGAACGGCCAGTGAAAAACTGGGATTGCCCAGAATGGTCCACATGGTTGTCAGGCCGGGGTTTTCTCCAGGTTTGACGCCATGAAAGACGGCTGCAGAAACGGTGGTGGATCGGCTGATGGTGTTTGCGGTCTGGATGATTTCGGGCAGCTTGCCTTTGGTACCGTTGACGGTGCCGGGGTGAGGAGTGCCTTGCTGGTTAGACAGGTCGCGTGTCAGGTTGCGAAGCAGGTATTCCACAGTGATGCCAGCTCCCCGCTGTTGTTCGAGTCGGGAACAGGCCTGGGAATAGCGTTCGGCGGAATAAATCTTTCCCAGATGACGCTGCTCGGGAAGGGCCGGCAGTCCCTGGGCCGTGGTGGCGAAGTTAGAACGTACGATGTAGCCATTGGGGGCTGTCTGGGGATCGTTGGCGTCAAACATTGCGTAGCTGTCGGGTCCGGTTTCGAAGAGGGCGGCACCTCCCCAGGCATCAATGACACCAAAGTTGGAAACAGTGCGACGGCCCGTTATGTTGGTTTCGTCGAGCAGTTTGCGGAAGTCCTCGACTGTTTCACAGGTTTCCAGGGCGTGTTTGATGAAGCGCCCATTGCCCATGCCGGACTTTTTGCCGGGAGTGCCGAGATCTTTGCTCAATGAGTTTTCCAGACAGAAGCCGGCTTCGTTGACGCCCATGAATGCCGATTTTCGGTTGCCTGCATTGACCACGGCAATGGCGCGGAGCGGCCCCTCTTTGAACAGGACCACTTCATTATGGATATTTGACGTGTCCCGATTTTTCCAGAGCAGTGGTCGGCCGTCAGCGGTCGCTTTTCCACTGATAACAGCGGTCGTGCAGGCATGGGTGGAAGCAGACCCTGTTCCTGAAATCAGAACCAGCAGCAGCAGCGTCCGCAGCAGTGAAGTCACGTTTCGAGCCATGTCGTGTCAGACCTTCCATGAAGAACCAGAAGTCTCTTAAAGATAATTCCGTCCAGAACCTAAATTCTGAGGACATTTTGGGTTTCGGTTTTGAGAACCTCAAGTCAGGAGAGGGGCCTGCACGAAACCTGCATCAAATCTTCATATTGTGCAATGTCATTCCCAGCAGGAAAACAAAAAATTAAGATTCGGAGAGGAAAAGGAAAGATATTCTGTCAGGTAAGATGCAGATGTCTTATGCTGGAGGCAGGAAAACAGCTGTGTTCGCTGTCGTTACGATGTTGCATCCGGAAAGGGGACTCTGATGCAGGAAATGCGATATACCGAGAAAGAGATTATGCCACTTATCGCAGAGCATCTGGTGGATATGTACGGACTGGATGATGATGAGGCACCTGACCCGGTTCAAGATCTTGATCTCAGAATTGATCTGTATTTTAAAGCAGTCAAAGTCTGGGACGACATTGATTTCACCGATTTCAGATTTCGTTTTGAACGAGTCTTTCAGATTAAATGTGCCCCTGAGGTGTGGGAACAATTATTTGGTGTCGGCTCACATTATCGAACTGAGGCCGAATGGGTTGAGCAGGTAGGACAGTATCTGACATTCAGGAAACTGGTCGATTTTATCGCAGAACGTACAACCTATATCTCATTTCAACCTGTGCAGGTGATCGATCGTGAGTGTGGTCCCGCTGGTGCTTTTTACGGGATTACTGAGTTGTCGAATCTGCTTGTTTCAGCTGCCTGTCAGATTACACCTTCGACCAGAATCATTGATGCCTTTCGAGGAGATGCTCTGGATCAATTCTGGAGTGAACTCTACTGGCGTAACAGGCAGAAGATTCCCGAGATTTCCAGAAAATGGGATTCCCTGTTCATGTCGGGGTGTCTGCTGGCTGTGCTGGAATTTCTAATTGGTATCCCGCTTTCAATTGTCACAGCCAACATTCTTTATCTATTAGCGCCGTGTGTTTCTCTCTATGCGTGCTGGAAGTTGTATCGCCTGTACCATCACTATTCCGATCCCTTGCCGCCGGAATTACAGACGTTTCGCGATCTGGCACTCTTCATTGCCGGTCTCAATAGCGACGCGGTGCTTGCAGTTCAGACAGATCCGCAGTGTGAAGTTGAAGGGTCGGCCTGATGAATCAGCACCGTTATTCCGAAGCGCAGATACTGTGTGGCATGCAGGAATTGTGGGAACGGCACCAGACGCAGTGTTTTTTTCTGTCCCGTTATATGCCTTTCCAGCCGGATGATCGGATTGATGTGCATCTGCAATCCGGAATACCAAGGTGGTCCGGGGAAGAGATCGATTTCAGTGACTTAGTCGACTTGTACAAAGGTCTGCAATCCTGCTTTCGATTTGAATGTACGCACCAGGAATGGTCCAATTATTTCAGGCTGGATGTCTGCCGAGATGATTTTGAGGCATGGGAGCGGTTGCATGCCGCCGACTTTACTTATCGTCGGGTCGCACAGTTCATCGCGGCGCGTGCGACTGCGATTTCTTTTGAGCCGGTCAATGTCATCGGGCAGGAGTGCGGACCCGCGGGGGCGTTTTACGGGATCCAGAAACTGGTAGGCGAGGTTATAAAGTGTCCTCGGGAGTTCGGACCAGGTACCCGGATTCGGGATGTGCTGACGGGGAACGCGTTCGCATTATTCTGGTTGAAAGTGCGCTGGATCACCGCACAACGTGCGCCGGATCTCGCGCAATTCGATCGCAGGCTGGGGAGACAAGTGCTTTGCTTTATGCTGGCCTATGTGTCGTTTATGGGAGCCATTCTGTCCTCGTTACAGGTTGATCCGTCCTGCTACTTCTTTAGTGCTTTCACTTTGATTCCCCTGACAGGCCTGGTTGGTTGGCTGATGGAGCGACGATCGAATCCTCTTCCGCCGGAATTACAGACATTTCGTGATCTGGCGGTGTGGATGTACGTCGATCGCAGTCATAATGCAATACAATGAGTAATGGTTTTTTACTTAGAATGAATTGAGGCTGGGCCAGTGGCAAGTGAAGTCGAAACAGAGGACGTGACCAAAGTTGAAGCGGCTCTGGAAGCGTTGACGGCGGGTAAGCTGCAACAGGGGGAGCGGCTGCTTCAGGAGGTGATTGCCAACACGCCGGAGACCTATGAAAATGAAGAGGCAAAAGAGGGAGGAGTGGCGATCAAGTTCTGGAGCATGAATGAGTTCATGCATTATGTGAGCTGGATGCAGGACCAGGGAACGGAGCGGGCGGTGAAGTGGATCGGGAATGCCTATCCGCGGGCTTATTACTACCTGGGGTTCCTGTGTGTGAAACAGCAGCAGTATGCCCAGGCGGTAGAGTATCTCGACAAGGGCCGCAGCCTGGAGCCGGAGAATCCAAAGTTTCTGTTCGAGAAGGCGCAGGCGCTGATTCACCTGGGGAATAAAGAAGGGGCCCTCGCATTGTATGATCAGGTGGTGGAGACCGGACCGCATGTCAGTCAGGCCGAACTGGCAATGGCACGTCGCGGTCGGGGATTCGTTTTGATCGAAATGGGGAAACTGGATGATGCGGAAGCCGCCTTTCATGCTTCGCTGGAACTGGACCCCGAAAGCGAAATCGCACTCAGCGAGTTGAAGTATATCGCGCATCTGCGTCAGGGCGGACCGATGGTAGAAGACTTTGAATCGGTCGAAACGACGGGCCCCGATCTGTCGAGCTGTGCCATCTGTGGAAAAGATTATGAACAGGGAGTGATGATTACCGTAGAAGGCCGGCCGCTGACGATTTGCAAACGCTGTGAACGCCGGTTGACAAAAAAGTGGTGGCAGTTCTGGAAGTGAGGGGGAACGGACTTCTACTGTCGATGCTGTCCTATATGAGATATTTCACGTCCGATACAGCAATCTTCCGATCCTGGAACTCAAGTCTTGCCTCAGCGAAGCCGCGGCGTAGAATGCGTGTGACGCTCCTGGACGACTGCTGGTGATGCCAGTGGGAGAAATTTCTGTTTTATAAAAGGTATCTGAGATGGGCTATGAGATCAGTGGTCAGGTGGGACTGGTAACCGGTGCGAATCGGGGGATTGGGAAATCGATTCTGGAAGCATTGCTGAAAGCTGGTGCGGCGAAAGTCTATGCTGCGGTGCGTAATCCGTCTTCGGTTTCCGGGTTGACCGATGAATATGGGGATAAGGTGGTTCCCCTGGAGCTGGATCTGACGAAACCGGAAACGATTAAGACTGCAGCCCAGACTGCCAGTGATGTCTCGCTGGTCGTGAATAATGCGGGTGTATTAACATCGACCACGGTGCTCTCTCCCGAGGCAATTGAATCTCTCCAATTTGAGATGGAGACGAACGTGAGCGGTCTGATCCGCGTTGCGCAGGCTTTCGCGCCGGTCCTGAAAGCCAACGCGGGCGGGGCACTGGTCCAGTTAAATTCAGGGGCTTCCCTGCTTAATTTTCCCCAGTTCGCTACATACAGTGCCTCCAAAGCAGCCTCGTATTCAGTAACACAGGCGTTGAGGCAGGTGCTGAAAGAGCAGGGGACTCTCGTGGTTAGCGTGCATCCGGGGCCGATTGCCACGGACATGGGACATGAAGCGGGGTTTGAGGATATTGCAGAGCCCCCTGAAGTCGTCGCCGATGCGCTTGTGGAAGCACTGAGCTCAGGCCAGTTTCATGTCTTCCCGGACGCCATCGCGAAGGGAATCGGGGATGTCTATCAGGACTTTGCTCAAAATGTGATTGAAGCGGAGATGTCCGAAGGGTAAGCTTTGCTCTCGGAAATCAGTCGACCCGGCCGGGCTGGCGGTTGTTTTTGCCTTTGCGTTTTGTGCCGGAGTCGCCGAGATCTTCGCGGGCCTGTTCTCCCAGGGCGGTGAGGCGTTTGACGACTTCAGGATGCTGATCAGCGACGTTTTTGCTTTCGCTGATGTCGTCTGCCAGGTTATAGAGGGCCAGGCCGGTTTTCTTCTGGATGTAGGGGCCGGGCGTACCGCCGGAGCCAGGTTTGTCTTTCAGACTGCGGTAAGGATGCGGGAAGTGCAGCTTCCATTTACCGCTGCGAACTGCATTCAGGTGATCGCCCCAGTAGAAGTAGAGCACGTCGTGGGGGGATTTGGCTCCTGATTCTCCGCTCATCAGGGGCCAGATGTTTTTGCCGTCGATGATGCGGTCTTGAGGCACCTTGCCGCCGGAGAGGTAGGCGATGGTGGGCAGAAGATCGATGGTCATCGCCATCTCGTGACAGACGGTGCCTGCCGGAATCTGTCCGGGCCAGGCCATGATGCAGGGTTCGCGTTGGCCCCCATCCCAGGCGGTGCCTTTACCTTCCCGCAGGGGGAGCGCAGAACCGGCATGGTCGCCATAGGAGAGCCAGGGGCCGTTATCGGAGGTGAAGATCACCAGGGTGTTTTCAGCGATGCCGTTTTCTTTGAGTGCCTGGCGGATCTGACCGACGGACCAGTCGATTTCCATGATCACGTCGCCATACAGGCCCTGCTCTGATTTGCCTTTGAACTTGTCGCTGACATACAGGGGCACGTGAGGCATGGACTGCGGGACATAGAGGAAGAAAGGCTGATCATGGTGTTTGTTGATAAACGAGACGGCACGTTCCGTGTACCAGGTCGTGAGCTGAGCCTGTTCTTTGCCGGTGACTTTGGGATTGATGACGGTTTCATTTTCGATCAGGGGCAGATCAGGGAACCGTTTTCCAGCTGTCGGGTGGAACGGCCACATATCATTTGAGTAGGGGAGCCCGAAATACTCGTCGAAGCCGTGGCGGGTCGGCAGAAATTCGGGCAGATGTCCCAGGTGCCATTTACCGTAGATCGCGGTGGCGTAGCCCTGTGGCTTGACGACTTCCGCGATTGTGGTTTCTTCTGCGTTGATGCCGATTTTGGACTGCGGTCCCAGTGCGCCGCGAATGCCGACGCGATTGGGATAACAGCCGGTGAGCAGGGCGACCCGTGAGGCTGAACAGACGGCCTGGGCAGCGTAGAAGTCGGTAAAGCGAACTCCCTCCTGGGCCATCTGGTCGAGATTGGGAGTTTTAATGTTCGGAGAGCCGAAGACGCCGACATCCTGGTAGCCCTGATCGTCAGTGAAGATGATCACGAAGTTCGGATGCTGGCGGGCCGGCCGCGCCTGTGCTTTTGCGGGCGCCAGGCTCAGTAATGTGATCAGGCAGAGCAGCAGGACCCAGTCGGTATTTGAGAGTTTCGTTCGCAGTAAAGAAAATCCCCAGTTCAAACCGGCCATGAGCGCGCCTTTCTGTCTAATCTGATCTATTTACTGGCGGGTACGATTCTTTCTGACTCAGGAGGTGTGTTCACCCCGGAAGTGAGCATCCTGCACGGGGACGAGCTGTTCGAGGCAGGCGAGTAAGACGCCGGCAGGAGAACCAATCGCATCAATGTGTGCGACGATATCTTCTGGGTAACAGCTGAGAACCTGTGCTGATTCTTCACGATAGACTTCGAAGCGACGACGGATGACACTTTCGTTGGCATCGTCGGCCCGGTTCTCGCGGATCGCGCGGTGCCGGATGCGGTGGATCATCTCTTCTTCGTCACTACAGGTTAAGTGGAGCACCTTGAGCACATGGATGTGTTGTTCCAGGATTTTCGCCTGTTCCACATTTCGGGGAATTCCGTCGAGAATGAGGATGTCTTTACGAGGCTTGTACATGGAGAGGGTTGCCCGGGCATCGAGTCCCTGTTTCCAGATGCGGATACTGAGCTCATCAGGAACCAGTTCGCCGCGTGAACTGTATTTATAAATTTCCTGACCTTCGGGAGACTCGATATCGATTGAGCGAAAGACGTCTCCACTGGAGAGATGGAAAAAGCCCGGGATCTGACCTAAAATTCTCCCCTGAGTTCCTTTACCAACTCCAGGAGCACCAAACAACAGGACGGCTTTTCGACGGTCCGTTGCCATAGTTATGCCTCTCTCTCTCAAGGCCGTAGAAGGTCGCTGCGATCACGGCGGGTAGTGCATCAAGTTTTAAAAACAATTCTGTTAATTACAATAGCGTGTTCCAACAGAATTCTCACCCCTGACGGGGATTTTATAACGAAGGTAAATAAAAACACTCCGAAAAACCAGAACGATTTTTCGGAGTGTTGATTTGTACGAGAATTGATCTTTAGCGAGAGATCAACGCCACGACCTGACCAACGTCAACCGGCAGGCTGACATCTTCTGAACCAGGAGCTGTGACAACGGTTGCTGCCAGCTCTTTTTTGTCCAGAGACAACCAGGCACATCCGGGGCGACCGGATTCAACCAGTTCGCCGTAGAGTTTCTTCAGGTTGGGACGGTTGCGGACGGTAATGACATCACCTGGTTTGACCCAGATAGAAGGCTTGTTAACCGTCTGGCCGTTCAACTGGAAGTGTGAGTGAACGATACCCTGACGCGCCTGCGGACGAGTCTGAGCAAATCCAGCCCGACAGACAACATTGTCGAGACGACGCTCGCAGAGGATCAGCAGAGCTTCCCCGGTGTTGCCTTTGGTCCGTTTGGCTTTGTCGAAGTACCGACGCAGCTGACGTTCACGCAGACCGTAGTAGAATTTGATCTTCTGCTTTTCGATTAATGCGAGACCGTAGTTTGAGGGCTTCCGCCGACGCTGTGACATTCCCGGCGGCATGCTCCGCTGGTCCAGTGCACGTGTTGCACCTGCGTCTTCGAAAACCAAAGCTCCTAAACGGCGGTTAACCCGTCCTTTTGGTCCTGTGTAACGACCCATTCAGTCTTTCTCCCACATTAATCATCAGCTGCCGCTTGGTTCCAGTAACACACGGCAAAGAAATATTATTAGGGTTTGATCGAAATAAACTATTCCTGTATAACAGCTTAGCGGCTGAGTATCAGGTAAATCAAACCAGATAGAGCAGTTGAAATTGTGATAAACAGCACGTAGTCGCGCGTACCACAACCTGCAAAGCGGTCCGTTGTTATCGCAAATTCTCAGGGAATCGTCAACCAACTGAGGAGACGGATCACAAATTCTGAGAAAATATCAGAAACAGTCCCCCTGAGTCGAATTATTCGGCTGAGGTTGCAGGATCGGTGTCTGTGTTAGTGTACACCTTCTTCTGGCTGAAGACCTGGGGGAAAGAGACTGACGACCGGAACAGGGACGCGGGATTTTCGGATTCAATCGCGATGCGCGGCAGGTCCCAGGGATCGTGTTCACCCAGGGGCGAGTAGCCGCCGTAATAGCTGAATCCCCAGCGATAACCGGATTCCTCCAGGCAGTTACGCGTGAGATGGTCAAACGAATTTTGGGCACCCACGGGATAACTGAAAGCCGTGATCGACTGATTGAGTTCGGTTTCGATCCGCTGCTTGCAGTGTTGAACTTCGAATTTCTGCGTTTCTTCCGGATGATTGGCCAGGATGGGATGATTGACGGTATGCCCGCCGATATCCATGCCCGCTTCACTCATTTCGCGGATCATGTCCCAGTCCATCCAGACCCGATCTGCGGTTTCTGCGGGGCAGCGACCGGTGCCGGTCGCGTCTGCGAGGGCAGTCATGAAGTCTTCTGTCTGTTCCCCGGACAGTCCCTTGTAGATCTGTAAGAGTAATTTAATCGTCTGGCTTTGCTGAGCAGGTTCCAGAGAGAATTCCTGCTCACTCCAGGGGGCCAGTTTCAAATTACTCTGTGATGAGCTGCGCACCATCCAGGAGATTTCGTCCCACCAGGCAATCTTGCGCTCGTCCAGAAAGCCGGTGGTCAGGAAAAACGTGGCTGGTGAATTGTAGGCGCGGAGCAGGGGAAAGGCCCATTCGTAATTATCGAGGTATCCATCATCGAACGTGATGAGGACGTAACGTCCCCGCGGGCTTTTCCAGATATGGTCCAGATCTTGAATGCGTATCAGATCGAAATTCAGAGTCAGGAATCGCAGCTGTTGTTCAAAATCTTCTGCAGATGCACTCCAGAGATCGTGGTCGAACAGTGAGTTCTGCTTGTCTCCGATTCGATGGTAATTCAGAACAACCAGACCATTCCAGACGGGTGTATTCCGCGCGAGCAGATTCATTCCCGTCCAGTCGAGCGCTCTGGCCAGCAGTTCTTTTTTACTCATACCCCATATCCTTTCCATAACAGTTGCCTCTCCAGCAACGGTCTCAGTTAGCGACACGTTCGATCAATTGCGGTGACATGTGCAGGTAACGACCTGCTTTGCGTTTTGATTCGATGTCGCTGTAAACCAGTGCGACCTGTTCGGCGGGCAGTCCGATGCCTTCTGCGACTTCGGCTGCGGAATAACCGTGGTTTAAGCCATACAGGCAGCAGTCCAGTTTGTCGTAAGAGACGGCAAAGAAGAATTCTTCCTGGGACTGTTCCAGAGAATAGGTGTCGGTAGTCGGAGGACGCATCTGGATCAGTTCCGGAACATTCAGGTAAGCTGCCAGCTGATAGACCTGAGTCTTGTAAAGGTGTGCGATCGGTTTCAGGTCGGCAGCACCATCACCGTTTTTGACGAAGAAGCCCTGGTCGTATTCGAGGCGATTCGGTGTGCCCGGCACTGCGTAGTTCAGACGGTCTGCATGATAGTATTCCATCATTTTGCGACAGCGCTGTTTAAAGTTCGTTGCTGCAACAATGGTCTGATAGGCCGAGAGGGGAAGTCGTTTCTTAATCAGTTCCCCGTCCGGAGTCTGCACGACTACGGAAAAGACTCGATAGCCCCCTTCCTGGAGCAGGTTGGGCAGCACGATTTTGGATTTCCAGTGAGGTTCGTATTCCGGGATGACTTTTTTGATGGCAGCATCACGGCGTTCGTAACAGCCCGCTCCCTGCAGCATGGGGGAGATGTTTTCGACGAGTGACTCGACATGGTAATGATCGGCGAGTAACTGGCCGTAGATCAGGCTTTCGTCTTTTGTGTCGTGTTCGGGCATCATGATCCCCAGCACCCGGTCAGAACCGAAGGCGTGGACACAAAGTGCGGTCACGACGCTGCTGTCGATTCCTCCGGAGAGACCCAGAACGGCTCCCTTTTTACGCATATCCTTGCGGACGGTTTCCTGCATCCAGCGGACGATGCGTTCGGTTTCTGCAGCACAATCGAGATCTAACAAAGCAGGACTGAAAGTACGGGTGGAAGTTGTGGTCGACATTTATGGTTCTCCTGTAGCTGCTGTGACTGGCTCAGCAGGCGTTGGTAATAAGTATGTATTGTGTATGAAATCGCTTTGTGGATCGCCGTTTCAGGGCAGAGCCAGCTGTTTTTTATCGACTTTGCCGTTGGGGGATTTCGGAAGCTCATCACGGAATTCCACTTTCTGTGGAACCATGAAATCTTCCAGGTGCTTGCGACAGTAGGAAAGGACCTCTTTTTCGGTCAGTTCCTCTCCGGGCATCAGAGTCACGATGGCACGGATCGACTGTCCCAGGACCGGATCGGGATCACCCACGATGGCGGCTTCCGAAATTGCCGGATGGGCAAACATGACATTTTCCACTTCCTTGGGACTGACTTTTTCACCGCGACTTTTAATAATGTCATCTCGTCGGCCTACGAAGTACAGGTAGCCTTCGCGGTCCATGCGGAACAGGTCGCCGGTATACAGGAACATTTCTCCCGGCAGTTCTCCCACTTTCAGACGCTCGGCAGTACGTTCGGGGGCTTCCCAGTAACCTTTCATGACATTGGCACCACGCACGACCAGTTCGCCGACATGTTCGGGGGGCAGGCGATGGCCTTCGTCGTCGACGATGAAGACTTCCGTGTCCGGCATGGCGATACCCACCGAACCGGTTCTGGTATCGATCTGATCGAGGGGCAGATACGAAACCCGCTTGCACTCGGTCAGACCATACATCGAGAAGATCTGCAGGTGAGGCAGACGTTTGCGGAATGTCAGGATATGCTCTGTGGGCAGCGCGGCACCGGTGTTGGTGATATAACGCAGCTGCGAGAAGTCATACTTGGAGAGATCCATTTTCAGCAGAATGGCAGACATCGTCGGGACCAGCGGAAATCCGGTCACTTTTTCATCAATGATCTTCTGCAGCACTGCATGTGGATAGGTAAACGATTTTTCAAGAACCAGTGTCGCACCGACCCGGAATGCCATCAGCAGCTGATAGAGACCATAATCGAATGACAGGGGGAGTACGTTGAGGATGATGTCTTCGGGGACATTCATCAGGTAGGTGGTAATTGAACGGGCGGCTGAAGTCATGTTTAAATGCGTCAGCATGACCCCCTTGGGATTTCCGGTTGAGCCTGAGGTGTAGACCAGGGCCGCCAGATCGATGCTGATCGTCTGGATGTGTGGCGGGGTATTCTGGTCCGCGAAATCAGACTGCAGTTGATCCCACTCTGCGAAGCGGGGCATCTGCAGATCAGTCTGCTCCGGATGTCCGGTGACAGGACCCACGGTCACCACGGTTTTCAGGTGGGGCAGCAGATCGGAATTTTCGAGGATCGAGGTCCGTTTCTTCCCGGGGATGATCAGAACGCTGGCCCGGCAGTTGTTGAGCACGTAGGTCAGCTTATCGATTTTCGTAGTGGGATTGACCATTACGAACACACCACCCGCTTTGATGGTCGCAAAGATCGCGACGACGGCTTCGAGGGAGTTATCCAGATGGATGGCCACCCGGTCTCCTCTTTGCAGCCCCCGCTCCAGCAGCGCATGTGCCAGCCGGTTGCTCTGCTGTTCCAGTTCCCGGTAGGTGTACCGCGACTGATTGATGATCAAGGCGACTTTGTCAGGATGATGACTGGCGCTCTGTTCCAGAAATGATTGTAGTAACAACAGCCCGCTCCTTTGAAATTAAGCCAGTTCTTTGAGTTTGGAGTCGATGAAATCGATCAGACGATTGATGGAGTCCAGGTTTTCCGGGACAAGTTCATCGTCATCGACTTCAACGTGATACTGGTCTTCGATAAAGGCAACCAGTTCGAGCACGCCGGTGGAATCGATGATGCCTGTTTCCAGGAATGAGTCGTCGTTCTGCAAAGATTCCGGATCTTCCCCGAACAGGAAGTTTTCTGCGACAAAGTTACGGATCTCTGATTGAATGGGATTCATGTTATTACCTCTTAGCTGTACTGAGTGGAGATGTTATTAAGGGATTGTGTTAACTCGTAATGGTGGCGGGAGCTGTTGTTTCTTTTCCGGCTGTGACTGTCTGGCCGTTGATCATCTGTTCGACCAGAATCTGGGTCGAAAGGATTCCGACCAGAGCCATGTTGTCTCGTGTGCCGATGGCGCGTCCCTGTTCCATCTTTTTGACCAGGCGCTGGACTGCGGTGGGCTGGAACAGTCCATGAGCCTCCAGGCATTCCGGGGACAGCAGTTCGTTGACATAAGCAAACCGTGCCCGCTGGCTGTTTGAGTCGATGAAACTGTGTGCGTCCGGGGAACGATAAGGTTGTTTGGGACGTTGGCGAATGCTGTCGGGAATCAGGTCTCTCAAGGCGTATTTCAGCAGGAATTTTTCGTTGAGACCATTCATCTTGAATCGTACGGGAACGCGGGAAGCGAACTCGACCACCCGGTAATCCAGGAACGGGAACCGGCCTTCGACTGAATTGCCCATCGCCATCCGGTCTCCCTGGGAAGACAGAATGTAGCCGGGCATCAGATTGATGGCTTCCAGGTACTGTGCCTGACAGAAGGAAGGCCACTCCGAAAACTGAGCGGGCAGCTGCTGCTGGAACTCAGCCTGTGGGTCCTGTGCTTGCAGTTCCTGTTTGAGGTCATCGCTGAAGAATGTTTTGAGTTTGGCTGTAAGGTCCCAGCGTGGCAGATGCGAGAAGAAGGGGCTGTCGAGTTCATCTTCACGAATCTTGAAGAACGCTTTCAGGTAGTCGGGGGACTGGGCCTGCAGATTTTTCATGTAAGGGTAGAGACGCTTGAGCAGCAGCGGACGGATTTTGGAATCCGGTTGCCGACTCCAGAAGCGACGGATTTTTGTTTCTTTAAACAGGTCGTAGCCGCCGAAGACTTCGTCGGCACCCTCTCCCGTCATGACAACCTTGAACTGACTTTCCCGGACCAGTTTCGACAGGAGAAACATAGGGGCAGGTGCCGTGCGTAAAACCGGTTTTTCTGTGTGCTGAATTACCGTCGGGAAGATACGGCCGATATCGTCATAAGAGCAGCAGACAGTCTGATGGTCGGTGCCCAATTCGGTGATCATTTCCTGCTGGAA
The DNA here is from genome assembly GCF_009720525.1 of Gimesia benthica. Taxonomy (NCBI): domain Bacteria; kingdom Pseudomonadati; phylum Planctomycetota; class Planctomycetia; order Planctomycetales; family Planctomycetaceae; genus Gimesia; species Gimesia benthica. The sequence goes on from NZ_CP043930.1 coordinate 5,500,580, forward strand.
CTGACTTTCGTCAAAATCTTTGTCATTGAAGTTGACCGAGAAGGTGTTCAGCGGGGCGTTTGTGTAATTGCGAATGATGGCGGCTGTGATTGATGAGTCGAGTCCGCCGCTCAGGTAGGCGCCGACGGACACATCAGCCCGCAACCGGAGCTGGGTCGCGTTGATCAGCAGTGACCGCAGTTCGTCTGCCCAGTCGTCCAGCGAGCGGTTGTCTTCGTTGGGTGAATAGTCGAGATTCCAGTATTGCCAGATTTTGACATTACCGTCTTTCACGATCATGGAATGACCGGGGGGCAGTTCAGAGACACCGGCAAAAAATGTACGGGGAGGCAGAGGAGACCAGAAGGTAAACAGCTGGTTCAATGCTGTGTGATCGACGCGTCGTTCGACATCCGGCAGGGCAAACAGGGCTTTGATTTCTGAGGCAAAGCAGAAGCGACTGGGAGTCTGCGTATAGACCAGCGGTCGGATTCCCATCCGGTCGCGGGACAGAAAGACTTCCTGTTTGCGTCGATCATGGATTGCGAAGGCCCACTGTCCGTTAAAGTGATGTACGCATTCCGGACCATATTCGGCATACATCAGCAGGATGACTTCTGTATCAGAGTGGGTCTGGAACTGGTAGCCTTTCTGCTGGAGCTCGGCACGCAGTTCGATGTGGTTGAAAATCTCTCCGTTGAATGTGACGCTGAGCATGCCATCTGGAGTCTGCATGGGCTGCAGGCCACCGGCCAGGTCGACAATGCTGAGTCGACTGTGGGCGAGTCCGACTGAATCCAAGACCTGTGTGCCTGAGGCATCAGGACCGCGGTGATTCAGGGTCGCAATCATCTTTTTAAGTTCTGCCTGTTCGACGGGGCGTCGATCAGTGCGGATGAAGCCCGCAATTCCACACATAGAAGCATCCAGTTCAAGTAAGAAGAGATGGAAGTTGCCTGTCTGCAAGACAATACTCTCACAGAGGGAATCTAGGTCGGGGCGGTACCAAGTCAAATTTTCCCTATGTGTTCGCCTGGCTGTTTAGAAAAATAAACAGGGTATTGACTATTTTGATGATTAACTGGTGCAACTCCTGCGATCGGTCCAGCTGTTGCAGGGAACTTCTGGCCACTGATGAGATGGGAGTGACCAAACCGTGGTGGTTTGAGTCAATTTGCCTGAAGCGGGCGATGATTAATGAGAGTTGAAAAACAAATTTGACTCTCAGATTACCCGAGCTATGTTTGCGTTGCAGCGTGTGAAAGCAGGTTGCACTTCCTCTCACTCTCATCAAAGCGGGCCTGGCCGGAAAAGATACGACCGGATGATGCGGCTTTTCCATTCAACGCATTAGATGGAATGTGAACCGAATATGTCAGCTCATGAAACTACTTCCGACGTGTCCAATCTTCAATCCAATCATGATGATCAAGAAGCCACAGGGAAAACCGCATCGAATACGGTGAATACCGAAGAGCTTCTGGCCTCTCTGAGCATGCTGGAACTGGCAGCCTCCGAGAATTCTGACGATTCGGACTCATACGCTGAAGACGATCTCGATGGCCTGTCGACCTCTGCACTTCCCGAATTAAGCGAACCCATGCGCGTGATTGGCAAGGATCAACATCTGAGCCAGTTGTTTAATCGCGTACAGTCCCTGCTGAAAGGGAGTGCCGAAGAATCGCAGGGGAAATTCGTTCCACAGTGTCCGGAAACGCTGGATGATACCGGTTTAACCCAGGATGAAATCGAGAGATTGATCCTCAAGTATCTGCTGGCAAAAGGAACTCAAACGGGACGACAGATCTGTAAGCAGATCAAGTTGCCCTTTGGAATTGTGGACGCCATTCTGAAACGTGCCAAGCAAGATCAACTGGTTGCCTATGGCAGTACAGCCGAAATGGGCGACTATGAATTCATGATTACCGAACTTGGTCGGGAGCGCGCGCGACGGTATACGCAGGAGTGTACCTATTTCGGAGCGGCCCCCGTCTGTTTTAAAGACTATCTCAAGGCGATGGAACTGCAGAGCATTGCCAAGCAGGAAGCCACCCAGGCGGATCTGAAAGAAGCCTTTTCCGATCTGATTATCAATCCCAAGATGCTCGATCGCCTGGGACCTGCCGTCAACTCAGGCCGGGGGATGTTCCTCTTCGGTGAAGCCGGTAACGGGAAGACGAGTATTGCAGAGCGGATTACCAAAGCCTTTGGTTCGACGATCTGGATTCCCCGCTGCCTGGGTATCGATGGAGACATTATTCGGATCTTCGACCCGGGACTGCACGAAGAAGTCGTTCAGGAAGAGACAGCCGAGGGGTTGTTTGACCTGTCCGGCATTGATCAGCGGTGGGTGCAGATCGTGCGTCCTACGGTGATAGCCGGGGGGGAACTCACCATGAAGGAACTGGAAATTACGCAGAACCAGCAGACCAAGATCTGTGAAGCCCCTCTACAGTTGAAGAGTAACTGCGGGACGTTTGTGATCGACGACTTTGGACGTCAGCGGATGCCCGTGGATGAGTTACTCAACCGCTGGATTGTTCCGCTGGAAAAAACGGTACGACTTCCTGAACCTGCCCAGCGGGAAAAAGATTCAGGTGCCCTTCGACCAGTTGATTATCTTTTCGACGAACCTGGAGCCGAAGGATCTGGTCGACGCTGCGTTTCTGCGTCGTATTCCTTACAAAATCGAGGCCCTCGATCCCTCCGAGGAGGAATTCCGGGCCTTGTTTGAGTTGATGGCGCCGATCATGGGCTTTCAGTTTGACGAGGATGCTTACCAGCACCTGGTCGATACGCACTACAAAGCCGTTGATCGACCGTTCCGCGCCTGTCAGCCGCGTGACCTCCTGTTACAGGTCAAGAACTTCTGCACTTACAAGGAACTGCCGCGCAAACTCAGCGCGGAGGCATTCGACTTTGCTGTCGAAAACTACTTCTCTGTGATGTAAGTCCACGAACTACCGTTATCCTGGAAAGGATCGCAGTTGTTTCAGGCGGGCCATTCTGTATCACAGCATTCACAACGGAAGCCTACAACCGTGGACGTTCCCGGAATCATCCGGTTCCTGCGGTTGAGCAAGCCGTCTCGCAGTTCCAGTTTCTCAACTGAGGAACTGTTGCATGCCGGGCACTGCTGATTTTGAAACAGGATCCGTGCGCGGTTCAGAACCCAGTCAGTCTGTCTTTCGAACCGGGGCTGACGGTTAAGTGCCCGACGGAATGGCAGAATCGTTGGTTGAGATTCTGTCTGAGTGACGGGGGTTTCGGTGGTAGTTTCTTCGGGGTAATAGATTTTTAAAACGCTCATCCATGAGCTCCTTACGTTCAATCCCTTGATAAAATATTCCTGTAAATCCGAACTGGAATCTTTATGGGGTAGAGTTCCTGCACGCAGTTTGATATTGGGAAAGTATGCCAATACGTGCGAAGAGGAAAGAAGGATAAAATTCTCTTATTAAGTTGGCAAGAGGTTTTAACCTAAAGGTAGGAACATTGTAAAAAATTCCTGTGTCAGCAGTGCGATCTCTGTGAAAATAGATAAACATGGAGTTCTAAATGTGTTGTGGATACCGCGGCCGAATGGATTCCTCTTTGAAAAATAAAGTTGATGCGATAAAAGATTTTCCGTTCTGTTGAAGTATTCTGCTTTGTTCGCTGACTGTGTTTTGGAGAGATTCCCATTAATAAATCAAAACTGATCAAGCTGATGCTGGGTGTCATCGTCACGATTGCCTGCCTGGTGGCGGCACTCTGGGGAGTCAATCTGCAGCAGATTCAGGAGAGTTTTCGCCAGGCAAATTACTGGACGTTGCCTGTAATGCTGGGTTTGCTGTTTCTCTTCTTCTGGTTGAAAGCCTACCGCTGGCGGATGCTGCTGGAACCGGTCAGGAAGCTGAAGATCTCCGAAGTGGCCCCGGCGATGATGATTGGCTTCATGGGGAATAATATTCTGCCTGCGCACCTGGGTGAGTTTTTACGCGTCTATGTCCTTGGACGGCAGTTTCAGATTCCCAAAACAACTGTTCTCTCAACCGTGGTTCTGGAGCGGCTGTTTGATATCGTTGCGATTCTCTGTTACCTCTGGTTTGGCATCTATTTCGCGCCTGGCCTCTCGAAAGATTATCAGACAGCCAGCCTGTTTCTGGCAGGTGTCATGCCTGTGATCATCCTGGTACTGGCCGCGTATCTGATCTGGACGGAAGCAGTGATCAGCCTGTTTCAGAAACTGTTCAGCCTGATTCCCTTTCTGCCTGAAAAACTGACGCACCTGGTATTGGAAATGATGCGTGCGGGAGCGGAGGGGATGGCTTCGATGAAAAGCGGGCGACTGGCATTTGGGATCATCTGGACCTCATTTGCACAGTGGTTTATCAATGGTCTGAGTATTCTGGTGGCGCTCTGGAGTTTCCAGATCGAGATCACTCCCCTGGCGGCTTTTGTGGTGCTCGGCGTGACTGCATTCGGGGTGACTGTCCCCGCGACACCAGGTTTTTTCGGGGTGGTTCAGTTTTGCTTCAAAATCAGTCTGCAGCCGTTTGGTGTTCCTGAAGCAAAAGCATTCGCTGCTTCCATTTACTATCACCTGTCGCAGTACATTCCCGTGACGCTGGTGGGCCTGTATTATTCGAATCGGGCGGGGCTCAAACTGAGCGATGCCGAGCGGGAAGCGGAGAAGGAACTCGAAGATCTGGAAGGGCAGGACGGCGAACACTAGCCGATTGCAGCATCGGGTGTTGCAGCGAAGCTTACGGTTTCACCTCTACCTCTTTGCCCAGTTGTGTCTGCTTCACATTGGCTACACCCTGTTCGGTGATGAGCAGGTCTTCTACGCGGTTGTCGTTCAGTTTGCAATCGATGACTTCGACCTGGCTGGTCCCGTTGACGGACAGTCCACAGCGACCGTTGCCGGTGCAGGTGACTTTATCCAGTACGATCTCTTTGCAGCGATCATGGACATTGATGCCATCCACGCGGAAATTTTCAAACGTCACGTCTGAAATCTGTACTCCCGAAACATCGATCAGCGAGAGTCCGACTGATTTCCCGGCCAGTGAGAAGGACTCCATCCAGGGCTGCTGGTTTTTCTGTTCGCGATAGAAGATGGATCCATGGTGCACCGCCCATTTTCCTGCAGGAATTTCGGAGAGCTGCAGGGCTTCGCCCGAGGCGGGTTTAAATTCAGGTACGGGTTTCCCGTCCAGGTACAGGTTAAAATAACCTTTGCGAAAGGGAGTGACTTTCCAGAGTCCGTCGTCCAGCTTGCGCCAGCCATTTTGAGGGACCGGAATCGCACCGCTGATGGTGGCACCATTCCCGAGGATCGTGAATTTTTCCTTACCCAGCCCGCTGTGCCGTTTGCCGGAGAGCGTCAGTGTTTCCTGGTAAGGTTGATCATTATTGATCAGAATGATCTTGTCTCCGGGTTGTGCATACTCCAGGGCCCGCTGAATCGTTTTGACAGGGCCATTCTTGCCATTGTTCGTTTTGGGGGCGATACCGTTGAAGGAATTATTGCCCGCGCGATTGTCGACGTAGATCACGCCGCATTCTGCTGTGATTTGCGAGCCAGACAGGATCAACAGCAGGCACAGGCACCGGATCTGAAATCGGATACTTCGGCTGGCATTTGGCATTGCGGGCTCCCTGACTGATTTCTGTCGCCAGATTGAACTGATTAAGCGTTTGGTTGTGTAGTTACAAAATGCAGAAAAAACCCCGGCAACCTGGCCGGGGTTTTTGGAGTGCGAGTTGAAAACGTCGTATTAACGCTGGCTGACCGGAACGTAAGAACGTTCTTCGTAGCCGATGTAGTTCGCCTTGGGGCGGATGATTTTGTTGCCATCCAGCTGTTCCAGAATGTGAGCACACCATCCCGCGATCCGGCTGGATGCGAAGATACAGGTGAAGAGATCGCCGGGGATACCCATATAGTGCTGCAGGCTGGCCGAGTAGAAGTCGACGTTGCAGTTCCGCTTGATTTCCGCGTAGACCTGCTTTTCCATTTCGATCGACATTTCGTACCACTTGGGTTCGCCGGTCTCTTCTCCCAGTCGACGGGACAATTCTTTGAGGTGCTTGGCACGCGGGTCTTCCACCTGGTAAACCGCGTGGCCAAAGCCCATGAATTTGCCTTTGTTTTCCCGAACATTTTTGATGTAGGGAGTGATGTTCTCGATGGAACCGATTTCGAACAGGGTCTTGAGAACTTCGGTGTTGGCACCACCGTGCAGTTTCCCTTTCAGGGCACCGATGGCTCCGGTGATTGCAGAGTAAATATCGGGCAGTGTGGCGATGATCACCCGGCTGGTGAACGTACTGGCGTTCAAGCCGTGTTCTGCGTGCAGGGTGAGAATCAGGTCCATGGCACGAGTAGCGTCTTCGCTCGGCTTTTCACCGTTGAGCATGTACATGAAGTTGCCTGCGTGGCACAGACTGGAATCGGGTTCCACAGGCTCCAGACCTTTGCGAATCCGATGGATGGCGGCAACCATTGTGGGGATTTGAGAGATCAGTTTGATCGAGATCTCCAGCCGCTTTTCGTAAGACTCTTCTTCAGCGTCCGGATCGTAAACACCAGCCAGAGAGGTCAGTGACCGCAGCAGCGCCATTGGAGGTGCTGACTCCGGCAAGTTCTTCAGGGTGTCGATCAGTTCTGCGGGGATGCTGCGGTGTTTCTTCAACTCGTTCTGGTAGTCTGCCAGTTGAGATTCATTAGGAAGTTCGCCATTCAGCAGCAGGAATGAAACTTCCTCGAAGGTTGCGTTTTCCGCCAGGTCATCGATGTTGTAACCACGATACAGCAGCTTCCCTTCAGTACCGTTGACTAAACAGATGGAACTGTCGGCTGCAATGATTCCTTTGAGACCCTTGACAGCTTCGCTTGATGTTTTCTCTGTGTCTGCACTCATTTGAACTGATTTCACTTTCTCATCTACAGCCAATAAATTTACAGTAAAGGGTAGCTATCACGTAAACGAAGGCTCTGGTCCGGCGGATACCCGCCTCAATTGTTTTTAAACAATGTATTGAAAACGCCTCGACAACCAGTATATCAAGCCCGGGTATAAGTTCAATCAAGACCAATTGTTTCCCAGAGGACATCTCCAGAACTGTCGAGCCGGTTTCAGAACAACTGTCAAAGCTGGAAGATCCCCTAAATGTTCAGCAGAGGATCTAAATCGGGGGATTGACTATTTGGGGTGTGGTGTGAAAATAACAGTATGCGAGGGAACGTCTTGGGGAAGCTGTCTCGGTGTGGAGCCCTTAAATTGCTGCACAATTGAGATTTAAATCCCATGAACATGCCTGTGGACGGAGGTGGGTCTGGCTCTGCGAGTGCAGGCAGGATTTAATCGTAAGTTATTGACAGGTAAAGCTTGAGAGGTTTTTTACAAATTTTTAATTCGTGATGGGGATTTCCGTAGACGTTACAGAAAGTTGTGGTAGTATGGGGCTATATGAGCTGGAGGCTTATTGGCTTTTTCAGGTTCTCGGGAGTTGTAAGGATGCCTTGGGAGAGAACCCTCTTGAAGAATGATGTTGGCGAACCGGATGCTCCGACTAAGAGCACGAGTGCGTATTTGAGCAATGCCAGCGGCAGTTTGTTCTACGCGACGCCCAATCTACCTCAAAAGACCAGGTTCTGCTTTGAGCCTTTCTCCGCGCAGTCGATGTTACTGAAGGACTATTTCGCCGGGTTCAGAGAACGTCTTCAGGTTTTGATGAGTTTTATGATTATTTCGCTGTCTGACTCTATAGGAACCAGGCAGGTATGAGTAGAGTGGCATTAGAACATGTCCGCTCGATTAATACAGATATAACAACAGGAAAAAGGATGTCAGATGGTCAGCTTTGACGCTTCAGATCAGACTTACCTTTTATTCTCATAAACAAAAACGCCGTGGTTACGCACGGACGTGTGACCGACAGAATTTTGCAAATAAATATTAAAGGGAGTGACCCGTGCACCGTTTCGATGCCAATCTGAATTCATTATTTCAGGAAGCGGAAGAACAAGGTTTTCTAACATTTCAGCAGGTTCACACGTTCCTGCCTGATGAAGGTGGCGATCCGTCTCTGATCGAGTACATCGTTGTCGGTCTGGAAGAGCGTGCCCTGGATCTGATTGATGATCCGAATGCAGATATCGATGAGGAAGAAGTATCTGCGATGGATACATCTGCAGATACGGACCCGGAAGCTTCGTCAAATTCAGACGATGATGACGATTCCAATTCGTCAATGGTGGAGGCTGAAACTTCACTCTCTTCACGCGATCCCATTCGCATGTACCTCAGCCAGATGGGTAACATTCCCCTGTTGAGTCGTTCGCGTGAAATCTTTCTGGCAAAGAAAATCGAGATTACGCGCAAGCGGTTCCGCCGCACTGTGCTCGAATCTGACTTTGCACTGAAGATTGCCATCGATACTCTGGAGAAAGTTTACGCAGGTGAACTGCCCTTCGAACGCACACTGCGAACTTCTGATACTGAGGATGCCACCAAAGATCAGATCATGGGCCGGATGCCATTTAATATCGCCACTTTGCAGGCGTTAATGGAGAAAAATCGGGACGATTTTGAAAAACTCGAATCGGGTGAAGCCGGCAAGGTCGAACAACGCGAGATTCGCAAACGCATGAGAATTCGTCGTCAGAAAATGGCGACGCTTTGTGAAGAGCTCTGTCTGCGAACTCAGCGTCTGCAGCCCGTCCTGAAACGCATTCACCAGATTGCCGGTCGGATGCGTGAAGTACAGGAACAGCTGGAAGACTTTCGGCAGTTGCGTCACAAGACAACGGACACACGCCTGCTGGAACGCGAACTGGCAGAACTGACAACCATGGTTGTTGAATCGGCCGATGACTTTCAGAGTCGTTCACGTGAAATCAAACGTCGCTTTGATGACTGGACGGAAGCCAAACAGCAGCTTTCCGGCGGTAACCTGCGGCTGGTTGTTTCGATCGCCAAGAAATATCGTAACCGTGGCCTGAGCTTCCTCGACCTGATCCAGGAAGGAAATGCCGGCCTGATGCGGGGCGTTGAGAAATACGAATACCGCCGTGGTTACAAGTTCTCAACTTACGCTACCTGGTGGATTCGTCAGGCAATTACCCGTGCGGTTGCCGACCATGCCCGGACGATTCGTATTCCCGTCCACATGTTCCAGAGCATCTCGACCCTCAAAGCCCGCAGCGAACAGATTCGCCAGGAAACCGGTCGCGAACCGACCATGGAAGAACTGGCTGATTCCGTCGGACTGGGTGTGGAAGAGACTGAGCGGATCATGAAGACCTGGAAGCATCCGATCAGCCTGGATACACCCGTCGGAGAAAGCGAAGACAGCAGCTTCGGCGATTTCCTGGAAGACGGACACGAATCTTCGCCCGCCGACGCCGCGATGCGGGAAATGCTCAAAGACAAAATCGAGCACGTGCTCAAAAGTCTGACCTATCGCGAACGGGAAATCATTCGTCTGCGATATGGTCTGGGTGACGGCTACAGCTACACCCTCGAAGAAACCGGTCGTATCTTCAAGGTGACCCGCGAACGTATCCGTCAGATCGAATCCAAGGCCCTGCGGAAACTGCAGCACCAGACGCGAAGTGCGCACCTGCGTGGGTTCGTGGATGCCATCTTCCCCAATAAGGAAGATGAGGAAAATCAGACAGAAGAGGGTGTTCAGTCAGAACAGGAATCCTCCAGCATGGTCGGAGCACTGGAATAAACCAGCTCTGATCTGAAATTGATACTCCTTAGATTCAAGGCGGTTTGTTGTTTTCACGAACAACAGGCCGCCTTTGGCTTTTCTATTGGCGGCAATTCGAATAGTTTATACGCTGTATTAAGACGCGATTTACAGTAGCAGATTGAATATCCCCGTCACTTCAATCTATCTGGATTTTTAAAAATTTACGGAGTATCACAGCATGGGGCTTTTTGAAGGTAAAAAAGGTCTTGTATTTGGCATTGCAAATGACCATTCCATCGCCTGGGCGATTACAGAGAAGCTGTATGATGAGGGAGCCGAGATGGCTTTCACACACCTTCCCGATAAAGACCCCGAGCGTCCCCGCATGGAGCGTCGGCTGAGGAAGCTGGTAGAGCCGCGTGGGGCAGAGATCATGATTCCCTGCGATGTGACCAAAGAAGAAGACCTGGACAAGGTGTTCGAAAAGGTTAAGGCTGAGTACGGACAAATTGATTTTCTGCTGCACTCAATCGCCTATGCTCCCATGGACGACCTCAAGGGACCGGTTTACAACGTCAGCCGGGATGGATTCAAGCTCTCGATGGAAATCAGCGTTTACAGCCTGATCACCATCGCCCGTCGTGCTCGCGAAATTCTCAAGCCAGGCGGCAGCATGCTCACGTTGAGCTACCTCGGCGGTGAGAAAGTGATTCCCGGTTACAACGTCATGGGGATCTGCAAGTCCGCACTGGAAAACACGGTGATGTATCTGGCCAACGAACTCGGACCTGAAGGCATTCGCGTGAACAGCCTGAGTGCTGGCCCACTGAAAACACTCAGCTCCTCAGCCGTGGGTGAGTTCGATGTGATGATGAAGCTCTACTCCACCATGTCACCCCTGCGTAAGAACATTACCCCGGATGACGTCGGTAAAGCAGGCATGTACCTGTTGAGCGACCTCTCGAGTGGTGTTTCCGGTGAGAACCACCATGTCGATTCGGGTTACCACATCATGGGTGCTCCGCCAATCGAATTACAGCAGATGGAAGGCTAAGCCTGCTCCCTGCTGGAAATCAGCATAATCCTGTTGAACCACCTGTTGCACAGAATCGTTGCAACAGGTGGTTTTTTCATGCGCGGTGCACTTCGGAGGCGAGGAGTCATTACTTGAGTCGTTTTTATTTCTTCACAGAAGATTTCCCCGTTTTTGATTCTGATTTCCCTACAGGGTGTGTGTGCTGAACAACTCCCTTTTTAGGCGCGATTCCTCTATCGGGAAAAAATCTGCCGGATTGCCCGGTTTTCGTGATCCCTGGACTGATTTTTACGTTCTTTAGTCTGCCAAATCTGATTTATGGTTCATACTGAAAGAACCATACTCGTTGGATTCTCTTTCCAGCGAGGTACGGGAGGATTTCGCACTTCCCTGCTGTCCGGGAGGTGTGAGCTGATTTTATTTCCTTTAAAGCTGAAAGCCCGCCGTGACTGAATTACTGCACGCAGCTCTGAACTGGCCCACCCTGCCGGCAACGGTACTGGTCGCCATCTGCGTGCTGTATTGGCTGTTTGTGATTATCGGGGTGTTGGACTTTGATCTGCTGGATTTTGATCTGGACTTTGAAGTCGGCGGTCATGGCCCGTCCATACTGGATTTTGGCTTCATCGGTTTGAAGTTCCTGAATCTCGGTGAAGTGCCCGTCATGGTCTGGATGAGTATTTTCTCGCTCAGCATGTGGATGCTCTCCATCAACTTCGATGCCGGGGTCGAGATTCAATCCGCGATGGACTATCTCCCGCTGTTCCTGAGAAATCTGGGGATTAGCCTGGTCGTTACCAAGTTGATTACACAGCCTTTCAAGGGATATTTTCAGTTTACTCCTCCTAATCAAATCGAAACATTGTTAGGCAAATCATGTTATGTGACCAGCAGTTCGGTCACTGAGAAGTTCGGTCAGGCCGAACTGGAGACGGAAGGAGCCCCTCTCAAGCTGCATATTCGTTCGGAAGACGAAACAATCCAGAAGGGAGATCTGGTACGTCTGACGGATTATAACCAGGAAACACAGGCCTTTTACGTCGTTAAAATTAACCAGGAGTCCTAAGATCATGTCCATATCGGTACTTCAGTTACCCACAGCCCAACTGCTGGGGGTCGATTTATTCAGTGGGTCCATTTTCACCGCAATTGTGGTGATCGGGATCGGGCTGACTGGTTTTGCGATGGCACTTTCTCGATTCTATCGCAAGGTTGGACCGGAAGAGGCTCTGGTGCGAACCGGGGTCGGTAACCTCAAAGTCGCCAACGGGGAAGGGATCTTTGTAATTCCGATCCTGCACCGTGCCGACCAGATGGACCTCTCGGTCAAGCGGATCGAAATTGCCCGCAAAGGGGAAGCGGGTCTGATCTGCCGGGATAATATCCGGGCCGATATCGAAGTGGCTTTCTTCGTGAGAGTCAACAATACTTCGAATGACATTCGCAACGTGGCTCAATCACTGGGTTGTAAACGTGCTTCCAGCCGGGATGCCCTGATTGAACTGTTTGATGCCAAGTTCTCAGAAGCTTTGAAGACGGTCGGTAAGCATTTTGACTTTGTTGAACTCTACAATGAGCGGGACAAGTTCAAGGAAGAAATCCTCAAAATCATCGGCACCGATCTGAACGGGTACATTCTGGATGACTGTGCGATTGACTTCCTGGAACAGACGCCGCTTGAGAAGCTGAGCCCGACCAACATTCTGGATGCGGAAGGGATCAAGAAGATCACCGACCTCACCGCCCGCGAGCACGTGCTGTCGAACAATATTACGCGGGAAAAAGAAAAGACGATCAAGAAGCAGGACGTGGAAGCCCAGGAAACGATTCTGGAACTGGAACGTCAGCGGGTTGAAGCGGTTGAGAAACAGAAGCGGGAAATCGCATCGTTGACGGCTCGTGAAGAAGCTGAAGCACGTCAGGTAGAACATCAAGAACGTCTGAAAGCGGAATCCGCACGGATTCGCACCGACGAAGAACTGTCGATCGCCGAAGAAAACAAACTCCGCCAGATCATTGTGGCTCAGAAGAATAAAGAACGGACCGATGCGGTTGAGACCGAACGGGTTGAAAAAGATCGCTTGCTGGAAGTCACGGAACGTGAACGGGTTGTCGGCATCGCTGATATCGAGAAAGATAAAGCGATTGAAGTCGAAAAACGGAACATTCAGGAAGTGATCCGCGAGCGGGTGATTGTCGAACGAGCCGTGGTCGAAGAAGAAGAACGCATCAAAGATACGCACGAATTCGCGACTGCAGACCGTTTGAAACAGGTCACCGTGACCAAAGCGGAAATGGAAGCACAGGAAAACCTGGTCAAGGAAGTCAAAGCAGCCGAAGCACAGAAGTCGTCTGCCGAACTGCTGGCCGAAAAAATGGTCATCGAAGCCGAAGCCGAAAAGACGGCAACCGAAAAGAAATCGGATGCGATCAAAGTCATGGCGGAAGCCAAAACGGCCGACGGTGCCGCAGAAGGTCTGGCCGATGCCCAGGTCATGATTGCCAAGGCAACCGCCACCGAGAAGACCGGTCAGGCCGAAGCCAACGTGATGATGGCCAAAGCCGAAGCGACCGAGAAGACCGGAACCGCAGAAGCCAACGTGATGAAGCTGAAGTTCAGTTCGGAAGCCAATGGTATCGAAGAGAAAGCCAATGCGATGAAGCTCTTCGACGAAGTGGGCCGCGATCACGAAGAATTCAAGATCAAACTCAACAAGGAGAAAGATATCGAACTGGCAGCGATTTCGGCTCAGCAGGAGATCGCCGAGGCTCAGGCCGGTATTGTCGGCGAGGCACTCAAATCGGCCCGGATCGACATTGTGGGTGGCGAAACCACCTTCTTCGATAAGATTGTGGACTCGATCAAGAGTGGTAAATCCATCGATCGTTTCGTGCACAACAGTGAAACCCTGACGGATATCAAGAATACGTTCTTCAACGGAAATCCGGACTACTTTGAAGACCAGCTCCAGACCTTTATCTCCCGGTTTGGCATGTCCTTCGAAGATGCCAAGAACCTGTCGATTGCCGCTTTGATCTCACAGCTGCTCGTTCAGGCCGAGAGCGATGAAGACCGTTCGACCCTGAACCGCCTGCTGGCAACCGTCAAAAATCTCGGAATCTCCGACCAGAAAGTGTCCTCCTTTATGAAAGCCAAGGTGCAATCGTAAAATAGAGCTGCAAGTCACGCTCTAGCTGGACGGATAAGAGGTCTGGTCTGCTCTCCTGTGCCCGGTTGAACCGGCCGTGAGAGCAGACAGTTACCTCAGGCGGATGCTTCACTCAATCAACTGAAACAGTGAGCCACGGGATTCACGAACAAATGGCGGATTCAGAAAATCATACACCCGAGACTGCAGCTGACAATGCGGACGCCATTGCGCTGGAGAGCAGTACGTATGAAATCATTCAGAACCGTCTGCAGAGTCGTGGTAAGGAGCTGCAGTCCCGCCTGTCGCAACTGAATGAACGTCGCAAGGAAGTCTTTGGTTCGATTGAGACCCGGTTACTGGGCAGCGATCGGATTACGACCGAGCACAACTGCGTGCCCCGCGATATGCTGGCGGTCGGGAACCGGTTTCTGTTTGGCTACAACGTACGTTTCGGGCTGAAAACAGAAATCCAGCTGAGTGATGTGTTTTCAGTCTACGAATTCAAAGACGGAACTTATCACAACCTCCCCCTGGATCTGATTCAGGACCCGGCGTTCGAAAAAGATTTCAAGGACATCTACCGCTACTATAAGAATGCGACCTTTGCCAAGTTTTTTGTCAAAGGACCTTTTTTATACATGCTGTTCAAAGTGGGGCAGGGAGCCCGCGATTTTAAAACATTTAAATGGGCCTTCCAGGAAGATCAACTGGTCTATGTGGATAACCGCAGCGATCACGAAGTCGAGTATCCACCCCAGCAGGAATTCGAGTGGGTGCGGACACACCGCGACCTGCATTATTCGGGCGTGCATCCGCACATCTCGATTGATGACCGTCTGTTTGTGGAGACGATTGGCGGCGACCTGACCATCAAGATCGAGAATAACACCGATACCGGTGCGGGCATTTACGCGGAGCCCGTGGATGACCCGGATCAGACGCTCGATGATGCCGAGATTTTCTATGCACTGATCGGCTCACTGATTCTGCTCAAGATTCGTCCTTATAAAGAATCGAATTTCCGTTATTTCATCTACAATGAAAAGCTGCAGCAGGCCCGGCGGCTGGATTCGATCAAGGATGCCTGTATTCTGCTGCCCGATGATCATGGTCTGGTGTTTTCCAACGGCTATTATCTCCAGAACGGAGATTCGAAGACGTTTGAAACCGACCTGCAGGACATGCTCTACCAGGAACGGATCGCGGCACCGAACGGGGAAGACTTCCTCTACGTCTTCTATCAGCCCGAACAGGGCGTGCACGTGCTTCTGCAGTACAATGTGATCGAACAGAAACTTGATACCCCGATGATCTGTCATGGGTTTACACTGTTCGAAGGGGGCGAGCTGATCTGTTTCTCGGGGCAGGGAGAGCCACAAAAACATCACACGATTCAGCTTTGGAAAACGCCTTACGTCAGCGAATCTTTTGAAGTTCCCCACAAGACCGATTCCTATCTCAATAAAATCGGCAATAAGGACATTGTCCGCGGGATGGCAGAGTGCCATGAACTCCTGGGACTGATTTACCGCAGAGACGCTTACGAAAATCTGTATGTCGATCTGGTGAAACAGTCAACGGATGTGCTGGATTCCTATTTCTGGATCAATCATCAGGACACGTATGCCCTGGGTGAAGTGGTCCTGGAGATCAAGAAAGCTGCGGAAGCTGCGGTCACCGAGTATGAAAAGGTTCTGCAGCTCAGGCAGAATACCAGGAAGAAGACAGCCGAAGTCGAAACGCAGACCCGCGAAACCCTGGTCGCCATCGATCATCGCCGGTTCGATCAGATCGATGATTTCGTCCAGAGCCTCGCCAGCCTGAGAAGTCTGCGGGGGGATGTCATCTCCCTACGAGATTTGCGGTATGTGGATGTGACACTGGTCGAACAGCTGGAAGCCAAAGTCAGCGAACGGACCGAAAAACTGGCCGGACGCTGTGTCGAATTTCTGCTGCGGAAAGATGCCCTCAAACCGTACGCAGACCGGATCTCTGCTGCGTCTGAGAAGATCAAAACAGTCGAGAAAGTCGCTGACGCGCGGAAGGTGGAAGAAGAGATTGAAGCCAGTTCCGGTGAACTGGAGATGCTGATCGATATTGTCAGTAATCTGAAAGTGGAAGATACCACGCAGCGGACGGCGATCATCGACAATATCTCCGCCAATTTCTCTCGCATCAATCAGAGTCGGGCGGCGTTGAAGAATCGCATCAAGGATCTGATGTCGGTCGAAGGCGTCGCTGAGTTCAATGCCCAGATCAAACTGCTGAACCAGGGAGTCGTTAACTACCTGGATGTCAGTGATTCTCCCGAGAAGTGTGATGACTTCCTGACGAAACTGATGATTCAGGTTGAAGAGCTGGAAGGCCGGTTCGCTGAATTTGATGAGTTCGTCGAGCAGTTGACGGAGAAGCGGGAAGAAATCTACGCGGCGTTTGAATCGCGCAAACTGGCGATTGTGGAAAGCCGAAATAAACGGGCCAATTCGCTGGCCAAATCGGCCGAACGGATTCTGACCGGCATTCGCAGTCGGGCCGAGCAGCTCGAATCGATCAACGAGATCAACGGTTATTTTGCCTCGGATCTGATGATCGACAAAGTGCGCGATATCGTACGGCAACTGGGTGAGCTGGAAGACACCGTCAAGGTGGACGACATCCAGAGCCGATTGAAAAGTATTCGCGAAGACGCCGTCCGCCAGTTGAAAGACAAGCAGGAACTGTTCGTTGATGGCGAAAATATCATCCGGCTGGGCAATCGGAATTTTACCGTCAATCGCCAGGCCCTGGACCTGACCACAGTGATGCGGGACGATGTGCTGCAACTGCATCTGACGGGAACCAATTTCTTTTCTGAAATTGAAGATGAACGGCTGCTGGCGACCCGCGATGTCTGGAACCAGGAACTGGTCTCCGAAAACAGGGACGTCTATCGCGTCGAATACCTGGCCTATACACTGTTGAATTCACTCGATTCCGATCCGGAAACATCGCTGGAATCGGTGCTGAAACTGACCGATGAAGAACTGCTGGCGTTCATTCAGAAATTCATGGGCCCTCGCTACAGCGAAGGCTATGTGAAGGGTGTGCACGATCAGGACGCGCTGCTGCTCGTGAAGTCGTTGCTCAAGATTAAGCCGGCCCTGGGCCTGTTGCGATACCAGCCTGCGGCCCGATCCCTGTCTAATCTCTATTGGAATTACTTCTGTGCCCCGGAGCTGAAAACGCTGTTTGAATCGCAGCTCTCTGGTTTCGGTCGCATTATGCAAGTCTTCCCACAGACCGGAAAACAGCAGTACTATATCAGCGAACTTCAACAACAGCTGACTGAATTCGTACAACGGCTGCATTGTTTCGAACCGGCGCTGGTTCCCGAATCTGCAGAGTACCTGTTCCAGGAACTCGTGCACGGCAATCAATTCGTGGTCAGTCAGCGGGCGGGAGAGCTGTTCCAGGAATTTGAGAAGTATTTAAAACACAATAACGCTCTGGAACGATTCCAGGAGAGTCTCGAAGCGACTCATGCCAATCCGTTGAACTGGTTTCTGCTGGCCCGGGACTGGGTGGGCGCTTACCTGGATCATCTGAATTCCGATGAAGACAGAGATTACCGGGATGAAATTGCCTTGCTGCTGCTGGCGGGCAAACTGGATCGTCAGCGACTGATCGATGCCCGCGTGACCGATCAGATCAGCGGGCTCTCCGGTTCGCATGCCCGGATTCAGCAGGGCGAATATCACCTGCACTATAACCGGTTCATGCAGCGGTTGAATGAATTCCAGCAGGTCAAAGTACCCCGCTTCGAATCCTATGTCACGCTCAAGAAAGAAATCGTCGACGAAGCCCGGCACGCGATGCGACTCGAAGAGTTTCGTCCGCGGGTGTTGACTTCGTTTGTCCGGAACCGTCTCCTGGATGAAGTTTATCTGCCGGTGATTGGCGATAACCTGGCCAAGCAGATGGGGGAAGCGGGCGAGAATAAACGCACCGACCGGATGGGACTGCTGATGCTGGTGTCTCCGCCGGGTTATGGTAAAACCACGTTGATGGAATACATCGCCAATCGCCTGGGGATTATCTTCATGAAGATCAACGGGCCGGCCCTGGGGCACCAGGTGACCTCGCTCGATCCCGCATCCGCACCGAATGCGGGGGCCCGGGAAGAGGTGAAGAAGCTGAACCTGTCGCTGGAAATGGGCGACAACGTGATGATCTACCTGGACGATATTCAGCACTGTAATCCCGAATTCCTGCAGAAGTTCATTTCTCTGTGTGACGCCCAGCGGAAGATCGAAGGGGTCTACGAAGGGGAGACACGGACCTACGATCTGCGGGGGCGCAAAGTGGCGGTCGTCATGGCTGGGAACCCGTATACCGAGAGTGGGGAAAAGTTCCAGATCCCCGACATGCTTTCAAACCGGGCCGACATTTATAACCTGGGTGAAGTGATTGGCGAACACGCGGATGCGTTCGAGATGAGCTACCTGGAAAACTGTATCACCTCGAATCCGGTTTTGAATCCACTCACGTCACGCAGTCAGAAAGACGTTTACACGATTATTCAGATGGCCGAGGATGGAACCGGCGAACGCGGCGACCTGGAAGGCAACTATTCCGTCGAAGAATTGAACGAGATGGTTTCCACGATGAAGAAACTGATTCGGGTTCGCGACGTGATTTTGAGTGTGAACCGTGAATACATCCGTTCTGCGGCCCAGTCGGACGAATACCGGACCGAACCGGCGTTCAAACTGCAGGGGTCCTACCGTAACATGAACCGCATCGCCGAGAAGGTCTTTGCGGTGATGAATGACAGGGAGCTGGAAACGCTGATTGTTTCCAACTACGAAAACGACGCCCAGACCCTGACCTCGGATACCGAAGCCAACCTGCTGAAGTTCAAGGAACTGATGGGCATCCTGAAAGAAGCCGAGCTGCAGCGCTGGAACGACATCAAAAAGTCATTCCGCAAGAATCAGCAGTTAAAGAGTGTGGGCGGTGAAGATCGCATGGCACAGGCTATTCTACAGTTGGCAAATGTGGGCGAAGGACTGCAGGATATTCGCGAAGCCATGAACGCCGGCATCGGCAGACTGACAGAAGAGAAAACAGAGGCTAACCTGGATCAATATGCCCGCGAATTCGCGGAGCGGTTCCAGAATCTTTCTGAGAGCCTGCACGCGATCCAGGCAGCTCTGAGCTCGGGGACGAAAGATGTGACGACACTGTTTGAGAAGTCGTTGCAGACTCGTGAAACACAGCAGGCGGCTGCTGAGAAACCGGCTGTGGAACCCGACGACCGGATTACCGTGGTCAATAAGATTCCCCGCTCATTGTTGAATGTGCTGGAAACGCAGTTCGATCTGATGCAGGGCTGGATGCAGCCTCTGCTCAATTCTTCGCAGGCCAACCAGGCCGAGTTTCAGGAACTCAAGGATCTGGTGAAACGCTGCATGAAAGATTACAACGCGCTGATTAAACGCGTGGACGACGAGTAACCTGTCTGCTGTTCATGCCAGCTCGTGTAACGGCTCTCCGAAGGGGAGCGTCACAATCGGGCGGCCGGAGTGATCCAGGTAGTGTTTCTCGGTGTTGACGCCCAGGTGCTGGTAGATCGTGGCGAGGACGTCCTGGGGTGTTTTCGGGTTGTCCTTGGGGAAAGCCCCTTTCGAATCGGAAGAGCCGACGACGCGTCCCCCTTTGACGGGGCCTCCGGCAATTGCGGCGCTGAACACATTCGGATAATGGTCGCGACCTGAATTCTTATTGACCCGCGGGGTGCGTCCGAATTCACCCCAGGCGACGACGAGGGTTGACTCCAGCAGTCCCCGTTGATCGAGGTCTTCAATCAGGGCCGAATAAGCCTGGTCCCAGCGGGGGAGGAAACCGTTCTTCATCGAGTCAAAACCTTCAACGTGCGTATCCCACCAGCGGCAGTCGACAGTGACCAGACGCACTCCAGCTTCCACCAGGCGGCGTCCCAGCAGGAGCCGTTGTGAGAAGGCACTCGCACTGCAGCGCCGGGGATCCATCGGATCGTATCGGGCTGTGAAGCCATAGCGGTCGCGGGTACTGTCCCGTTCTGCGTCCAGGTCAAAGGCCTTGCGGGCTTTGTCGGAACTCAGGATGCCGAACGCCTGCTGTTGGAATTCATTGATCGCATCCAGTTGACCGGAGCGGTCCAGGTCGGTGCGGAACTGGTCGAACCCTTTCAGTAAATCCTTGCGGCGGGAAAAACGATTCTGACTCATGCCTTCCAACAGCGAGAAGTTTTGCAGGGTGAAAGGACCTGCGTTAGCCGGGTCGGCCAGGGTTTCGAAGGGTTTGTGTGCGACACCCAGGTAAGCGGAATCAGTGCCCGGTACCTGGCGGGGGATCATGACATAGGGAGGGAGCTCCGGTGTCAGGTGTCCCAGTTGCTCTGAGACCACGGCACCACAACTGGGATGGACGTTGGTGGTGGGATCCGTTCCGGGGGGATAACCGGTAAACAGGATCTGGTCACCGGCGGAATGTCCGGCGTTGGTGTGGTGCAGGCTGCGAATAATCGACCATTTGTCCATGATGCTGGCACAGCGGGGCATCAGGTCGACAATCTCAATGCCGGGGACCGATGTTTTGATAGCACCAAAGGCGCCGCGGTAGTCGGCGGGGGCCAGTGGTTTGGGGTCCCAGGTTTCATGCTGCGAGGGACCACCCCGCATCCAGAGGATGATGACCGAGTTTTCTGTCTTCGCTGCAGGTCCAGCGTGTGCTTCGTGCTCTAAGAGTCCTGCGAGTGTCAATCCGGTCAGCCCGAGTCCGCCGGCTTTGAGAAAATCACGTCGCTGCAGATTCAAAGACTTCCGGAACTCTGAGCAGCCTGTCTGGGATTGGCGAAAACTCATGGACTTCTGACTCCGGTGGGGGGGACATTAAATATCAGCGCATGTTTATGTTATCGGGATGTGTGAGAAGTGCCAAGGGAAAAAGTTTTTTCACAGTGTTTCGAGTGAATTGAATTAAAAAACACTGATTTCGCGGCTTCAGCCAGAGCGTTTACAGCGGTGTTCCAGGAGATGACGTTCAGTGACTCGCGTGCAGTAATCGCTGGGCTGTGACGTAGATGAACAGACCCGGGTCGAGCCGCATGAGGTTGGCGATTTCGTCCAGTTCTTCGTACTCGATATCATCTTTCTTGGTGCCGTTCAGGGCTTCCAGTCCCTCGGCGACTTCATCCAGGGGGAGCCAGCAGGTCTGGAAGAAACGCATGATCTCGAACCGCCAGCCGGCACGATAGTAGCGGTCTCTGAGCCAGTTTGAGGAGAGGGCCGCGAGGACAAAGAAAATAAAGTTGGTTAGTACAATGAGACCAATGTAGAGCAGCGAGGACCAGAAAGAGGAAAACATCCGAAAGATCAGATAAATAATAGAGATGATCGAAGCCAGAAACAGCAGGACATATGTGGTTGATGTCATTTCAGTAATGTTCTGATAGCGACGGCCATAATTTTCGTGAAACAGCTGATCGGCCAGTTTCTGAATTTGCGAGTCTCTCTGCTCACTCTCGCTATATTCCACATAGACTTCCACACGCTCATAGACATCATCGGCGATGAGTTCCCAGAGGATTCGCAGATTGAGCAGCTGTTTGTCCAGCTTGGGGAATTCCGTCAGCAGATCATCTTCGTAGGAGATCAGCAGAAGCTGACATTCGAGGAAGGCCAGGTCGGCTTCGCTTTCGGGAAGCACACTGTAATTTCTGATGGCCCTGTCGATGGTCTCACGGATGGCACTCTCCTGGATAAACGTGTCCCGCTGCTCACGGTACTGACGGAGCAGGTCCAGCAGGTAATACTCGCGTTCCAGCCAGTAAGGCAGTTCATCGTAGTGGGAGTCGACTTCAGCAAAGATCTGGTCGATCCATTTCTGACTGGCTTTCCAGATAGCCGGTTTCAGAATGTGCAGATAGAAGACCAGCAGGTTGTCGACACGATGGTCGCGTAAATTGGCTTCGCAGCTGGAGAGTGTCTTGCGAAAAATCTTGAAAGGGGCGTTGCGGATCAGGCGATCCCAGCCTTTTTCGGTCAGATAATAAAAGCGGTCTGAGTTGACGATGCGAGACGTTTTGAGCAACAGGGATGCGAGTTCCTTGAGTGGAATTTCCTGAGAGAAGTACTGTTTCAGTAATTCGAACAGCCCGGGCTCTTCCTGGTGAACCTTGAGGCCTTCCAGGATCCAGCCTGCAAAATGGCCTTTCGTCTCAGGCAACAGGTCCGCAAAGACCGCCAGGGCGTAATAATCGTAGGGAGATTTTGAGGGCTGCTGTTTCAATTCCGAATACAGCACGTCGATCGGTTCGTCTTTGAGTCGCTCCAGCAGACCTGTTTTCTGGCCTTTATCAGTTGCTTCGCTGGACGAATTGTAGAGCGGATCTGCAGCGGGTGAGCCTGTCAATTCATTCTGAAGCTCGGAATCGGACTGTTCCGTATCACTGGACCAGTCAAACTGCAGGTGTTGTGAACTCGGCAGGGGCTCGCCATAGCGGAGGGCGTCGTTCAGGGATTCAAACGCGGCGCGGATTTTCTGGAATTCCTCCGGGAATTTTTCGGGTTTGAATTTCCGAATAAAGGAATTGTATTTCCGTTTCAGATCCAGGACATCGTAATCCCCCTCCAGGCCGAAAAAATCTTCCGGTCGGTCAGGCAATAATTCCCATTGTGGCTCATCGGGGCCACTCATATCCGGCTCCTCTGTAGGGTTAGGCTCAGCCGAGAAAACTCAACAGCATGCTGAGAAAGTCTGAGGCATAAACGATGATGAATCCCAGGATTAACATCACAATCAGGTAGGTGATTCCATAGACCACCCTGTTGACCGCCCAGAAGAAATTATCCAGCGTCGAAATGCGATTCCGTTTGGCCAGCAGCTGATTGATCCAGACTTTCTCCAGTTCATAAAGTTGGGGAAACTCTTTTTTGATGATCTGAGCCAACTGACGGTATTTTTTGGGCTTGGGGAAGCGGGGGCTCATCAGTCCGCGGCGGGATTCTTCCAGGAATTTCATGCGGAGCGTGACCGCTTTGGCGGGTGGGGCAATGACCAGTTTACAGAACTTGTCATAAAACTCCGGGAAACTACGGGGGTGCGCTTTGAGTTGTTGGAACAGGGGCCTGCATTCTGCAACAGATTTGAGTTTGCTGTGAAAGATCGCCAGTTGGGGAAACGGTCTGGTGTCGATGGCCTTGAGTCGTTGCTGAAGTTTTCGGTCATCGAGTGACCAGAATGAGCTTCTCAGCTTGTCAAGTTGTTCGCTGACCCGCTCTTTCTGCGTCAGGTCTGAATCAGGTTCGTCCGCGAATGGTTGCTTTGAAGTTGCTGGTTTGATCAGGCGCAGCCGCCGGTGCAGAATCTGATCGGCTTCTTCCAGGGGATTCAACAGCAGCATCTCGCGTGCGTATTCGAGCTGATGATCAGCGTCAGGCTGATTCAATTTCGAGTTCCTTTACTGGATGTGCAAGGGGAATCACGAGCGGGCAGGGGCCGACTGTGGAGTTTTGTCTGAGCAGTTCTCTTTACTGAAATACTACCGGCATTCCCTGAAAATGCACACCGGAAATGTGTTTTTATTCAGTGTGTTTTTGTATTCTGAAAAAGGTGCTGAACTGTTCTGCGGCACAGGCATGGAGCCAGACGCATTTCTGCAGTGACGCTTGCCGGGGACAGGAAAGAAATGAGTTTTACATAACAGGTAGCAGATTTTATGGAACGCTTTCTCGTCAATATCTTCCTGGCCATCCTGATCTGGGGATTTGTCGGAGGGATGCTGCTGCGGGCCTACGTGGATAAGGCGAACGGTCTGATCGTAGACGACCCGATTGAGAAACCATCGCGAATGAAAGCATTTGCCATCATGGGCTTTCTCTCGCTGTTCAACATGGCGGGGGTCTTCTTTCTGAATATCATCTGGCATGTGCAGAAATGGGACGTACCCCACGTTGTCGAGCAGGCCATACTCTGCCCGGGAATGATTCTGACTGGTACGTTTCTGTTCGCGCTCGTGTTACCCGCGACGCTGAAGAAAGCGGCGGTCACCTCGACATTCTGTAATCTGGCCTTCCTCGGAGGGGCGGTGCTGATCTATGTGGTCAGGCACCTGCAGACCATGATCCACTGAGCCTCGTCGGTGCGAGGCTCAGGTTTAGATCAGGTCGGTCAGTCTTGAGCTTACTGAATTTTGCCACGACCCTGGATCGGCCAGACAACTTCCAGACGATCGTTACGGAAACCGTAGAAGTTTTCGTGCAGGATTGTGGTGAAGTCGGCGTAACCGGGGATCAACTCGATCTTGTCGCCGATCTTGAGGTCCTGTGATTCGGGACCCAGGTTGACGGCACAGTGTTCTGCACTCAGCGCGGTGACTTCGGCATCCGGCCAGGCTTTGACCAGGGGAAGTTGGAAGTCAGGGTGCATTGTCTTACGACCGCAGTCGAGCACCATGCGTCCCTTTTCCGGGCGACTTACGACGGTCGCCAGGACGCTTAAGGAGTAGTCGAGGCCGGTCAGGCTGCATTTGTTGACGTAC